>JAAUPA010000027.1 GCA_012034615.1 Leptolyngbyaceae cyanobacterium CSU_1_4 | reverse complement strand
TCGAAAGTCCCCCAAAAATGAGGGGTGGGGGCGAGTGTAAAGCGCTTGGATACCTTTAAATCATCGGCGTTGCTGAATCAAAGTTATGAACTGATCCAAGTTGACTGTTTTCTCGCCCCTAAATCCTCCAAAATGGAGGACTTTGAAGGGTTCGGAAGTCCCCCAATTTTGGAGGGGTTGGGGGGCTTTTATACTTGCATTCAGCAATGCCAAATCATCTTCTCAGACGGCACTGATTAATTTTTACGCAAAGCGATCGCCCACCTCAATCATTAGGCTTTAACATAAACACGACCTACAGTGGAATGCTTATGGCACCTCTACAGCAACTCGTCATTATTGGTGGAGCAGAGGATCGAGCGGGCGATTGCCAAATTTTGCGAGAGTTTGTGCGGCGGGCAGGTGGGCGATCGGCTCAAATTGTAGTGCTAACAGCGGCAACGAGTGAGCCAGAAGAGGCAGGGAAAACTTATATCAGTGTCTTTAAGCGGCTCGGTGCAGCAGAGGTGCAGATTGTGGACACGCGCGATCGCCAGGATGCAGAGAAGCTAGAGGGGTTGTTGGCGATCGCTCAGGCATCCGGTATTTTCTTTACAGGCGGTGATCAAACCCGCATTGTCCGCGCCATTAAAGATACGATTTTAGATGATGCGATTCGCAAACGGTTTCACGCTGGAATTGTCGTCGGTGGAACCAGCGCGGGAGCCGCCATAATGCCCAACCAAATGATTGTCGATGGCAATTCTGTCAGCAGCCCTCACGCTGATTTGGTCAGAATGGGAGAGGGGATGGGGTTTCTGCCCAATGTGGTGATCGACCAACATTTTGCTCAGCGGGGGCGCTTAGGGCGGCTGCTGTCGGCGTTGCTGCTAGAACCTAGTGTTCTGGGCTTTGGAATTGATGAAAATACGGCGATGGTCGTGGAAGGAGACGAGTTTGTGGTTATGGGGGAAGGCGCGGTGACTGTGGTGGATGATTCGGCAACGACTCATAATAATTTAGAGAAGTTGGGGACGGTAGAGAAAGTATTGACCGATGAACCGTTGGCAGTATTAGGTGTAAAGCTCCACATTTTGCCGCAACGATATCGGTTTAATTTAAGAACCAGAGAGGCAACTCCCCCAATAATTTAGGCAGATACTTGACCCAATTCCATCAGGAATCGGAGCGCTTTGGCAATGTAATGAGAACAGTCATGGGGAGAGCTTTCGTAGAACGATCGCCAAGCCACTCCTTTATAGTCTGTGTACTGATCGGATAAATCGGGATTGCGATCGAGCCAAGCCAGACGCACCGCATGACCAATCAAAACATCTAGGACAATATATTCTTCAATTTGTAGTTCTGGGTTGCGTTCCGCGATCGCGGCTAATTCCATTAATGCCTCTACGTTCACCTGATGATATTCAGGAGCTTGAATATTGTTCAACAAGTGTTCAATCCGAAGGGCAAAGTTCTTTTCGCCGGGGGTCATTTCTGCCAGTAATAGCTCGCTGTCTAAACGGTTACGGCGATCGAGTTTATCGCCAATCACTAAGCCTTTGCAGTGTTCTAAAACTTTCCACACTTTGGGGTAAAAACCCTTAGGAACGCGGTTCATCGCACCGTCGCGCTGGCGTTTTTGCCACCAAGCTTCGGCTTCGGCTTCGGCTTCGGCAGGCAGTACCACCCACTGAATTGCCTGTTGTTGCCGCACTCGCAGCGATTCTTGCCGAAATAGATTTTGGTTGAGATCATCGTAGCCCGCCAAAACTCCGCTGAGCCGGGTTTTAATGTCGAAGGGGCTAAGCTGCATGAGATGTTCGTGGGCTTCGTCTGGGGTGACGTTCAGTTCTCTAGCTAGTTCGCTGGTGAGGAGGAGGATGAGATATCCGACTCGTAAGGTGAGCAATCCATCAAACAGGAATGGGTCGGTTTTGAGCAAGATACTGAGGTAAATTAAAACCTCTTGCGTGAGGGGGCGATCGCGCACATCATTGCCACAGAACTCCCGAATTTTCTCTAAAACTTCACCCGTTGGAATCGCACTGGTAATGAGTGATGCTTCGCTGTAGGCTCTTCCCACTGCAATTTGTTTACCCCGTACCAAAATATCAGTGACCGCATCCGACAGCCCAAAGTCCACTTTGTTTAACAAACCTGCCGCCCGTCGAATCACGCCCCATAACCGAAGCTGACTGGCTTTGGTATACACTTCTTCCAATAAGTCGCCCACTGAGACTCTCTGCACGGGCTCGCCTAAACCCGTGTTAAAAGATAATCCTTTAAGCTGAGTTAACGTTTCTAATAAATCGGTTTGCTCATACAAATTATACGATTGGCGCAGCCGATTAACCAAACGATAAACATCTGTTTCGTATGCCAACAAGAACTCCTCAGTATTGCTAAGAGGAACGTTGCAGCTTACCTCAGAGCACAAGTAATAGCAATTAGGAACAACATCTTGAACGGGAGAGGCAAAATTAAAATCGTGAATGAATTCTATCCGCTCGGTGCCTGCGGTTAGCATCAGTTGATTTAATCGTCCTAGCTTAACCGCAACCCCGCTACAGCTTCCCTCTTGCAACTCTCGCAGCAAAATGAGTAAGGGAGATTGATCGATCGTGCCAACCCGCTCTAACTCAAACATGGCGTGGGTTAGCAATAGCGTCATGGTGGGTCGTCCTAGCTGATCCCAGTGTCGCTGAATGTAGGACAGTTCACCCCGAATCTGTGCCACCAAAAAGTGATAGTCGAGGGTTAAATAAAACTGCTGCTGGTCAAGAAAGGAAGGCAGAAATACCACTGCCTCACCCCGAATCCGAAAGATGCGAGAGGGCGCTAAACTTCTCAGCCGCCGCACCGGACGACCCGTTAGCCCCAGCTTATCGTTGCGTCCAATTTGGCTGTAAATGGCAGAGAGATCGCCGATGGGATGCACCTGAAGGGGGGCAACTTGGCTGGGGGTTTGGGTGGTAATGCCGTAGGTTGCTAACTCGGTTTGCAGCGCCTCGTCTTCGCTGAGAAGGGCGATTTGTACCAGGGGCGGTTGGCGGTTGCCTAAACGCAGATGGCGACCGAGCGGATCGATGTCACCCAAGGCAATAAAATCTTCTCGGATGAGTTGACCCAGCAAGTAGAGGCTTTGGGTCCAGACCAGGGGGGTATTTTCGTTGGGGAGGCGGGTTTGGCTGCCGGGGGCAGCGCGTTCTGCGGCAATTTTCTCGGCGGGAACGTAGTAAAGTTCGGGGAGGAGCCGGAAGCCGTTTTGTTCGACGAAGAGCGGTTGAAGCCGTTGGTGGTAGTCGTCGGCTTGAGCGCGATCGCCCCGAAATAACGCATCCAACATCAGGTAAGTGAAAAACAAAGGCCATTCGCACTCAATATGCTCAAACTGCTTGAGTTCCTTGGGTTCATAGTGCAACCGCGTCGCATCTTCAATGACGGTTTGGTGCCCATCTCGCAAAAATCGCTTACAGCCATATCGCCCTTGCAGCTTTGTCACCACATCTTCACGGGTTCGCTCGACCAGAGAAGAATTTTCAATGGCAAATGCCGGAAAGCCAATCACACTTAACAGCGCTGCGTCCACTTCTTTAGAACTCGATTCTCTAGGCAGCAAAGATTCTAGGGTCATCCGCGTCCGAGCAATTTCATCGGGTAAGACATGAATCACCGAGGCTGGGCTGCCATGGACACCAAATAAATCTAGCCCAGTCATGGCTTCTAGCGCCGCCTTTGCCATGCCCGCAGAACTCGCGTTAAGTTCGGGGTTGCCATGATTAATTTTGTTGCCCCGCTCCCAGATGCCATAGTCCGGGGTGCGGTAGCGCGCCCAATGTAGTAGACCAAATTTTGAATAAAATTAACTTCATCGAGTGTAAAAATGATTTGTAGCCCTGAAGCGGTCATTTGCGCCAACATCAGCAGATACAAAGACGTAGCATCAAGCTGCAAATGCCCCCACTGATGATCCTCGACCACCGTATCGCCTGTGCCTGTGTCGTACTTGGCGTGGAGGGCATCTAAAGGAGCCTGGGTGACTTTAAATTTCTCGACTTTGTGTGCCTGTCTCATCATGGCAAAGAGCAGACCCCGCATGAGCTTGACAACGCTGTGCTCTAGCTCGTAAGCTTTGCCCTGATTGTCGTCTAGCTTGCGATACGCCAACGCCAAACCCCAGACTGCCAAAATGCTATAAACATTGTCGCGCACCCAAGCGTCGGTGTAGTCGCCGTGGGCGTTGATGGCGGTGCTGGCAG
Source organism: Leptolyngbyaceae cyanobacterium CSU_1_4 (assembly GCA_012034615.1). Classification (GTDB taxonomy): domain Bacteria; phylum Cyanobacteriota; class Cyanobacteriia; order Elainellales; family Elainellaceae; genus Timaviella. The sequence goes on along the minus strand of JAAUPA010000027.1, from coordinate 25,628 downwards.
GCATTAACCCAGTGACAGGGTTTTGGCGTGCCAAAATAACGGCTTTGACTTCGTGGTAGTAGCCGTCTAGCCCGGAGGGTGTGAAATTAGGGGATGTGGAGTTGGAGGAGGAAATTGCCCGCATCGTTTAGGGTTTTAGAATGTTTTGATTATCGCTGGTTTGGGATCGAAGCGGACATCTGAAATATTTTTTTGGAAAGAGGTTAAAGAAACTAATATTCTCTGGTAAAGTGTCGTCTACAAAACGCTCCATTTGATGGAAAATCAGTTAAAACTACGACGGTAAACTATCCTAGCTCCTATGAAACTGTCCTCTTGGGCAAAGGTTCAAGCGCTTCAAAAAGAATCTGTTATTCGATGGGTTCATCGTTTTAGAAAAGTCTCGGTGCTGCTGATCTGGACTTCTTTGTTCACAATTTTGGCAAGTCCGCTGTTGCTAAAACTGCTGCCGATTTTTCAACAGACCCTCGGTCAAGCCCGATCGCCTCATCCCTCCTTAGAGACATCGCCCTTTTCCCTGAGCCCTAAAGTCGATCAGGCGATCGCTTCCGGCAGTCCGCCCGCAGAGATGCCCCTCGCCTGTGGCACAGAACTTAATGCCAGCACGAGCCTTTTGTCTGAAACCGTGTTGCCCCAGCTCAAGGCCTATCTTTCAACCGTCCCCGCTCCTAATATTCATCCCCGGGCGCGGCTTGCAAAAGTGCCTGTCATGATGTATCATGACGTGCTGCCTGAAAAAGAAGTTTTTTTTGATATTACTCCTGAAGAGTTTGAGGGAGATCTTCAGCGGATTCAACAAAGCGGCTTAACTCCAGTTAGCCTCGATCATTTGGTGAATCATCTTAAAACAGGCATCCCTCTTCCGCCTAAACCCATTGTGCTGACTTTTGATGATGGTTATTCAGGGCACTATGAACACGTTTACCCGCTTTTGAAAAAGTATGGCTACCCGGCAACGTTTGCTATTTATACCTCTAAAGTGGGCAAGAAACTGGGGCGCTCTAGCCTCACTTGGGCACAGCTTGAAGAAATGGCGAAAGATCCGCTCGTCACGATCGCCTCTCACACCCTCACCCATCCTGATTTAACGCTGCAATCTGCTGAGCTTTTAGATCAAGAAATTATTACCTCTAAACAAACGTTAGAAAAAGCATTGAACTTGCCCATTCAACACTTTGTTTATCCTGAAGGAAAGTTTGATGAACGGGTAGAGGCAATCGTTGAGAAGGCAGGATACACTTCTGCGTTAATTATGCGGAACGATGATGGTAAATTTGCTGGAGAATCAGATAACTTACTAACGGTAGAACGGTTTGGTTTTTCTGAGTTGGATGAAGCGATCGCTCAAGCCTATGGGGGGGTCTCCGTTGCCCAGTTGGAGCGATCGGCTAAATCTTCAGGCTCCTATGGAGGTGAGGCGCGAAACCCTTGAAGATATTCCGTTCGTTTTTGTTTCGGGTGGCAGACCGATCACCATTCATTCTGATAAGCGTTACCGCATTAACGAAATCCTGGCTCACTCAAATGCAGTGGCGGCTGTGGGCGGCAGTTTTTTTTCATTAGAAAGTCTGGAGACTAATGTGGTGATTGGTCCGGTATTGAGTCAAAACACCCAACAGTTTATTCCAGGCAATCCAAGTGAAAATCTTAAGTTGAAAGATCGTCCGCTCGTGCTGATCAATCCACAAGGGGTAAAGTTCTTGCCTTTTGATCCTCAGCAGCACAACACCCTAGAGAGTTTTCAAGCAGAACTTCCAGGCGTGACCGATGGCTTTGTGGCGGCAGGTTGGTTAGTTAAAGAGAGCCTGCCGCAGCCCGCATCGGCGTTTGGTCAGCTCTATGGCTTCGACTTTGAGCGCGATCGCGCGTTTTGGGGCATCGATCACCAAGGTCGCCCGACAGTTGGTATTTCAACGGTTGGGATAGATTCGGTGCGGCTGGGCAAGCTGTTGGCTCAGGCAGGCTTTAGAGATGTAATTATGGTAGATTCGGGTGCCAGCACGGATTTGGTTTACCAAGGAGAATCTTTGGGTGTATTTGAGCCGCGTCCGCTGCCGCATATTGTGGGGTTGGTGCCGCCCGTTGGGGCGACCACAGGATGTCGATAACTGATGCGATCGAGATGAATAACAGAAGGCTAAAGGGCACCTCGATTAAGGATCTTCTTGAAAAGAAAGTTTGAAAGGTTTGAAGTGCTTGAGGTGTCCTAACGTTGAAGCTAGAACTTCCGCGACCAATCCTTCTGACTCCATCGCTCTACGACCACTTTTGTTTGGGTAAAAAACTCTACTGCGTGGCTGCCTTGCCCATGCAAATCCCCAAAAAAGCTGTCTTTCCAACCGCTGAAGGGAAAGAATGCCATGGGAGCGGCGACCCCAATGTTGATGCCAATGTTGCCGGCTTCGGCTTCGTAGCGAAACTTGCGGGCGGCGGCTCCGCTGCTGGTAAATAAGCAAGCCATGTTGCCGTATTGTCCGTTGTTGATTAGGGCGATCGCTTCCTCCAAGGTTTCTACCTGGATTAAACTCAGCACCGGTCCAAAAATTTCGGTTTTGGCAATTTCGCTGTTGGGGTCAACGTTTTGCAGAATGGTGGGGCGAACAAAATAGCCTTGCTCATAGCCGGAGATGCGGGGCGATCGTCCTTCTACTAATACCGTTGCCCCTTCGTCTGCTCCCAGTTGAATCAGTTGCTCAATGCGGGCTTTGCTGGCAGCATTAATCACAGCACCCATTTGTACGCCTGCGTCTAAGCCGTTACCTACCACGCGAGTCGAAGCAGCCTGGGCGATCGCCTCGGTGTAACTTGCCTGAGCATCACCAACTGTGATTGCTAACGAAGCCGCTAGACAACGCTGTCCGGCACAGCCAAAGGCACTGTCGGCGGTAATGCGGGTGGTCATGTCTAGATCCGCATCCGGAAGAATGATTACAGGATTTTTTGCGCCACCTTGGCACTGAACGCGCTTACCCTTGGCTGAAGCACGGCTATAGATATAACGGGCTACGGGAGTAGAACCGACAAAACTAACGGCGCGAATCTGTGGATGATCGAGGATTGCATCAACCACTGCTTTCCCCCCGTTAACGAGATTGAGAACGCCCGCAGGCAAGTTCAATTGTTCAATAAGTTGAAAAACTTTTGCATCGTTAACGGCACTTTCTCAGAAGGTTTAACGATGTAGGTATTGCCCGTGGCAATGGCATAGGGCATAAACCAAAAAGGAATCATACCTGGAAAATTAAAGGGCGCGATCGCCGCTGCGACACCCAGGGGTTGCCGAATCATGATCTCGTCAATGCCAGTGGCGATATCTTCTAAATTTGTGCCCTGCATCATCATGGGAATACCACAGGCTACCTCGACGTTTTCGATCGCCCGTCGCATTTCACCGCGAGCTTCATCCAAAGTTTTACCGCATTCTTCCACCACAGTGCGAGATAGAGCCTCAAACTGTTCATCCATTAATACTTTGAGCCGGAAGAGATACTGCACGCGCTGCAAAGGCGGAGTTCGTCGCCAAGTTCGGAAGGCGATCGCGGCTGCGGCAACGGCTTGCTCAACCTCATGGGCAGGCGACAGAGGGACTTGAGCGATCGCCTGGGCAGTCGCAGGATTCATCACCGCTAGAAACTCGGTGGCGGTAGAGGCGCACCATTGACCATTAATGTAGTTTTTAACGACGGGCAAAGCGGATTGGGGCATGAAGAATCACTCAGTTGCTGGCAGAATGTTACAGCAGAATGGCGGATTCCTCCCTCAATTAAATAATCCTTAACGTGCAAACATCCGCTCAAAGGGGGCATGAGGGGATGCCCTGGGGTAGCTCCAGAAAAGTTTCCAGCCCTTCTTGTTTAGCGATGCCGTAGTTCTCAATCTCAAGCCAAGTATCAGCGCCGCAAATGACACCCCACAGGGTCACCAAGACAATAGCGAGCAACAAATGCTTAAGGCTGGGCTGAGCACGCGAGCCATCGAGCGCACTGAAGTGTTCTTTGAGCAGAATAATCGCGGCATCAATCATCACAGAACGCTCCTTGAAATTAGGCAGGCTCTGGATTTTACGCTCTCTTCTCACTAGCTCCAACCCCTGTCACTCAATTGTTAAGAAACGTATGCATTTGCCCTAGGCTTCTCCCTCAACGGTTTGCAGGTTTTAAAGCTAATACCAAGGTCTTGAAATGGATGACCTTTTGGGCGGGCTTTCTCCTTCAAAGGGCTGAACACCACTCAGAGGATAATCATCATGATTAGGGCTAAAAAGTTCAATGCAGCCATCAAAAAAATATGAAACCGCAACGCCGATCGCTTGGATGATGTTCATAATTATGACCTTTGAGTTAATGAAGGGAAGAACAGGAACTGGATGAGAATGGTATGCTGCGATCGCACCTCATTGGGTACGTGGCTTCACCCGAGTTAACCCGACTAATTGCATCATAAAGGAATTCACCTCAGAATCCAGTCGTCTCTATGATTCTTTACAATGGCTGTCTTGATGGATCTTTGAGTCGGAATTTTCAACCATCAAATTTTTAACTAAAGCGGCTAGCAATTCCGCACTGTTGGGTACCGCGAGTTTCTCGGCTGCGGTTGCCATTTGTTGAAGCGTTTCGGGCGATCGCAACAACCCCAACACTTTGGTTTGCAAAATCTCAGAAGTGAGCAGGTTTTGAGAAAATAACAGTGCCGCGCCCACATCAGCAAATACCTTAGCATTGCGAGTCTGATGATCCTCGGCAGCATATGGATAGGGCACGAGAATCGATGGAGTTTGAGTCATGGCTAACTCGGTCATTGAACCTGCACCCGCTCGACTAATGGCAAGATTTGCCCGATGAAAGAGCGCTGCCATGTTGTTGTAAAACGGTAGCCCAAAATAATGAGGATGGCTAAAGCGGTTGGCTTCCGGATCACTTTCTCCGGTGAGATGAACAATCCAGGCTCCGGCATCGATCCAACTGGGAGCGCACTGCCGTACCATTTGATTCAGGCTGACGGCTCCCTGACTGCCGCCCACCACCACAATTAAAGGAGCCTCTGGGGGAATGGCTAACCCTAGGGATGACGGGGTGCGGAACTGGGCTCGAACCGGCGTACCGACGTAAACTGTTTGGGCGCGGGGCAAGTACTGCGCTGCGGCTTCAAAGCCGATCGCCACGCGCGTACAGAGGGGGCTGAGCCACCGCGTTACCTTGCCCGGTAGCGCATTGGACTCGTGCAGCACCACCGGCAAACCGAGAGAACGCGCTGCCAAAATAGCGGGTGCAGCAATGTAGCCGCCTGTCGTTAGCACGGCTTGAAACTTGCCTTTTTTAAGTAATTTACGGACTCGTAGCACCGACAGCAACAGCTTGGCAAAAATGCGCAGAGTGCCTAATCCAAATTTTTGCTGAAAGCCGCCCACCTCAATGGTGTGAAGCGGATAGGTGGTGGGCACAAGCTGGGTTTCAAGGCGATCGGGCACCCCTAGCCATTCAATTTTAACCTGGGGAAGTTGCTCGGCAGTGGCGATCGCTGGGAATAAATGTCCGCCTGTGCCGCTGGCTGCAATCAATAAACGTAAAGGCGGTTCTTCTGAACATTTCTGAGATTTTTTGCAGAGGTAGCGACCGACATAACTTTACCTGCACTGGCTATTGGGGTGAATTTGAGACCTTTCTACTGTTCACTAGGAGACGAATCAAGATACCCTAGAATCATTTGCAAATGCTCGTTCCACTTTTGGGGCAAAGAAGCACAATTCATATTAGGGCTAAGTTGCTCTTTTGCGTCACCTTGTTCCACCCATTTTGAGCGAATTTCCATGCGTTATCGTTTTACTTCCTGGTCCAGCTATGCCCTGATGGGGGCTTTAGCCATTGCGCCCCTGAGCCTCGGGATGATGGGCTGGACTGATCAAGCTCTGGCTCAAGCTCCGGCGGCGGCTCCGGCTGTGCGTCCGGCTCCTGCGGTTCTGAGCCAGACCCTCACTCAAATTGATGCGGCGGCTAATGGAGGAAATTTGCCCGCTGTGATGGCGTTTTATGCGCCTCAATTTACCAATTCTGATGGGCTGACCTACAGCACTTTTCAAGACGCATTATCAAAGTTTTGGAAGCGTTATCCCGGCATGGTTTACAACACGGTGATCACTTCTTGGAAAGCCGAGGGCAGTGCTTTGATTGTCGAAACTACGACCACTATTATGGGAACTCAGACGACTCTCGATCGCCCTGTTAATTTAACTGCCACCATTGCGTCGCGGCAACGATTTGAAGGTGAGAAAATTGTTCAGCAAGAAATTTTATCCGAGCAAAGCCAGGTCACCATGGGGCAAACACCGCCCACCGTGCAGGTTAACTTGCCAGAACAGGTTACCATTGGGCGCAGCTATGCGTTTGATGCTATTGTCACAGAGCCCTTGGGCGATCGCCTTCTTCTAGGCGCAGCGTTGGAAGAAACCATCAATGCTGGCGGCTATCTGAATGCCGTTCCGATTAACCTAGAGCTACTCTCATCTGGCGGGCTGTTTAAAATCGGACGTGCTCCGCTTCTGCCCGAAAATCGCTGGGTTTCGGCAGTCATCATCCGCAATGATGGCATGACCGCAGTCACCCGGCGGATGCGAATTGTGGGGCGCTAGGCAGCGTGTTGAACAGGAGGGGTTATCAATTTTTAGTGGGGGTAAAGGCGATCGAAATTCAAAATTTAGAATTCAAAATTATCAATTCAAGGCTGCTCCTTTTGAATTGATAATTTTGAATCTTGAATTGATAATTTTGAATTCCTTCCCCCCTATTTCTTGACAGACCAAATAGAGGAAAAAGAAGGATGAGGCGAGAAGTCTGACAGCCCTGTCCGCCTAATCCTCTAGGGGCTTTTGCTGATAATGAGAACAGTCTTGGCAAGGTCCGAAAGGATTGATGGCGCAGCGAATTTGACTGGAGCGGGCATTGAACCGACAGGTAAAGTCGCCAATCACATAGCCGATGCCTTCAACATAGTGCTGATCGGGCTGTAGTCGTAAAGGCATCCCCGGGTGGTCAAGGTATCCAGGGCGAGGCGAAGACGGGCTTGCCCTCGGGCATCGGCTTGCCGCATGAGCCACAGGGAAAGCAGGGAGGGCGTTAAACCTAGAAACAGAATAAACAGTGTTGCAATCACGGGATTCTGGCAGCTAGAGTTTGGCGAGATGGGCGAAAGTGTAGCATTTATCCGCAGGGGAGGGGAACCATTATTTGCCCAGTGAGGCTGAAGGGACGGGCTTCGGTAATATTAACCCGAATGGTTTTTCCTTGGAGCTCGTGAATATCGCCAGCGCAAAAGGTGAGACGGTTGCCTCGAGTTCTGCCCATCACTTGGGTCGGAAATTTGGGGTTTTGGGCTTCTACTAAAATTTCTTCGGTGCGCCCTAAGTAGCGCTGCGATCGCTCGGCGGCTGAGAGGTTGACCAAATGGTTGAGCCGTTGGAGGCGATCGCTTTTCACTTCTTCACTTAACTGGTTTTCCCACAGCGCCGCCGGAGTGCCAGGACGGGGCGAATAAGCGGCAGTATTCACCATGTCAAACTCAATGTCTTCCATCAGCTTCAGCGTATTAGCAAATTGCTCCTCGGTTTCGCCAGGAAACCCGGCGATCGCATCAGCACTAATAGAAGCATCGGGCATATAATGCCGCACCAAGTCGATAATTCGCCGATACTTTTCGTGCGTATAGCCACGAGACATTGCTTTCAAAACTTCGTTATCGCCCGACTGAAACGGAATATGGAAATGCTCGCACACCTTAGGCAACTCAGCACACGCCCGAATCAACCGCTCAGTGAAGTACCGAGGGTGGCTAGTGGCAAACCGAATGCGCTCAATGCCCGGGACATCATGAACAAAGTGCAGCAAATCAGTCAGCGTATGCTGGTGACGACCCTCGGCAGTAGACCCTGGCAAATCACGACCATAAGCATCAATGTTTTGTCCCAACAGCGTAATTTCTTTAAAACCCTGCCTGCCCAATTCTTCTATTTCTGCCCGAATAGCCTCCGGAGTTCGCGATTGCTCAACGCCTCGGACATTAGGCACCACACAGTAGGTACAGCGTTCGTTACAACCGTAAATGACATTCACCCAAGCCGTAATGCTGCTATCCCGACGAGGTTGGGTAATGTCTTCTAAAATATGAACCGATTCGGTCGCAACCACCTGATTGCCGCTAAATACTTGCTCTAGCAAATCTTGCAAGCGGTTGGCGTGCTGCGGCCCCATCACCAAATCGAGCTCGGGCACTCGCCGCAGTAGGGCTTCACCTTCCTGTTGCGCCACGCAGCCAGCAAGAATCAAAGTCAGGTCGGGCTTTTCGTGTTTGCGCCTTGCCTGTTTGCCGAGGTGAGAATAAACCCGTTGCTCGGCATTGTCTCGAATAGTGCAAGTGTTATAGAGAATGAGATCGGCTTGATTGGGATCTTCCGACCACTGAAAACCCATGTCTTCTAAAATGCCCGCCATCCGTTCGGAGTCGGCTTTGTTCATTTGGCAGCCGAAGGTTGTGATGTGGTATTGCTTGGGAGAAGAAAGCATGGGAAGGAATGAAAGAGGGACCGTCTTTTATTTTATCGGGTTCAGGGAGATGAGCCAAAAAATACCCAGCATTTTTTAATTACTGGGTCTGTCCAATAGAAGTTGTCGCAGTCATAGAAAACTATGTGTTTCCATCAACCAGAGCATCATCGACCCCGGTCACCGTAGTCACTTGAGCCACCTTAGTGAATGTTTTGCGGTGAAGGTGAGGGCAGTTTGATCCATTCACCAGAAAATTCCTGATACCCCGTTTCTAGGAGTTTGATGAATTTTCTCTTTCCTTCCGTCCCCTAATCTCGGTAAGATAGGAGCATTAGCCAGACCCTCTCAATAATTATCCCAACCATTTATGAGTGTAGTTAGCCAAGTCATTCTTAATGCCGACGAAGAACTTCGCTACCCCAGCAGTGGCGAGTTGCAAAGTATTCAAGCCTTTTTGAAAACGGGTGAAAAGCGAACCCGCATTGCAGCCATCTTGGCCGATAACGAAAAGAAAATTGTTCAAGCTGCTAGCAAACAGCTTTGGCAAAAGCGTCCAGACTTTATTGCTCCGGGTGGAAATGCCTACGGCGATCGCCAACGAGCCCTTTGTCTCCGCGACTATGGCTGGTATCTTCGCCTAGTCACCTATGGCATTTTGGCAGGCGACAAAGACCCGATCGAAAGTATTGGTCTAGTGGGTGTGCGCGAAATGTACAACTCTCTGGGCGTTCCCGTCCCTGGCATGGTAGAGTCCATCCGTTGCCTCAAGGCTTCCTCTTTAGCCTTGCTAACCGATGAAGATGCGGCAGAAGCGGCTCCTTATTTCGACTACATCATTCAATCCATGTCTTAAAACCTCTAGACCTTAAAACCTCTAGATCTTAAAACCTAGATCTATTAAGACTTAGAGACCCATCAAAAGCCCCATTGTCCAGAGTGACAACGGGGGCTTTTTGACGCATTGCCGAACAGGCGAGCGAATTCAAAATTCAAAATTATCAATTCAAAATTAAAGGCTGTTCGTTTTGAATTTTGAATTGATAATTTTGAATTCTCCCATCCCCCATCCTTATCCCCCCTGCTCTCCCCCTCCTGAATCACCGCAATTCATCCACCCCTCCACCCCTCCACTCCTAGATCAGCGATAAACTACAAAGCCTGGGATGCCTGCTGCTCCTCGATCGCCCGACAACAGGCTTCAACCGACGCTCGTTGCTCCATGGCGATGACCAAAGCTTCAAACGCCTGCATCTGAGCTTGAATTAAAGACTTTGCCTGAAAAATTGCCCCTTTCTCTTTCAGCGCTCCTTCGGCATTAGTGCGCTTAAGCTGGAACCACAGGGTGCGAAACTTTTGCCGATCGTCTGCGCCGCCCTCCGCATTGCCATAAAACAGGGTTTCGGCAGCAGTTCCTGCCATCCAAACCGTGCAGTAGCGATCGATCAGTTGATTCGATAAAATGCCTCGCTTCAGCTCTTGCTCCAACTCTTGCGTGTCAAAGCTAACGCCGCCCTGACCGCTTTGCCCTTGGCGAAAGGCTTCCCACGCCGTCAACGTGTAGCCCGTAACGGGAATACCCGACAAATGCGCCACCAAAAAATGCCCCGCTTCATGGCGAATTACCCGCGCCCGATGCTCTGGCGACAGGCGGGCAAAGCCATCAATGACGATCGCCCCAAATCGTCCTTGCAACCCAAACGTATCAATCGCCATCAAGCTGAGCATGGCGAAAGTCGCGATCGCCGGAACGGTGGGCGACAAGTGCAGCATGGGCCCGAGTAGGCTCATCATGACTAACGAAAAAAGCGTCAGGGCGACAAGGTTGAGAGAGGCTGAGTTCACTTTTTTCTGGCTCTGTAAAATATTTCTAGGCTTTTGCGATCGCCGACATAACGCCAATGCCAGGGTTCGTAGCTCACCTTTTCGGGATTGCCTTTGGCAAAGGATAATTCAAAACTATAGTAAGCTGCATTTTGTTGAAGCCACTTAAAGGCAGCCGTTTGGTCAAAACTTTGGCTCAAATGAGTCTCCGGTTCGTTGGCATCGCCCATATCGGCAGAATACCCCGTGTGGTGTTCGCTGTAGCCCGGAGGCGCACTGACATCCGCGCGAGTATCGGTATTTTGTCCCCGTTCGGCTTTAACATCAAAAAATAAATGCGTCTGCTCTTCCACCGAGCGAAACCCCGAAAGAATCACCAAGTTAACGCCCTCTGCCTGGGCTGCCTCCACCATCGCCAGAATCTTAGGAGCCGCGGCTTTGATGCATTTTAATGTCAGGAGTCACGGGCTCAAGCTCCGACAAAGGCGCTTCAGCATACCGATAATGTCCTAAGACTTGATCGGGAGAAGCGCTGACACTGCTGGGAGAAACCAGGGGGGAGGCAGCAGGTGAGCTAACACCTCTAGCAGTTTGACCCAAGGGTTGAACGGTCGCATTGGAGCGAATGGCGATCGGTTGAGGGCGCAGGTTGAACCAGACAAAAGGGAGGGTAACTAACAGAAAAGCAGCGATCGCCAACCCAATAAACTTCAACGGGGTTTTAGGCTTACGAGGCTCATCGCGCGATTCTCGATATGCTTGAGGCAAGTCATCATGCTGGGAGGCAGAGTATTCCGACAAGCGCTTAGGAACTTTTGGTAAACCTGCATCATCCACAAATCGATCCTCCAACCTGCGCGACAAAGACCTTCCTCAGGATACTAGATTTGCAACAACGAAACCGAATCACCCCTCGCAGCCTAAAAATCGACTTCCCTTTCACCCCTCCACCCCTCTTCCCAAAACCGCCATGAAGCGCTTTTAGAGTTAAGGCGACGGGCTAAGGCTGGGGCTTGCCTCGGGGCTGGGTAGCGGCGCTATATCACTAGATTGTGATTTTTGTAGTAAAACCTGGGTGTCAAACCGAAAGGTGCGCCCATCTTGCACCGCAGAGGTCACCCCGATCGCCCGAATTGCCCTCAGAAGCGCCCGATTTTCAGTTGGCAAAATGGGGAATGGTAAGTTTGTGTTAGTTGCCAACGGCTCCACATTCAGGAAAAAATGACCATTGTTGGCAGGTAAATTAGTCACTGTTGCCTTGCGGAATAAGTCGGCTTCGGCTAAGGTCTTTCCGGCAGGCGGTGCCACCAGGTTAGAGACACCCGGTCCGATCGCCAGATAGAGCACATTGCCATCTAGCCAGCCGTGGGTCGCACTTAACGCTGTAAATTGAGACACCCATTGAACCACCCCTGCATCGCTCTGGCTGGTTTGGAACTGGTAGCGCTCTTTCATGACTTGATCGAGCTTTTTAAGCGTTTGCTCAGCGGCAGGGCGATCGCTCACCTGCATCAGCAGCATAATTCCAGCAGTCGGAGTAGGCTCTGTGGTGGCGGGTGCGCTGATCAAGCCTAGGGCAAATTCTCCATCCATCCAAGGCAAAAAATCCTTTTCTACATTCATGCCAGTCAAATTTTCCAACCCCGATTGCACAGCGCTAGTGCTATAGCCCAAGGTGCGAGGGGCAGGACTTTTTTCATTCTTCTGGCTCGTCTCCTGCCAAAACTGCTTCAGGTTGCCTCCCGAAGTCATCATCACGGTTTGAGCAGGCAACAGGCTAGGCATTCGCTGGGCTTTGTTGTCGGTTCGATAGCGGACTTTGCTGTTGGCAGCCACCCACGCCAAACCTTGCATTTTCATGCCTTCTTGCCCCAAGTTAACGGTGCTGACCATGCCCTGATTGTGCTGAAGCAAGCTGAGGGTTTGGGGTGGAACAGGCCAGGCGGGATTACTGATTGCCATTTGCTCAGCCGCAGGAACATTGACATACATCCGCAGGAAAGGCGCAACGGTTTTGAGCTGCTTGAACGACTGGTTATATTCTGAAATGCGCGATAGGGGCGGTTTACCTTTGAAGGTATCAATGACCTGCTCAATGGCTTTAGCATCGGATGACACGACCACAATGCGATTGTTGAGGACGGTGGCAGCATAGGCGGGTGCTTGTTCGCCATGAACTTCTCGGATTTTTTGTCCTTTGTAGTCGCGTTCTACCCATTCTTGTCCGCCAGCCGTTTTGGGAGTTGCCATCAATGCTTCAGCTTTGGCAGGATTGGCGATCGGCAAGATAAAGACGGGGGGCGTATCGACTAAGCCTTTAGGGTTGAAGGGTTGAAGGGCAGCCGGTTGGTTATTGTCGGAGACGGGAGGCAAAAAGGCGACCGTTACTTCTTGCCCCACCCAGGGCTTGATGTCGCGGTCATAGCTCAAGCCGTTGGCGGTGAGGTGGCGATCGCGCCATTGAGCAAAGTTTTCTGCTAAAGCCGCCTGGGTCTCTGGGTTGCCAAACTGTTGAAGCTGCTGCCATTGAGCTTCGTTTGTGGTAAAAGCTAGAGTCATGGCTGTGGTTTGGGGCAACACTTCCGACCCGATGGGCAGACCTTCTACAGGAGTGTTTTGTCGAACCACCCACCACAGAGCAGCACCGCCGCTGATGAGGGCGATCGCTGCACCCAGGGGCACCAGAAATTTGAGTTTTTCTTTATTGAATTCTTTAAGTATTTTTTGAATCATTTGCCTCTAGCCAGGAAAAGATGGGCGACACCTGCGACAGAATTTTAGCGCAGGTGAAGATGGTTATTTAGAAAATAAAAACGAGTTGAATGTTCCAATTTTCCTCGGTTCGGATCAGCCGAATCTGCCGCAGAAATTCCCTAAAGTAAAATCGTCGCTCTGCCTCGGATAAGTCTAGCCAGAATTGCGGCAACGAGACGACCTGGGCGATCGCCTTCAGGTTCTCGGGGGGTAACTGGGCGGCTCTGGCTTGCAACGCCGCCATCTCTGTCCGCACCTTATAAGCCCGAAGTGCTGCCGTTTCATCATCCAAAATGCCACGGGTCACCAATGCGGGGATCTGGTCTAAAATTCCTTGCTTTGCTTCAATCTCCGCACTGATCCCTGGTTTGATGCCCTCAAAGCTTGGCACCTGAACCACCGCCACGGGTAGATCTCGGCAAATTTGCTGAATCGTTTGTTCCAGCACTTCTCCATAGGCGATCGCCTGACATTTAGGCTGGCGGAGGCAAGCAGTAGGACGCAGATAAAGATAGTCTGCTTTGCGAGATGCGACTCGGCTAATGGTCATGGCTGATTGGCAAGTGCCACAGGTGACTAAGCCAGAGAGCGATCGGGGGGCGCTGGCAGCCCGGGGCGACAGTTGCCGATTGCGCCGCAGCAGCCGATCGATCTGCGCTGCCTCATCCCGCGATAGAATTGCAGTGTGAGTATCGAGCACCACCTCACCATTCTGGTAAGCCAAGTCTCCTCGATAAACCGGACTAGTGAGCCAGCGTTGCCCAGTTGAGGCTGAAATTTTCTTGCTATATTTCTTTTGCAAATACCGAACGCTGCCTCGAAGTGAGCCATAGAGCAAAAAATGATCAAAAAACTCTTTAACGACTGGAGCCGTGCTGCGATCGAGCGTGTAGCGATCCTTGCCCCGCCGATAACCATAGGGCGCTTTGCCGGGTGGCGGCAAAGCCTTAACTCGGTTGCGGGCATGTCCTTGTTGCAACCGTTGACTGCGCTGGCTGTCCTGAACAGTCTTTAAAACCTGGAGTAATTCCGATCGCCGCAACGGTTGATCATGGCTGCCCACTGACTCCTCAATGGCAATTAAATGAATGCTTAAACTCTCTAGCACCGCAAGGCGATCGCCCACCTCTGCCACCGATTCGCCCAATTCTGCCAACCGCCGAACTAACAAATACGCTCCTGGGTATTGCTGACAATCTTGCAGTAGCTTTTGTAACTGAAATCGTCCCCCCAAATCCTGATACACTCTATCAATTTCCCAGCCCCAAATTGAGGCATCGGGCGCAGCACTAATCAGGGGATCGCTGTAGGAGTAAGCAAAGATTTTTAAGTCGTTCTCCATCTTTGCTTTCTCCTGTAAACCTCCAGTCAGAGTCTAGTCAGACAGCGCCCACCCCACTATTTTTTTGACTCCCAAAGACCATAAAATTATCACACTGCCCGGATAACTATCATAGGCGACCCCATGAGTTCTACCCTTCACTCTTCTGATGATGCTTTTCGGATTGGCACCGTGACAGAGCCCCTAGATCCCCACAACCTAAATGTAGAAATTGCTTCAGCCGCTGAGCTTTTTCTGCGCCATCGCCTCAAAATTGTGGAAGACCTGTGGCAGTCGGTGTTACAGCAGGAGTGCGGGCAAGAGCTTGTAGATTTATTGCGGCAATTGCGATCGCTCTGTTCCCCCGAAGGACAGGTGCCAGAGGCGATCGGGTCAGAAGCGCTCAAAGTTGTCGAAAACCTCGACCTCAACGAAGCCATTCGCGCCGCCCGCGCCTTCGCCCTCTATTTTCAGCTCATTAACATTGTCGAACAACACTACGAACAACGCGGACAACAGCAGCAATATCGCGCCACCTACGAGCAGCAAGCGAATGATCACGGTAAAAGCACCTCGTTTTTTGCCTCCAATCCCATTAAATACATTGGCGATCCTGAAGAGTGTCAGGGCGCGCTGCAAGCCGACATGCTGGAAAAAACTATGCAAGATACCACCAGTTGGCGAGAAGCTGGAACGCTGCAAACCCTTTTCCCTAAGCTGCTGCGGCTGAATGTGCCGCCTCGCCAAATTCAGCAACTCATCGACAATCTCGACGTGCGCCTCGTGTTTACAGCACACCCCACCGAAATTGTCCGCCACACCATTCGCGACAAGCAGCGCCGCATTGCCAAAATTTTGCGCCAGCTTGACCAGGCAGAAGAAGGAATGCAAACGATGGGGCATTCGGCATCTTGGGAAGCCAATGAGCTGCGGGAGCAATTAACCGAAGAAATTCGCCTGTGGTGGCGCACTGATGAGCTGCACCAGTTCAAGCCTACCGTGTTAGATGAAGTGGACTATACCCTCCACTATTTCCAAGAAGTTCTGTTTGACGCGATCCCCCAGCTCTATCACCGCTTTTGTCGATCGCTCTCTGCCACCTTTCCCAGCCTGCGCCCCCCCAGCCAAAACTTCTGCAAATTTGGCTCGTGGGTGGGTTCTGACCGCGATGGCAACCCGTCTGTTACACCCGAAATTACCTGGAAAACCGCAGGCTATCAGCGCAACTTGGTGTTGGGCAAGTACATTGGCTCCATGGGATATTTAACCAATTTGCTCAGCCTGAGCTTGCACTGGAGCGATGTTTTGCCAGAGCTGCTGGAATCGTTGGAGCAAGACCAAATGCAGCTTCCAGAGGTGTATGAAAGCTTGGCAATTCGCTATCGGCAAGAGCCTTATCGGTTAAAGCTGGCATATATTCAAAAGCGGCTAGAAAATACGCGCGATCGCAGCATTCAACTTTACAACGGCGACTGCTTCCACACCGAAATTCCCGAAATCAACCCCGCCACTACCTACGGATCGGGTGCCGATCTTTTAGCCGAGCTAGACCTCATCCACCGCAATCTCCGCGAAACAGGACTGCAATGCCGAGAGCTAGAAAACCTGATCTGCCAGGTCGAAGTCTACGGGTTCAACTTGGCCTATCTCGACGTGCGCCAAGAAAGTTCGCGCCACTCCGATGCCCTCAGCGAAATTGCCGACTATTTGCAAATTCTGCCCCGCTCCTACAACAACCTCTCAGAAGAACAACGCCTCGTTTGGCTCTGCACCGAACTGCAAACCCGCCGCCCTCTCATTCCGGGCGAACTCCCCTTTTCCGAAAAAACCGTCGAAACCATCCGAACCTTCCGCATGGTACGCCGGCTGCAACAGGAATTTGGTTCGGCGATTTGCCAAACCTATGTCATCAGCATGAGCCACAGTGCCAGCGATATGCTGGAGGTGTTGCTGTTAGCCAAAGAGTCAGGACTGTACGACCCGGCAACCAGTTCGGGCAGCCTCAATGTGGTTCCTTTATTTGAAACCGTTGAAGATTTGCAGCGCGCTCCCTCGGTTATGAAGGAAATTTTTGAGCTACCCTTCTATCGCGCTATGTTGTCGGGCGGCTACAGCGGTGAGCCAGATTCGCCCTACCCACCTTCGCAGCCCATTCAAGAAGTCATGCTGGGATATTCTGACAGTAACAAAGACTCTGGATTCCTCAGTAGCAACTGGGAAATTCATAAAGCCCAGCAAGCTCTCCAGAAAATTGCGGAGCAGTATGGGGTTGCCTTGCGGATTTTTCATGGACGCGGCGGCTCTGTGGGGCGGGGCGGCGGTCCGGCGTACGACGCAATTCTGGCGCAACCTGGAAGCAGTATCGACGGACGGATTAAAATTACGGAGCAGGGGGAGGTGCTGGCATCGAAATATAATATGCCTGAACTGGCGTTGTATAACCTGGAAACGGTGACGACTGCGGTGTTGCAAGCCAGCCTACTGCGCAACGGGTTTGATGATATTCAGCCCTGGCACGAAATTATGGAAGAACTTGCCACGCGATCGCGCACTCATTATCGCAACCTGATTTACGAACAACCCGACTTTATTGATTTCTTCCACCAAGTCACCCCCATTGAAGAAATTAGTCAGCTCCAAATTAGCTCCCGTCCTGCCCGTCGCGGCGGCAAAAAAGACCTCGCCAGCCTCCGCGCCATTCCGTGGGTGTTTAGCTGGACTCAAACTCGGTTTTTGTTGCCTTCTTGGTATGGAGTGGGCACTGCTATTCAGAGCTTTTTAACCGAAGCCCCCGAAGAGAACTTGAAGCTATTGCGCTATTTTTACTACAAATGGCCTTTCTTTAAGATGGTAATTTCTAAGTGCGAAATGACGCTCTCGAAGGTGGATCTGGAGATTGCTCATCATTATGTTAATGAACTGAGCCACCCTGAAGATCGCGATCGCCTGGAAACTGTGTTTGCCCAAATTGCCCAAGAGTTTCACCTCACCCGCGAACTGGTGCTAGCCATCACGGGACACAAACGGCTGTTGGATGGCGACCCTGACTTGCAGCGATCGGTGCAGCTTCGGAACGGCACCATTGTTCCCCTGGGGTTTTTGCAAGTCTCGTTGATTAAGCGTTTGCGCCAACACAAAACCAACGCTGCTTCTGGAGCCATCCGCTCTCGCTATAGCCGGGGCGAATTACTCCGAGGTGCTCTGCTGACCATTAATGGCATTGCCGCCGGAATGCGCAATACGGGTTGAGCCGTCGGCTCTAGAAAATCCTGGCTAGAATTGGGCTAGTCGTCGCGTCATCCCACTGAACGACATTAGCGATAGTTACCTCAGGAGAGCTATGAGCAGGAATGAAATGAAAGGTTTGGCGAACGAGCTGAAAATGCAGCTTTTGACGTTGGGCGGCTTAGTTGCCTTAATGTGGGCGATCGAAATCATCGATCACCTTCCTGCTACGAACCTGGATATCTACGGCATTATTCCTCGGAGGGTGATTGGACTGCGAGGAATTTTATTTGCGCCATTTTTGCATGGAAACTTTCCCCATTTAATTGCCAACACGGTGCCTTTTCTCACCTTGGGCTGGCTAGTGATGTTGCGGCATACGAGCGACTTTTGGATCGTGACAGCGATCGCGGCATTCATTGGCGGCTTAGGGACTTGGCTCATTGCGCCTTCCTTTTCCATCCATATTGGTGCGAGTGGTATCATTTTTGGCTACTTAGGGTTTCTCCTCTCGCGAGGATACTTTGAGCGCAACTTTGGCTCTATGGCGCTGTCGGTCACCGTTGGGCTATTGTATGGAAGCTTACTTTGGGGTGTTCTACCGCAACAACCAGGGATTTCCTGGCAGGGGCACTTATTTGGATTTATTGGGGGCGTAGTGGCAGCTCGAATTTTGGCTGCACCCAGAAAGCCACCCAAAACTTACTAATATTTATCAGGCAGAACAAAATGAAAGACTTTGCAGGTAACACCTTGGCAAATGCCAGAAAACTGGGCAACTTAGATGCAAAAACGCTGACCTTTAAAGATTTTGTGGGTTCAGGCGATCGCAATGATTTGTATACCTTCAGCGTTGGTAGCAGCAGTGGGCTAAACGTGAACTTTTCTGGGGCGATCGCGGCTGAATTGTTTGCTTTAAAAAATCGCAAAGCCCTTAAAAAAATCGGCAAGATAGATTTCAATAATCTCAAACAAAAAGATATCCGCAATCATCTAATTCGTGTTGCTCGTTCAGGTAAGGTCGGCGTTCCTCAAATTATGACTGCAACCTTGGCTCCGGGTGATTATTATTTGCGGGTGCGATCGCCCAAAAATAAAACAAACTATAACTTTTCTATTAGCAGTCCTGTTACAAACTCAGTTCTCAACCCAGTTCCGAATCCAAATCCGGCTCCTGTTCCTAATCTAATTCCCAACCCCGTTCCTGTTCCTGGAATAACCACACTCCTATTTAATGGTACTGGATTGCCCAAAACACAAGGCTGGCTAGACTTTAACCAAATTCCCTTCCCTTCTGCCCCATTGAACAATCCGCCATTCCTGTCAAGCGCTGCCAAATTCGTTGTTCAAACTCCAGGGGCAACGGGCGTAACGTTCAAAACGGATGAAGATTTTACAGCATCGGGAGATCTCAACAAAGGCTACGCAGGCTACAGTAACTACACCGCTACGGCTGCATCTGTGTTTCCTTTGACCTTTAAATCTGCAAAAGTTAACCCAGCTTTTCCAATGCTCGATCGCGCTGCTGGTTACATCCTCTCATTCAAGCTGGCAGTCAATTCAGAGATCAGTAACGCGAACCGGGCAGGGTTTAGCCTCATTCTCAATAGCGAAGATGCTAAAGGAATTGAATTAGGATTTAAGAGCGATCGCATTTTTGCCCAATCCAGCACTTTCACTGAATCTGAAAATGCTGTCTTTAGCACCAATACTTTTACTAACTATAAACTTGCAGTTAAAGGCGACGGCTACGAACTGTTTGCCAATAATGCCTCCATTCTCAAAGGAGCGCTCCGAACCTACCAGTTTGACCCAGCAACAAGCAATCCACCGCTGCCCGCTAGCCCTTACGCTTTACCTAGCTTTTTGTTTTTGGGCGACAATACCGACCAGGGAAGAGCGAACGTGACTTTAGGGGCGATCGACATTATTCAGGGTTAACTATTGCACTGCTGCTGATCATTGAGGCGTAATTCACTGTACCTGGTTAAAATACCCTGCAAGCGACCGCTTTCATTTCATAGCTTTTACTAAACTGTGTAAAATTTTGATCACAGTTCAGTGATTCCTACAATTCATCTTGAGAACAGTTGAACTGAATGAAAGGGAGAGATCAGCTTGCAGGTAAATAATTCTCACATTACCTTAAAGAACAAGAGTTTAAGACGGCATTAACTCATCATTAAGAACTTGAAGCGATCGCAGAAAACCTAATTTTTTCACTGAAGCGCGATCGTTTTACCCATCAGCCTAACAGGCAAAAGCTAT
Source organism: Leptolyngbyaceae cyanobacterium CSU_1_4 (assembly GCA_012034615.1). Taxonomy (GTDB): domain Bacteria; phylum Cyanobacteriota; class Cyanobacteriia; order Elainellales; family Elainellaceae; genus Timaviella. The sequence goes on along the minus strand of JAAUPA010000027.1, from coordinate 5,705 downwards.
GAGGAGACAGGGCTGTCAATATATTCAGCCTTAAATTAGAACCTAAAGTTTTGCAGAATGATTGAGCAAAAAATAAGAGTCACACTTTTTGTTAAAAGTACGTTACATTGTAGCCGTCTACGCAAAACAAACTAGGTGAACGCATGGCTGATATTATCGATACCGCTGTTAGTGCTGGTTCTTTTAGCACCCTAGTGACTGCAATCAAAGCGGCTGGTTTAGTAGAAACGCTCAAAGGCGCTGGTCCTTTTACCGTGTTCGCACCTACCGATGAAGCATTCGCTAAACTTCCCGCCGGAACAGTTGAAGGATTGCTTGCAGATCTTCCTAAGCTCAAGCAAATTTTGACCTATCATGTGGTCTCAGGCAAAGTGATGGCGGCTGATGTCGTTAAGCTAGAATCGGCAACAACGGTTGAAGGCTCAGATGTCAAAATTGATGCTTCTAACGGTGTTAAGGTCAACGGTTCTACCGTTGTAACGCCTGATGTTGCTGCTGATAACGGCGTTATTCACATTATCGATACAGTTTTGCTGCCTGCATAAGCGAATGCTGGAATAGCATTAGAACCGGATAGATTGTAAAGCAGTGGCTCTTAGCGGCTACTGCTTTATTTGTTGAGGGCTTACTCAGAAAGTCATAATACCATTTCCCTCAATCACAGCCACCCCGCCACCCTCTACCCCTCTACCCCTCCACCCCTCTACCCCTCCACCCTCTCACTCCCCATCCACCCCGCTATTTCCCAAATCCGTATCACCCCAGAGGTGCAAAAAAACTTTGGGCGATCGCTCGTCCCCACAACAGTTTTAATACAGGTAAATCCAGCGGTTCTCATCATAGTTTCTACTTCAGCTACCTCATAAGTTGCAAACCCATGACAGGAAAGTTTTTGTTGTTCTAAATAAGTTTTGGACGCATAGCCAATCACCAGCTTACCGCCTTGAATTAGCGATCGGTGGCACTCAAGCAATACCTGGGGCGCATCAGACCAAAAATAGAGCGTGTTGACCGTGCAAATCTGATGGAAGGTGCCAGATGGAAAAGGCAAAGATGCTGCGTCTGCCAACCGAAGTTTTACTTTTCCTTGCCGAATGAACCGTTGAAATCGCTGCTGACCAAGGGCGATCGCATCGGGCGATCGATCGACTCCAACAATGTGAGCAGATTGCAGGGCTTTCACCAGTTTGGCAATTAAATCACCGCCACCAAACCCAATTTCCAGGATAGGTTGGCGCTGCTCCTGGGAAATATCGCCGTACTGCCCCTGGAGTTCTTGCCAAGCGAGAAGTTCCTGCAAAACGAGATCATTCATCGTGGCATTGTTGCGATTTAGCAATTGCAGGAGCAGCCGTCCAAACCAACCGGATGGCAGCCCTAGTTGATGGGCAAGAAAAGCACGGAAACGGTTCATGGCTCACTCGCTGCGGGGTTGGACATTGGTTCGGCTTTGGGCAGCAGGCGTTTGTGGGAGATTTGCAGCAGCGAAATACCCACGAGTAGCAACCAAACTTCCCACAAAATAAACCCAATTGGGGTTGTTTCTAGCACAGGCATTGGGGGAATGACCGTTGCCAGCAGTTCGCTTTGTCCCAATAGCAGTAATGGGGTGGTGAACAAGCCCCACCAAGCAACCCAGGATTTGAAAAGCACTGACGATCGCATTGCCCAGCCCAGTCCTAGCGTCCAGCCCACTAACAAGGTCTGCCCCAAATGCTCACCCAGGACAACGCCCCCATACTGATGCACCGCCTGATAAACAATGCTCACCGCTTCTCGGGTCGTGGGGCTGGCAGAGGGATCGGTGTAGAGCGTTGCTAGCACAGGCACAACAAACACCCAGCGCATTAACCCGATCGCTTGCAACAACCCAGAGAACGCTCCCATCAAAGTTGCTATTCCTAGATAAACAGGCTGACTGTGTTGCTGGGGCAAGCTTATGACGGAGTGCAACAACAGGCTGGCGGGAATAAATAGCAATGCCGACAGCCCAAACCCCAACCAGGTCAAAATTAATTGCGTTCCTCCCGCCTGAAAAGTCGTCAAGACGACCTCCACGGGTTCCCGCAGAATATCGTCATACCCAAAGGTTTGAATCAACAAAATGTATGGAATGTTGGACAAGATGACCAGCAAAATGAAGAGAATGCCCGTCATCCGAACGAGACGTAAGCGGTTCATGAGAAGTTCCTGTTGAAATAGGATTCAGTGCAACGAGTAAAAATGCGGTATCGATCGCCCAATAGCAGGTCAGGTCAGGCTCTTTCCAGGTTGAGACCAATACTTGAGCAACGATGCCTCGACATTAAACCCTTGAGCCACCCAAACCAGTGAGTTGAGCAGCAGTTTGAAGAGCGGTCGGGGAACGCCGACCGGAATCGTATCGGACAGTTTTAACAAGATAGCGAGTTGCAGCAGGTTGGTCGGCATTCCTGCCGCGTTAACTTTGCCCTCGATCGCCAGTCCATACAGTCCCCGAATAAACTGCTCAAACCCGGCAGCAGGACGGTTCTCGGTGGTAAAAGTGACCCAATCGTCGGAAGAATTGCAAAAACTGTGATGCATTCCGGCTGGCACATACAGGCGTTCTCCTGGTCTCAACGGACGGCGATCGCCTTGCCGTCCAACTTCCATGTCCAGACATCCTCTCAAGACCGTAAACGTTTCATTCATTTCGGTGTGATAATGCAAAGGACTGCCTTTTGCACCGGGGGGCAAATCAAAGCGGATTTTGGCATACTGTCCTTGGCTTTGATGGGAGGGATGTAACAGGGTCATGCGATCGCCTGTAACTGGATTGACAAGGGTTTCAAGGTCTGCCGTTTCTGGGGTAGTTTCTAAGTTTGGCATTTTCTTCATTTCTTCCTAGGGCTGATCGCTGCTTTAGCTTGACAGTTCCACAGTAAGGCGTTCTGCTAGGGTATGAATTGACGCATTGCGCCAAAGAATTGACTGATCATGCCAATCTGATCATGCCAATTTGATCATGCCACTCTGAAAAAACTCAACTATGCAAGAGGCTACGTTTTCCGTTGCAATCGTTCGCGACATTGTGCAATACGCAACTGCACAAGGCGTTGCTGTTAATGACTTGTGTTGTGCTGCCCGCATTGATCCGGCTTGGCTAGAGGATCCCGATCGCCAAGTTGCAGGAGAAGTCCTCAAACATCTGTGGTGGGAGGCGATCGCTCAAACAGGCGACCCTAATCTGGGGCTACATATTGGAGAAGCCTTTGACTTGGCAGCAATTGGCATTGTCGGTTACGTCTTGCTCAATTGCAAAACCTATGGGCAAGTGCTAGAAAAGTTGTCCCAATACACTCGTCTATTTAGCCAAGGGATTGCCATTCGCCATTGCGTCTCAGCAGGCTGGGTTCACTGTGATTGTGCCATTGTGGGCAACGTCAAGAACTACTTGCAAGATGAACCCCGCCACCCGATCGAAAGCACCTTTGCTGCGTTGGTCACTGCCACCCAACAGTTAACTGGAAACAGGCTAAAAGCCCATGCCATCTGGTTTCAACATCCTCGCCCCGCAGATGACTCAGAGCATGAGCGCATTTTTCAGACCACCGTACAGTTTTCCCAGCCCATCAACCGCATCATTTTTCCTGAAACCTGCCTGAACTGGTCGGTGCGATCGGCAAATACAAACCTGCTCTCAGTGTTTGAACTCCATGCCAACACTATGCTCAGCGCCCAAACGCACCCCCAAAGCTACCGCCAAAAAGTGATAGCAGCGATCGACCAGCAACTCCAGGGAGAAGTGCCCCCTATTGAGGCGATCGCCCACAGCCTCATGCTCAGTGTGCGACAGCTTCAGCGAGAATTACAAACCGAAAACACCTCTTACCAAAAGCTTTTAGATGAAACTCGCAAAGAGATTGCCCTGAACCAATTAAAAATCCCAACCACCTCTATCCATGACCTCGCATTTCTCTTAGGCTTCTCAGAACCCAGTGCCTTCCACCGTGCCTTCAAGCGCTGGACAGGGCAAACGCCCTACCGCTACCGTTTAATTCAGATCAATTTAGACTTTTCAAACATTCTCTAAAACCGAACATGAATCAGCAAATTAGGCATAAATATGGCATATTGCTTTCCAGAAGCCTTGGAAACAGTCTGTTTTATGGGGCTGTTTGCTAAAAAAATATTGGAGCTCAGTTATGGATGTTAAAGCCGCCGTTGCTTTTGAAGCTGGCAAGCCGCTCACGATTGAAACCGTTCATCTCGACCCTCCTAAAGAAGGCGAAGTTTTAGTAGAAATTAAGGCGACAGGCGTATGCCACACCGATGCCTATACGCTGTCAGGGGCTGATCCAGAAGGTTTATTCCCTACCATTTTGGGGCACGAAGGAGCGGGCGTGGTGGTGGAAGTTGGGACAGGTGTAAAGTCGCTTAAACCCGGCGATCATGTCATTCCTCTCTACACGCCCGAATGCCGTAACTGCGAATATTGTCTCAGCGGCAAAACCAATCTTTGTCAAGCAATCCGATCGACGCAAGGACGCGGAGTCATGCCCGATGGCACCAGTCGTTTTACCTGGCAGAGCCGATTAGAAAATCGATTAGAGAGCCGATTAGAGAAGAGTAAGCCTAATGGCTCCAGTCCTTTCTCAATCGAGAAAACCATGATTCATCACTATATGGGCACCTCAACCTTTGCTCACTATACGGTGTTGCCTGAAATCGCTTTAGCCAAGATTCGGGAAGATGCTCCCTTTGAGAAAGTTTGTTACATCGGTTGTGGCGTGACTACAGGCATCGGAGCAGTGATCAACACGGCGAAAGTCGAGCCGGGGGCAAATGTGATCGTGTTTGGGTTGGGTGGCATTGGGTTGAATGTGATTCAAGGCGCTCGGATGGTGGGCGCAAATATGATTGTTGGCGTAGATCTGAACCCTAAAAAGCGATCGCTTGCCGAAAAACTAGGCATGACTCACTTTGTCAATCCCAGCGAAGTTGAAGGCGATCTGGTTCCCTATTTAGTAGATTTGACCAAAGGCGGCGCAGACTACAGTTTTGAGTGCATTGGGAACATTAAGCTAATGCGACAAGCGCTGGAATGTTGCCACAAAGGTTGGGGGGTTAGCGTCATTATTGGCGTAGCAGGTGCAGGGCAAGAAATTAGCACGCGCCCCTTTCAACTGGTGACCGGTCGGGTTTGGAAGGGTTCGGCGTTTGGCGGAGCAAAGGGCAGAACAGACGTACCTAAGATTGTGGATTGGTATATGGATGGAAAGATCAACATTGATGATTTGATTACTAAGGTGATGCCGATTGAGCAAGTCAATGATGCCTTCGATATCATGCATCAGGGCGAAGGCATCCGCACTGTTTTGACATTTTGAGACTCTAATAATTTTGAGACTCTAAGAGGATGTTTTAAAAGTATCAAAGCGCTTTACGCCTGCCCCCAACCCCCAATTTGGGGGTCTTTTGAGCCAATTCTGCTTCAAAGACCCCTAAAATTGGGGGATTTAGGGAGCGGTTCGGGTCATAATCTACACTTTTAAAACATCCCCTAATGTTTACAGCATTGTTAAAAAAAGGGATGAACAGCAAAAATCTGCCCTCGCCCTCACCCTCGCTCAACAGCAGAGCGGGCAAGAAATCTGGCTCCCTTTGCTGTTGAGCTACCTCATGCACACAAGTTGTTGAATCTGGTCAAGCCCCCAGCGAACTGCCCCCCATTCTGGGGACTT
>JAAUPA010000304.1 GCA_012034615.1 Leptolyngbyaceae cyanobacterium CSU_1_4 | reverse complement strand
AATGACAATAGTCCGATCGACGGTTCGCCCTCAGGCTCTCAGCAATGGGTTCAGCGGATTGCTGATACTACTCCAGCAGTGTCTTTATCTCTACGATCTGAATGACCATCACAATGTTTATATCAACCGTTCAGTGGGCGAATTGCTGGGCTATTGTCCCGAATGGGTGGTCGAAATGGGGCCATCTTTTACCGCTGCCGTGATGCACCCCAGTGATTTTGCTCGATTGCCTCAACACTTATTGCAATTTCAAACATCGCCAACGACTGAAACCCTGAATTTTGAGTATCGCATGAGGCATCAACAGGGTCATTGGCGATGGTTTTGGAGCCAGGATACGGTCTTTCAACGATCGCCAGATGGAACTCCTCAACAAATTTTGGGAACCGCGATTGATATTAGCGATCGCAAACAAATTGAGCAAGATCGGGAACGCTTTCTCTCAGTTGGCACAGATTTACAAGTTATTACGGGTATCAACGGATATTTTCATTGGGTAAGCCCCACCTTTGAACAAACCCTAGGCTGGACACCCACTGAAATGACTTCTGGCTTCTGGACTGAGTTTGTTCATCCTGATGATATTCAGACATCGGTGGCAGAGGCAACGAGTGTGTTCTCTGACAAGGAAACCCATACCTTTGAAAACCGATATCGGCACAAAGACGGCTCTTATCGGTGGTTATTGTGGAATGCCCGATCGTACCCCGAAGAACAGGTGATTTACGGAGCCGCCGTAGACATTACTGAACACAAACAAGCAGAAGCCGAACGAGAGCAGTTGCTAGAGCGTGAACAATCAGCGCGTCAAGCTGCCGAAACTGCAAACCGGATTAAAGACCAATTTTTGGCAGTGCTGTCTCACGAGTTACGAACGCCGCTGAATCCTATTTTGGGATGGACAAAACTTTTGAAAAAAGGATTATTAAACTCTAAAAAAGCGGATGAAGCTTTAGCCACGATCGAGCGGAACGCCCATCTCCAAGCCCAACTGATTGAAGACTTGCTAGATATCTCTCGCATTCTTCAGGGTAAATTAGCCCTAAATATTAACTCAGTTGACTTAAGATACGTTGTCTCCATGGCACAAGAAACCGTTCGATTAGCAGCGGATGCCAAACGAATTGAGCTACAGACCACGATTGAACCTGGTGTGGGCAAGGTGGCAGGGGATGTGACTCGGCTCCAGCAAGTTCTGTGGAATTTACTCTCGAATGCCATAAAATTTACTCCGCAAGGGGGGCGAGTAGAAATTCGATTAGCTCAGGTAGACAATCAGGTTCAGATCCAGGTTCAAGATACGGGCAAAGGTATTAGCGCTGAATTTTTGCCATTGGTGTTTGACTACTTTCGGCAAGCAGATGGGGCGACGACTCGGCAGTTTGGTGGGTTGGGGCTGGGTTTGGCGATCGTGCGTCAAATTGTGGAACTACACGGCGGCACGGTGGAAGCCGACAGTTTGGGGGAAGGACAAGGGGCGACCTTTGGGGTGCGGCTACCAGTGGGGGCGACAAACCCAGCAGCCTGTCCGGCTTTTGTACCGATCGCGGCTTCAGGTCTTAGGGGAATGGAAATCTTGGTGGTAGACGATGAGGTTGATTCTCGGACGCTGGCGGCTTATGTGCTGGAAGATGCTGGAGCCACGGTTATGAGTGTAGAATCGGCGATCGAAGCGCTGAAACTTTTTTCTCAACGAAAATTTGATCTGTTGGTGAGCGATATTGGAATGCCCGAAATGGACGGCTATCTGTTAATTCGTCAACTGCGGTTGCTCAGCTTTGAACAGAATGCGCAAATTCCAGCGATCGCCCTGACCGCCTACGCGACCGAAACCGATCAGCACCACATTCTTCAGGCAGGATTTCAGAGCCATGTCACCAAACCCTTAGACCCCGTGCAGTTAGTGACGATCGCTGCTAGCCTAGTTGAGAAGCAGTTTAAAGTTTAGTAACGCTTTCTTCTACTCCCACCCAATCATTTGATCTGAGATTTTAGAATGCCAGAGGACAACTTCTTATCTAATCGCAAGGCAGCCTTACTTGCCCGGATGACCAATCGCATCCGGCGATCGCTAGATCTTCAAGAAATTCTAAACGCAACCGTGATCGAACTACGAGCTTTTTTGCAAACCGATCGCACCAAAGTTTATCGTTTCGATCCCGATGGACATGGACAAGTCATTGCCGAATCTAGCGCCAGAAATCGCCTCCCTTCCCTCCTAGGGCTGCACTATCCAGCCGACGATATTCCCCTCCAAGCCCGTGCTTTATTTGTCAAGGCGCGAACCCGATCGATCGTGAACGTGGGGGAACAGCGCATTATTTTCAACTCGCTTACCCAACCCCAACCCACGATCGCCGACTTAACGTTGGCAGACGTATTAGAGAAACCGCTCGAAGAAACCATCAGTCGTCCGGTAGACCCTTGCCACATTCAATACCTCACAGAAATGGGCGTGCAGTCGTCTCTGGTTGTGCCCATTTTGCATCAACAAGAACTCTGGGGATTATTAATTTCCCATCATGCTGAGCCGCGAAAAATTGACGAGGAAGATTTAGAGATCGTGCAAATTTTGGCTGACCAGGTTGCTTAGCGATCGCCCATGCCAGTTTATTGAGCCAAGTGCAAGGGCGATCGCAGCGAGAAGCCATCATTAATCAAATGACTGCCCTTTTGCATTTGCCCAATCGCCCCGAACAAATCCTGACCACCGTTCTAGAACAAGCCGTCAAAGTATCGGGCAGTTCTGGCGGGCGGCTCTATCTCACCTCTGCGGATGGCAGTTTGCCCACCTATCTTTACACCTACGGCAACCAGCCCAATTCAGCAAACCTCAACCCTTCCTTGTTAGAAGAACACCCCGTCTGGCAAGCCACGCAAATCGCCTCTGCCTCATATCCAGTCTCACCCGATTGGCTCGACCCGGTTTCCTTGCCTCCAGACACTGCCCTCCGAGTGGTGGTCGATCTTCAGCAAGAACCCCGTCTCCACGAAATGATTGAACAGTTTGCCTCAATTCGAGGTTTGATTATTCAGCCCCTCTGCTATGGCGAACAGTTTTTAGGATATTTGACATTTTTCCGAGATCAAATTAACACCGAAGCTCTTTGGCCAGGCTATGAAGAAACCGACGATCGCCAACAGCGACCTCGACAATCGATGAACAAATGGCAGGCGCTCAAACGCAACCAAGCTCATCCCTGGAGCCTAGAAGAAGTCGAACTCATTCAAGCTTTGAACATTCATCTGTCCTTGGCGATCGCCCAAGATCGGCTCTATCAACAGGAACGACAGCAGCGTCTAGTTCTAGAAACGCACAATCAAATGCTTTCTCAAGCCCGAGCCACCGCCGAAGAAGTCAGTCGGCTCAAAAGCAGTTTCCTCACCTCCACCAACCACGAACTGCGAACGCCCCTAGCTTCCACTTTGAACTATCTCAAGCTGTTGAAAGATCAACTCTATGAAAATGAAGAAGAGTTGCACGAATACATTGAGGGTGCTTGTCAATCGACCGAAGATCTAGTCACCATCATTAATAACGTGCTAGACATTGCCAAAATTGAAGAAGGGCAAATGATTGCAGAGCAAGAAACAGTCTTACTCACCCAGCTTTTGCAAGACCAATGTTTTCTGGTTAATGCTCATAGTCGGCTAAAAGGAATCTCGCTGATCCTACACTCTGAGGTTGAACGGGTCTTTGCCGACAGAGTTAAAATTCGTCAGGTCATGACAAACCTGCTGGATAACGCCCTCAAGTTCACGCGGCAAGGTCAAGTTACAGTACGAGCCATCCCAGACAAAACAGGAACAATGGCTGAAATCTCCATCACCGACACCGGCATCGGCATCGAAACAAATAACCAAGAGCAGTTATTTGATCCCTTCATGCAAGCCGATGGCTCAATTCAACAAACCTACGGCGGCAGCGGTTTGGGGCTAACAATCTGCAAAAGGCTGGTGGAAGTAATGGGCGGGAAAATTTGGCTTCATAGCCCCGGACTGAACCTAGGAACCACTATTACGTTCACATTGCCGCTAAGTCAGCCAGATGGAGGGCGCTTTGAAAATTCTATTGGTGGAAGATAACCAGCCCTTAGCCCAGACAACGGCAAAACTGATTGAGCGGCTGGGAGGACATCAGGTTTTGATTACAGTAGAGCCAGAAGAAATTTTTCATCAATGTGAAATAGGAGCCGTAGAGTTAGTGCTGATGGACATTAATTTGCCAGGAGTGCGCTGGCAGGGGCAAAAGATGGACGGGACTCGGCTGTCCTATCTCCTTAAGACCCGTTGGCAGCAAATTCCTATTATTGTCATCACTGCCTATACTATGATGAGTGAACAAAGTCTCCTACTCAACCAATCTCATGCAGATTGCTGTTATACAAAACCTATTACTGACTATGCGGCGTTACTTGATGTGATCACTCAACTGGGTCAAAGGAGCAGCTAGCAAGAAATGTACAAACTCGCCATATTAGACGATGATCATCACTGGTGTTTAGTGGTTCAACGCTTTCTAAAACAGGACTATGACATCACCATTCATAAGTCGGTGTCTAGTTTTTTATACGAGTTTGATAATTTAAGTCAGTATGATGTTTTGCTGATTGACTTTGTACTGCCCACGGCTCGACATGAACCCGAGCTAGATGGTGTTGAAATCATTGCGCGGCTCAAGCGTCTTCCGTTTCCTCCTATTATTATTCTGGTTACGGCTTATATGAATAAGTATGAGTTAGAGGTTAATAGTAAAAAAATGTGTCCCGAGGCAGACGGCTTTTTTGCAAAAGACTCTGGACTAGATTTACTAGCTCAACGGATGAAACAACTCTTAGCAGAGGGTACTCCGGGTAGGTAGAGGCGGGGTTGGCTTTGGGTGGAGGGGTGAATGGGTGGAGGGGTGGAGGGGTGAATGGGTGGAGGGTGGATGCTTATGT
>JAAUPA010000026.1 GCA_012034615.1 Leptolyngbyaceae cyanobacterium CSU_1_4 | reverse complement strand
TGACGGGGACTGGTAACAGTCTAGTTAAGAGTCAACGAAGCAGGAAGAAAGGTGGAGAAGCACGGCTTCAGCCTGCTTCGTAACAGCCTTTTAGAATCCCTGTGCATTTATGCCGGGGAGCAGTCAACTTTTCACATTCCTTGAGTTGCTGATCTGGAGTCTCTGATGGGCACCTCGAATCCTTCACATCTGATTGAGACCAGCCTGTCTATGCGGAGTCGATCGCTAAGCTACGATCGGGAGTAACCCTCTGTTGGGTGCGTTTCGTTCGACACATCCTCCGGAACTTGCTTACTCTTTTTATTGGGATTGGTTAGCTGAGATGGATAGATGTGCTCAATCAGACCCTTAATTAAGGTGTCCTGCTCTCATGCAGGCAGAATTCAGACCAGCATTAGTATTAAAGGTCACTCTTTTGTCTTTGCAATCCCTAAACAATAGTTTTTAACAATGGTCTTTACAGTCCCGTTACAATAGAAGCCTTAGGGTAGAAGTCTTAGGGATGTTTGAAAGTGTCAAAGCGCTTTCCACTCGCCCCCTAAATTCCCCATTCTGGGGGACTTTGAAACAGAATTGGCTCAAAAGTTCCCCAGAATGGGGAATTTGGGGGGGCGGTTCGGATCACAATCTATACTTTTCAAACTCTTAGGGTCGGGGTCTAAAAAATTGCAAAGAGCCTTGGAGAAGCGCAACCCATGCCAGGACGATTCCAGGACAGATCAGGGATTGCCTTAGGGATTGCCAAGGAGATTTAATCTTGATTAAGATGCTGTCTCCATCTGTGACAGAAAATTGATTTTCTTGTGTGGGCGCACTTCACAGCGGTTTGAGTCTAATCACCTTTAATTATTTCAGAGGGGTCGTAAGTAGCGTGAGTCAAGATAAGCGAAGCAATCAGGAATCAGGGGCAGGATATGCGGGGCAGCGTTGGTTGGTGGAGGAACGAGATGCCTGTGGAGTAGGCTTCATTGCCGACCAGTATGGGCGTAAGAGTCATGCTCTGATTGTTCAAGCGCTGGCTGCGTTGAGCTGTATGGAGCATCGGGGAGGCTGTTGTGCTGACCAAGATTCGGGTGATGGCGCAGGGGTGATGACGGCGATTCCTTGGGAGATGTTGGCTCCTTGGCTGGAAGCGAAGGGCGTGACCGAACCGCCTGAACAGATGGGGCTGGGGATGTTTTTCTTGCCTGCCGAAACGGTTGCAGCCACGATCGCCCGTGAGGTAGTGGAGCAAGTTTGCCAAACCAGTGGGTTGAAGGTTTTGGGTTGGCGCGTTGTGCCGGTTAATTCTGAAGTATTAGGTGTGCAGGCTCGGGAATATCAGCCTCAAATCGAGCAGTTGATGGTGCAGTCAACCGATGCCCAGGGCGATGATCTCGATCGCCTTCTTTACTTGGTGCGGAAACGAACCTTGACGGCATTGGCTCCGCTAGAAAGGGCGCATCCTCAGCTTCGAGATTTTTACGTTTGCTCGTTTTCTTGCCGCACGGTGGTTTACAAAGGCATGGTGCGATCGGCAGTCTTGGCAGCGTTTTATGACGATCTGCGCGATCCGGCTTACCAAAGTATTTTGCAGTTTATCATCGCCGCTTTAGCACAAACACGTTGCCTAAGTGGCCGTTGGCGCACCCGATGCGGTTGGTGGCACACAATGGCGAAATTAATACCCTGGTGGGCAACATCAACTGGATGGTGGCGCGGGAAGCAGATTTAGAACACTCCATTTGGGGCGATCGCCTTGCCGATCTCAAGCCCATTGTCAAAATGGACAGCAGTGACTCTGCCAACCTCGACAACGTGATGGATTTGCTGGTCAGAACGGGGCGTAGCCCCTTAGAAGCGCTGATGATTTTGATTCCAGAGGCGTACAAAAATCAGCCTGACTTAGCAAACTATCCTGAAATCACTGATTTCTACGAGTATTACAGTGGCATTCAAGAGCCTTGGGATGGTCCTGCCCTAGTGGTCTTTAGTGATGGTAAAACGGTGGGGGCAACGCTAGACCGCAACGGCTTACGTCCGGCGCGCTACAGCATTACCAAAGACGGGTTTGTGCTGGTGTCTTCTGAAGCCGGAGTGGTGGATTTGCCGGAGGCTGACATTGTGGAAAAGGGACGGTTGGGACCGGGTCAGGCGATCGCCGTAGATCTAGAGAATCACACCCTTCTCAAAAACTGGCAGCTCAAACAACAGGTTGCCAGCGCTCACCCGTATCGGCAGTGGCTCAGCACCCGTCAAGATTGCAAATCAGCCTTTCTCGATGCTCCCCAACTGGACGCAGAGACGCTGCTGCGGCAACAAACTGCCTTTGGCTACACCACCGAAGATGTGGAATGGTGATTGAAGACATGGCGGCGCAGGGGAAAGAGCCGACTTTTTGCATGGGCGATGATATTCCTTTAGCCGTGCTTTCGAGCAAGCCCCATTTGCTGTACGACTACTTTAAGCAGCGGTTTGCCCAGGTGACAAACCCGGCGATCGATCCGCTGCGAGAAACCTTAGTCATGTCTTTGACCAGCCAACTGGGCGGGCGAGGGAATTTGCTGGAGACGACCAAATCGGAGTTTGCCCATTTGATGAAGCTGGATTCGCCCGTGTTGAATGATGGGGAGCTGAACCAGGTTCGGCAGTCGGAATTTGCGATCGCCAATCTTTCCACACTGTTCAAAATTGCAGAGGGTCCGAGTGGGCTGCAACGCGCAGTGGCAGAACTTTGTCAGCAAGCAACCGCCGCAGTCCGAGCGGGACAAGAAATTTTGATTTTGAGCGATCGCCTCAACCCCAGCGGCGAACCCACGAGCCTCAGCTCAGACTGTAGCTATATTCCGCCCCTCTTAGCTGTTGGCGCAGTTCATCACCACCTGATCCGTCAAGGGCTGCGGATGAAAGCCTCCATTGTCATCGACACAGCACAGTGTTGGAGCACCCATCACTTCGCTTGTTTAATTGGCTATGGAGCCAGCGCCATTTGCCCTTACCTGGCTTGGGAAACGGTTCGGCATTGGTGGGCTTCAACCAAGACCCAAAAAATGATTGAGCAAGGGAAAATTTCGACTAGCCTCACGGGGGCTCAGTCTAACTACCGCAAGGCGATCGATGGAGGATTGCTGAAGGTGCTCTCGAAGATGGGCATTTCGCTGCTGTCGAGCTATCACGGAGCGCAGATTTTTGAGGCGATCGGCATTGGTTCAGAGCTGCTGCAACTGGGCTTTGCTGGGACGGTTTCACGCTTGGGCGGATTAACAGTGGCAGACTTGGCGCAGGAAATTGTTGCCATTCACAGCCGCGCCTTCCCCACGCTAACAGGCAAAAAGCTAGAGAACCTAGGGTTCTTTAATTACAAGCCGGGGGGAGAATATCACATGAATAACCCCGAAATGTCGAAGGCGTTGCACAAAGCCGTGGGCGAGAAAAGCCACGACCATTATCAGCTTTACCAAACGCTCATTGCCAATCGTCCGATCACGGCACTGCGAGATTTGCTAGATTTCAAGGGCGATCGCCCTTCCATTCCCCTCGAATCGGTAGAACCTGTAGAGGAAATTGTCAAACGCTTCTGCACCGGAGCCATGTCGTTAGGCTCGCTTTCTCGGGAGGCGCATGAGACGTTGGCGATCGCCATGAATCGCTTGGGTGGCAAGTCCAATTCTGGGGAAGGCGGCGAAGACCCTCTGCGGTTCAAAGGCTTTGATGATGTCGATGAAACCGGAATTTCTCCACGGTTTCCTCACCTCAAAGGCTTACGCAACGGCGACACTGCGAGTTCTGCCATCAAGCAAGTTGCCTCGGGACGCTTCGGGGTCACGCCAGAATACCTGATGAGCGGTCAACAGCTCGAAATTAAAGTGTCTCAAGGGGCAAAACCGGGCGAAGGCGGACAACTTCCAGGCAGCAAAGTCACTCCTTACATCGCCATGTTGCGGCGATCGAAGCCGGGCGTTTCTCTCATTTCGCCCCCGCCCACCACGACATCTACTCCATTGAAGACATGGCGCAGTTGATTTTTGACCTCCACCAAATTAATCCGACAGCAAAAGTGTCAGTGAAATTGGTGGCAGAAATCGGCATTGGCACCGTCGCGGCTGGGGTTGCCAAGGCGAACGCCGACATTATCCAAATCTCGGGACACGACGGTGGCACGGGCGCATCGCCCCTCAGCTCGATTAAGCATGCAGGGGTGCCTTGGGAGTTGGGTGTGACGGAAGTGCATCGGGTGCTGATGGAAAATCATTTGCGCAGCCGCGTCTTGTTGCGAGCCGATGGCGGTATGAAGACGGGCTGGGATGTGGTTATGGCGGCGTTGATGGGGGCTGAAGAATATGGGTTTGGCTCGGTTTCAATGATTGCCGAGGGCTGTATTATGGCACGAATTTGTCATACCAACAATTGTCCGGTGGGTGTTGCGACCCAGCAAGAAAAGTTGCGCCAGCGGTTTACCGGAACGCCTGCCCATGTGGTTAACTTCTTTTACTTTGTGGCGGAAGAGGTGCGATCGCTCTTGGCAAGGCTGGGCTACCGATCGCTGCCTGAAATCATGGGTCGAGCCGACTTGTTGAAGGTGCGCGAAGGCGTGACTTTAACCAAAACTCAGGCGCTCAACCTCGATTGTCTGACCCAATTACCCGATACCCGCACCGATCGGAGCTGGTTAGAGCATGAAGCCGCCCACAGCAATGGCGTGGTGTTGGATGATGAATTGCTCAGTGATCCAGAAATTCTAGCGGCGATTCAAAATCAGGGCGAGGTGTCGAAAACCTACGCCGTGGTCAATACCGATCGCTCGGTGGGCACACGGGTTTCAGGGGCGATCGCCAAACAGTATGGCGACAAAGGCTTTGAAGGAAATCTTACCTTCAACTTTAAAGGCAGCATGGGGCAAAGCTTTGGCGCTTTTATCCTGGCTGGCATGACGCTTAACCTAGAAGGCGAAGCCAACGACTACGTGGGCAAAGGCATGTGCGACGGCATCATTGCCATCAAACCCTTAGCTGAAGCAACCTACGACCCATCTGTCAACGTCATTGCGGGCAACACCTGCCTGTATGGAGCCACAGGCGGCAGCCTGTTTGCGAATGGTCAAGTGGGAGAACGCTTTGCTGTTCGCAACTCCAAAGCCCAAGCTGTGATTGAAGGCGCAGGCGATCACTGCTGCGAATATATGACGGGTGGCGCGATCGTGGTGTTGGGCAAGGTGGGGCGCAATGTCGGTGCGGGCATGACGGGCGGCTTGGCGTACTTCCTCGATGAAGATGGCGGCTTCCCCACTCAGGTCAACCCCGAAATTGTCAAGGTGCAACGGGTGGTCAGTGAGGCAGGGGCGCAGCAACTCAAAACCCTTGTCCAAGCCCATGCCGACCATACAGGTAGTCCCAAGGCTCAGTTAATTCTGGCGAACTGGGGGGAGTATCTGCCCCGATTCTGGCAAGTGGTGCCTCCTTCTGAAGCCGATAGCCCAGAAGCAAAGTTAGAGGAACGAGTGTTAACTCCTGTGCAGTAGAGAACAGAAAACGCGCTGTTTTGCAGATGTCGTAATCCTCGCCCTCTGGTCATTTGGCTAGGGGGCGATTTTTATGTCAAGTTTCCCTCGATCGCTATTTCTCGAAATTGGGATAATGCAGAATTCTCTTGCAAGTTGATGTCTAAATACTTGGCTTTAACTGAGTCAATATTTGCGGCTTGGCTTAAAATGCGATCGCCTACTCATCGCTGTTATAGTCCTGCGTAAATACCTTAGGACAAGGGGCTTCCCTGTGTGGTGTTGAGACAATACAGCGTCCTAACGCAATTTCATAATGTCAATACGTTACCAATGAGACGGTTTTTAAAAGCCCTGACTGAGACAATAGCATCTCGAAAGATGTTCAAAGTCAGTACTGTTTTTCAACCGCAATAAAAAAGATGGAATACAACCCGGATATTTAACAGTTCTAACTTTTTCCAGCCGACCGATGGAGAGCCGATTCGCTCGGTAATCACAGAGTCTAAAGATGCGGTCGTTGTTGCGTGGTACATTCAGCCAGGGCAAAAAATCTCTCCCCATATTCATCCTAATGGGCAAGATACTTGGACTGTTTTGGCTGGAAAAGGAGAATACTATCTCGATCAAGAAGGCACCACAAATTTAATCTGTGCAGGAGATGTCGTGATCGCTCCAGTAGAATGTGTGCATGGAGTGTTTAACACCGGTGATGAACCCTTGATTTTCATTTCAGTCGTGTCTCCTGCGGATGCCGGATATCAACTGGTGTTATCAGAAAATTCTTTCGCTCTTCATTCCTAATCGTTTAAGAGCACCTCGAAAAATTCACCTCTTTTTGAGAGAGAAAAGCCTGTTCATGCGAGGTCAATGCAGAGGCGATCGCGGCTGGCGATCGGGGGTAAACATCGGTCGGGTCTGGGGAGCAAAGTGACATACCTCAATCTTTAGCAGTGGTGCGTTCCCCTTCGCTTCCTACACCCGACCGGGCTTTCTCACTCATCAAGTGGAATTGTCAGACTTAAATTCTGCCTCAAATCGCCCCGGCGACATCTGCCTCAAAATTTCATCGGGGTGTCCTGCCGCCTGTTGGGCAAAGCGCCGAGCCAGGGGCGGCAAGATGGCGAAAGGATTGCTGAACCCTGAAAAGAGATGAATGCTAGGAGCTTGAGGCATTGCCCCTACCAGGGGAAGGCGATCGCCACTAAATGCCACCAAACAACTCCGCCATTTTCCGGGTACATCCTTCAGCGCTGGCAAAATTTTCTCAATGCCCATCCGCATGGCTATTTCACTCTCTGGGGCATCGACTTGAGGATGAAGATCCGTCAATGCCCGAGTAATCTGCCCAATTCGCAAACTGCCATCCTGAAACTGCACCACGCCTACATCCAAAATGGCTGGAACCACCTCAAAATTGGGTTTATCCCACAAAGCATCGACCTCAGCCGCTCGCTCTTCCATCTCAAACCGTTGCTGTTCAGCGGGCATCACGATCGCCTGGAGCCTCAGGTCAAGAGGCGGGGTTTCAATCATTTCGGCATGAGTGTAGTAAAGGCGGGTCGATAAACCTGCTTGCTGTAAAAAGCTACGGCTCATCGCACCAGCGCAAATCGCAATATTGGCACTGGTGTAAGTTTCCGATGAAGTCGTCACGCCCGCCGGAGAAAGGCTGTTAACACGGGTAACTTGCCGATCGCCACCCAAGTTGAGAAATGCCTGATTATAAGCTTTGACCATCGCTTCGGGAGAAACATGACCGTGGCTGAAAAGCAGAACAGCGGCGATCGCATTGGCATTGAGCAAGGGCTCTAAGGCACAGGCAGCTTCAACACTGAGCAAAGCCGGTGGAGCCATAAATTCAGCATAAGCGGCAGCAACCTGCTCAGGATTGCGGTCAGGATCAATGGTGAGCAGCAGGTTTATTTCCCTAAATTCTGTATCTGCTGCCAATTCTGCCGACAAATTGCGATGGAGCGCCCTCGACTCTTGACATAATTGCCGCATCATCGGCGTGTCGCCAGCCCAATAGGCAATTCCCCCATAGCTGTATCGCGTGGCACCTTGGGGAGTCGCTGATTGCTCAAGTAAAAGCACCGAGCTTCCCACTTTTGCCAGTTCATAACTCAGGGCAGAACCCGCCAAACCGCCGCCCACCACAATCCAATCATAGTGTTTCATAAAGTTTCTGTAATCTTACCGCTGTCAGAACCGGATGGAGTAGGACAAATTGTGTGAATTACTCACGTTATTCAACGTAGCCCTATGACCACTAATACCCAACGGTTAATTTTTTTGATCGCAACTTGTAGTTTACTAGGAGTGGGGTTGGGCGCTGTGAGCAGCCAAGCTGAGGTTCCGCAGTGCTTTGCCACAGAGCAGCCTACGGACGAGTGTTTTACCCAAGACCCAGGGCTAAAAATGCTGGAAGGGATCGGTCAAGGGGTGTTGGCAGGAACTTTTGCGGCGATCGGGGCAAGTTGGAAAATTTTAAAAGAAGATATTTAAAGAAAAATATCCCCAACTTTTTTGCGAAGTCGGGGATGTTTGATGAACCTGAAAGATTTTAGGCTCTACGGAAAATCAAGCCCCAAAGGAAAATAAGAATCAGTGCGCCAATCACTGCTGTGACCAGGCTAGCAAAGGGCACAGATGTCAGAAAAGGCAAGAATTTAGCGATTTGCCCACCCACGAAAGCACCCACAATTCCTAGAAGAATCGTTGCAAAAATACCGCCGCCTTGGGTGCCCGGATAGATGAGTTTAGCCAGTGCGCCTGCAATCAAACCGAGTACCAAAGTACTAATAATTTCCATGGTTTTTTCTCCTCACATTTGCTTAATTTAGATCAATTTACGGTATTGCTGAATGAAAATATCCATCTCCTCACAGTTCTTTTCCTTTAAAGAGTAAAAAAGGATTGAGGAAGAGGTTTTTCTAGTTGCATTGCTAAATCAACCTAACCCCTAGCTCCTTCCCAGTGAGGGCAGGGAAGCTAGATTTTCCATAATTCAGCAATGCGCAATTTACAAACCGACCGCGTAAATTCCCGATGAAGGAATATAGCTACTATACAGGGTGTTCTTCCTTGGCGATCGTTGGGATTGATACAACCCCGTCCCCTCTAAATCGCTGTCGCCCCTAGAGCGATTTTAGAGGGGTATAAGGTTATGACAATTGATGCACTAGACTGTGATACAAGCAGCGCGCATCCTGGCTTCCAACTTCCCAGAGTTAACATAGAGCTTGGGTGCTTAATTAGAGAATCACGTCTGTCTGTAGACTGATTCTGTAGACTGATTTCAACCCAAAACGCTAGTTCTGTCTGCCCCCAAAATAAACTGGAGTTAAACAATGGAAACCTTGATTCACTCCCTGCTCGGAGATCACATTACTCTCTTGTGGCTCACAGCGATCGCCCTCCTCTCCGCAATCGCCTATTTTCCCACCTCCTTTCGGCAATTGGGCAGAGGGGGTCGAACACACAAATAAATAGTGCGCCCCACAGGGGAACGATCGCCCCGGAGCGAAATAGCCATCGATTGCCTATTTCTCGCCGTGCCATATCATCCTCCAGCAAAGTCGGAAAAAGCACCCACATCAAAGCAAAGTCCAACGTAATTAAATGCACGAATGCACTTTCTTGAAACAAACGAACATAATCCCCTCCGTCCCCCGTCCTAACCGCATAAACCAGCAATCCGAAGGTCACTAAACTTAGGCCAAACCCCGTACCCCCGAGAATTAACCATCTTCAGTCCCCAGCCCTGCTGCTCTGGAAGATCTTGATTCGGTTGACGAGCAATTAAATAGGGCAATAACCCAATTACTCCTGCCCCGTTAGAGGTGATGAAAGCAGTCCATGCCGAAAAAAGGCTGAGTTTGAGCATCGCTAAAACAGCAAAGCCGCATAGATCAGGGGCCAGACACCCATAAAGCAAAATATTGCTACAAGATAGGAATGGATAGATTGCCAATTCCCTTGAATAAGATTTTCGATCAAGGTCAAGGTTCCCGGCTGATCGAGTGGCTTTAAGGAAAGAGTATAGGCAATAAAACCGAGCCAAAGCGTTAGAAGAGCAATTTTTGTGCCGGTTTTTTGACCCGGTATGTCGGGGGCGATCGTAAGCATCAGGTCTCCTGGGAAAAACATCAAAAGTTAGAAGATGTCTAAAAAGCCTGGGCAGGGCAGGGAGCCAGGCTAAAAAAGCATTTACCCCGTTAGATTGTGAGAGTTATCAAGGTTCTGACAGCCCTATTAAGCGTCATGGAGCTATCCTATCGAACCGCTACGATGAGTGGGATCTGGCGGAGGGCTGGTGATAATTGCTGAGCAATTCTAAGAAATATCAGTTCTAGGAAATGATTAAAGAGGGGATGGACACAACTGGACTCGAACCAGTGACCCCTACGATGTCAACGTAGTGCTCTAACCAACTGAGCTATGCGTCCGTAATGAACCGTATTTGATATTAGCACAACATCTGTCCCAGCAGCAAACTTATCTCCGATTAAAAATTCGCTTGGCTGCCGGGAATAAGATGCATTGTATTAAAGTTAACTGCCCCCTAAGTTCACGCTCAACTCTGGTTCGGGCGATGGATCGGGGAATGGTTCGGCAGACTGAATCGAAGCATTGGTGAGGGCGATCGCCGCCTGAACAAATCCTTGAAACAACGGATGAGGCTTGCTAGGGCGAGATTGAAATTCGGGGTGGAACTGAGTGGCTAAGAAGAAAGGATGACCCGGTAGCTCAATCATTTCTACTAACCGCCCATCGGGTGACGTGCCGCTGACCAGGTAGCCTAGCTCTAAAAAGAGATTGCGGTAAGCGTTATTGAACTCCCAACGATGGCGATGCCGCTCGTAGATGACTTCCTGACCGTAAAGACGATTGGCAAGGCTATCCGGCAAAGTCCGGCAAGGATAAAGTCCCAGACGCATCGTGCCACCTAAGTCCACGACATCTTGCTGTTCGGGTAGGAGGTCAATGACTGGGTTTTGGCAGTCTGCGTCGAACTCAGAGCTGTTGGCATCTTCTAGTTTTGCCACGTTACGCGCCCATTCAATCACCGAGCATTGCATCCCCAGACACAGCCCTAAGAAGGGGATCTGGCGATCGCGGGCGTAATGAATGGCGCTAATTTGCCATCGATGCCGCGTGCTCCAAAACCACCGGGCACTAAAATGCCATGGGCTCCTGCCAGCATTTCATCGACATTTTCAGGCGTAATATCTTCAGAACTGACCCAACGCAGCCGCAAGTCGCCACTAATTTCTAGGGCGGCATGGCGCAGGGCTTCCACCACAGATAGATAGGCATCGCCCAAGCGGACGTATTTACCCACAATGGCGATTTCGATGGGATGCTGCGGATTGTGGAGGCGATCGACCAGGGTTTGCCAGTTGCGTAGATCGGGCTGACGTTGCTCAAGCTGCAACAGAGAGATGACCTGATGCGCTAAGCCTTCCCGCTCCATGACTAGCGGCACTTCGTAGATGCTGCTGACATCGGGGGCGGTGATGACACATTCGGCATCCACATCGCAAAACTCAGCCATTTTTTCCTTCAGTGAACTGGGGATGGGGCGATCGCAGCGGCACACCAAAATATCGGGCTGAATGCCAATCGATCGCAATTCCTTGACCGAGTGCTGCGTCGGCTTGGTCTTCATCTCACCCGCCGAAGGAATCCAGGGAACTAACGTGACATGGAGATACAAAACATTTTTGCGTCCTACGTCTTTGCGAAACTGACGAATGGCTTCTAAAAACGGCAATGACTCGATATCGCCCACCGTGCCGCCAATTTCAGTAATGACGACATCAGGATTAGTGTCTTTAGCGACCCGCAGAATCCGTTCTTTAATTTCGTTAGTAATGTGAGGAATCACCTGGACAGTGCCGCCGTTATAGTCGCCTCGTCGCTCTTTGTTGAGTACCGACTGATAGATCGAACCTGTCGTAACGTTGTTTAACCGAGACATGGACGTGTCTGTAAACCGTTCGTAGTGTCCCAAGTCTAGGTCTGTCTCTGCGCCGTCGCAAGTGACAAACACCTCGCCATGCTGAAAGGGACTCATGGTGCCGGGGTCAACGTTGATGTAGGGATCGAGTTTGAGGATGGATACAGAATAGTTGCGGGACTTGAGCAATCGCCCCAGGCTAGATGCCACAATGCCTTTGCCGATGCTCGAAACAACGCCACCCGTCACGAATACAAATTTAGTCATAGCAGGTTTCCGATTTTCGGCTCGATTAACCCATACATTTTGACATAGGCTTGACCTTCGCTTCGGGGGCAATTGTTTTTTTTGCAGATTCGGCTCAGCCCCGACGACGTTCTAGCAAAATCATCATCAGCAAACTAAGGATGGCTTGGTTCTCTTCGCGATCGCTTAATTGATCTACTTTTTTAATAGTAAAGTGCCGGGAAAGGAAGCCGGGAGTCTTTGCCAATCGCATTACCACGTTGCCATCGGGGCGCTTGACAGAGTAGGTGGGGTTCAGAAAGTAGCCACTGAAAAGCCCAACTAAGGGTAATTCTGACAGCAGCGTATCACCCACCTTCACCCAAGGATTATCTTCTTGAATGGTGAGAATCGCGTTGTCATCAGTGCCGCCCTCAAAAATATTGTAACGAGCACTCCAAAGCGACTGCATTCCTTTGCGCTTGACTCCGCCAATAACGGTGCCACTGTTGTCAGTAAAATTGTAGCGAGCGGAAAAATCGATAATGCGATCGGCTTTCATGTGATAGAGCGAAGTCGTTTCCTGCTCGTCGCCATAGACTGTAATAGCTTCCTTGAGGCGAAATGCTTTTTGGCGAACCATAAATAATAGTTTGCCCTGACTGTCGGTTACCGAAACCTTGTTAGGTGACCAAGTCCAAATTTTGAAGGTGAGGTTTAGTGGATATTGCAACATGATGTTAGGGATTAATAAAGAATTTTCTCCTCTATTAATCCCCAAGCGTTGGGCTAACCCAACAAGCTAATTAAGCCAGAGTTGCAGGCTCTTTAGCCAAGAACTTTTCTAGCTCTGTCAAAGCATCCGCATCAACTTTGGTTTGCATCGGGCAAAACTTAGGACCACACATGGAGCAAAACTCAGCCGTTTTATAAATGTCAGCGGGCAAAGTTTCGTCGTGGTATTCCTTGGCACGTTCAGGATCGAGGGATAGCTCAAACTGGCGGTTCCAATCGAAGTTATAGCGGGCGCGGGAAAGCTCATCATCGCGATCGCGTGCTCCGGGTCTGTGCCGCGCAATATCTGCTGCATGAGCCGCAATTTTGTAAGCAATTAAGCCGTTGCGCACATCTTCAGCATTGGGTAAACCGAGATGCTCTTTAGGGGTGACGTAGCACAGCATTGCCGTACCATACCAACCTGCCATTGCCGCCCCGATCGCGGAAGTAATGTGATCATATCCGGGTGCAATATCAGTCACCAAGGGTCCCAATACGTAAAACGGCGCTTCCGAGCATTCTTCCATTTGCTTGCGCACATTAAATTCAATTTGATCCATCGGCACGTGTCCAGGACCTTCCACCATCACCTGCACATCATGTTCCCAAGCGCGTCGCGTCAGTTGTCCCAAGGTCTTCAACTCTGCCAGTTGCGCCGCATCCGATGCATCGTGCGTACAGCCAGGTCTGAGGGAGTCTCCTAAGCTGAACGAAACATCGTATTTTTTGAAGATTTCAATGATGTCATCGAAGTGAGTGTACAGCGGATTTTGTTTGTGGTGATGTAACATCCACCGTGCCAAAATACCGCCACCGCGCGATACAATTCCTGTTAAGCGATCGCGCACTAAGGGCAAATGCTCGATCAAAATTCCGGCATGAATGGTCTGATAATCAACCCCTTGCTGGGCGTGTTTTTCAATCACCTGCAAGAAATCATCGGCAGTCAGATTTTCAATGTTTCCGTGAACGCTTTCTAAAGTTTGGTAAACCGGAACCGTGCCAATTGGCACCGGGGAAGCATTGATAATTGCCGTCCGAATTTCGTCTAAATTGCCGCCACCCGTAGACAGATCCATGACGGTATCTGCTCCGTATTTAACGGCTAAATTCAGCTTCTCAATTTCCTCAGATAACTCAGAAGAATTAGGCGATGCGCCAATGTTGGCATTGACTTTGCATCTAGAAGCAATCCCGATCGCCATCGGTTCCAAATTCGTGTGATTAATGTTAGCGGGAATAATCATTCTGCCCCGCGCCACTTCTGCTTGAATCAGTGCCACGGGCAAATTTTCCCGCCGCGCCACAAACTCCATTTCTTCAGTCACAATTCCCTGACGAGCGTAGTGCATTTGGGACACATTGCTCTGTCCACGCCGTTTTGCGATCCAGTCTGTACGCATTTAGTTGTTCTCCTAAGTAACAGCTTCCCTCCGTCGGTATGACCCGATATCAGGTTCTCAGGGTATGTTCTCAGTCTGAACTATTCAGACACCCCTAGCTTGAACGAATCCTAACACCCTAGAGTCTGTAGAGCAATCAGGTTAGAAAAGCTTTGTTAGCCAAATTGACATAATTGTTCTTTTACCCACTGACGAAAAGCTTTTAATGCGGGACGGGTTCCGGCTGTGCGGCTGAAATCTAAAAACCGAGAAATGCCTTCAATCACGGGAAAATTAGGAAACGTTAGGCTAGTTTGAGATTCGACATATTCACCATTTTGCAGGAGGCTAATTTTTAGCTGATGGCTTTCGTAACGCCAAATTTCTGGAACGCCCAAAGCTTCATAGGCACTCAATTGAGTTTTGGAGGCGACATCCACTTCAATGGCTAAATCGGGCGGTGGATCAACGTTTAGATCGATCCGTTCTTTACCAATCATCAGAGCATGATTTTTGATGTATAAACAATCATCGGGTTCAATACCTGCTGCCATTTCTTTGCGCCGAAATGTGGTGGAGCCTAAGGGTTCCCAGTTCAGATCAAGTTCATCGAGCAAAACAACTAGAAGATTGGAAATAACAACTTTTGTTTGTTCATGTTTAGGAAGTGGAGCCACGATTTCTAGCGTTCCTTGATGATAAGCCAGACGAGTTGCACGACGTTCTCCCAAGTCTTCAAGAATCAGCTCAAACTCTTGCCAAGTCAAGTTATGCAGAAGCACACGGTGCCCTGGAGGAACATCCAATTGTTTGAGTTGAAGAGTAAACATGGGTTTTCCTAAAGTTGCCTAAAATCGTCTGGCTTAATTGATGAATCCGTTCAGATTATTGTAGCTTTCTCTTCAGACATCCGAGGTCAGAGATTCGAGGATAGAAGGCTATGGACATCTTCAGGGAATGTTTTCTGTAAAGGTTGTGGCTTCTGCTGGTTCTGTGTAAGTTCGAGCTTGATCGCTCAGTTTTGCAAAGTCAAAGAGGCGATCGCCCCTCATCATCGTCGTCCAAATGAGCACGATACTTGCCGACACCACCACCGCCGCCGCAAAGCTCACCAACAAATCGCCGCCATAGGGAATATTTGACCAAGCCGTAAAGTCAGGCTTTGGAAAAAATAATGCTCCTGCCGCAATTCCAGTCAGCGAACTTAGTACGGCGATCGCCCCTGTTAATTTACGAGAATACATTCCATAAATGACTGGAAAAACTGCCCCAGCACAAATCAAATCTGCCAATAGAAACAGGTACAGCACATCGTACCCTTGAGCCGCAATGGCGATCGCTGGAATACCTGCGGCGATCGTGAGTGCCCGCGATGTTCGCAGCAATCCACTAGACTGCATTTGCGGAAATAAGCGAATGAGATCGATGGTAAACACGCTGGCAATTCCATTCAGCAATGCCGAAAGCGTACTCATGACCAAGGCTAACGCCAGCACCAAAACACCCATCGTGAACCATACTGGCAGCTTTAGCTCTAGCAACAGTGAGAAAAAAGCGCGATCGTCATTAAACCCGAAATGCATCGCCAAAATTCCCAGCAGCCCGCCCAGAAAAATCATGGGGATAATGGCGATCGTTGATCCTACAAACGCCCGCCGCACCGTCTGGTCATCCCGACAAGCGTAAACCCGTTGCCAGTTGCTTTGGTTGAAAATTTCCGCTGCCAAGATCGCAATAATCAACGACGCGCCAAATTTAATACCATTTACATTAGACAAACTAAAGAGTTCAGGTGCTTTAATCTGCACAGGCAGTAATGCTGCCTCCCACCCTCTCAATGCAATAACAGAGACGATCAAGCAAACTATTAGCAAAGGAATGATTACAACAAACTGAATAGCGTCTGTAAATACTGCTGCACCCAGTCCGCCATAGGTAGTGTAAATAAAAGTTGCGGTAATCACAACAAGCGCTGTAACATAAAGCGGAACGCCTGCAATGATTTCTGTAGCTTTAGCGATCGCGGTCAGCTCTGCCGCCAAATAGATAAACATATAGAACACAATAATGACTAGCGTCAACAGGTACATAACATTACCAAAGCGATACAGAACAAACTCGTTTAAGGAATGTCCGTTCGGCATCAACTGACGGATGCGAGGACCCACTGTAGCAAACGCCATAATTGGTGCAGCCGATCCAATGCAATAGCCAATAATTCCTGTAATACCGCTAGTTGCGCCCACTTGCGGCGGGCTGAACAAAATCCAGACTCCCATCGCCGAAGTCACGATCGTTGCAAATGCCATCCAACTGCCAAACCGATTGCGGCTCACTATATAATCTTCTAAATTTAGAGTCGTTTTACTGGCATGGAGAATTCCTAAAAGAGCAAATAATCCAGCAGTGACTAGCATGACCGATAGGGCGATCGCTCCAACAGACATAAAAACCTCACGCGATAAAACAGGAGCGCTAGAGGCGGAAGTTTGAAGCGGTTTAGATTTTGGATTTCGAGCTAAAGTAGCTACTCAAAGTTAGGCTGCTTAAAGTTAACCGATCGTCAAAACTAACTTTCCTAATCAACGCTTTCCTCCGCTGGTACCACCCAGACTCAGGTTCCAAGGGTGTAATCTCAGCCTGATTGCTCAGGCACCCCTAGCTTAGTTTGTAAGCATATCATCAAATATAAAAAGAAAAAACTCACGCTCTATATTAGAACGTGAGAGAGATAGTAAACCTAAATGATTTGTGAACACTGTGGGGCAAACATTTTGTTTGCGCAGGCAAGATGCCTGCCCTACGGTTCATGACTTAGATGAGATTGCTATAGTATTTCTAGCTGCCAGAACTCAAAATGATTAGAAGTCTCAACAAAAGAAATGTTTAGATCTCATGCGCAGATAAGAAGTTTACGCCTGAATGGCAATATCATTGGCTGTGAGACTAGGAGCACCTTGCAAAGTAGCGAAATATCCACCCTGACCAAAGCCAGCGCTGCTGCCATTTTGGTTAAAGAATAACTTGCCTGTTGCTTCGCTATAAACAATCAGTTTAGAACTGGTAGCCGCATCGATATTGTCAGCCACGATCGCAAAGTCAGATTTGCTAATGTTGCCAAATGTGGTTCGATCTAACACGATCCGATCCAGGTCGATCGCAAAATCTTTGATCACATCTTTCCCGATCGCTGCCTGATTATAGGAAGAACCAATATCAAACACAAACATATCTGCACCAGATCCACCTGTCAAAACATCCTTGCCTTTACCACCCAGTAACAGATCATTGCCCACGCCACCGCGCATGACATCTGCACCGCCTTGACCCAAAAGGCTATCATTTCCCGCTTGACCCTCAAGAACGTTAGCGTTACCATTCCCTGTAATAGTGTTGTTGAGACTATTGCCCGTGCCGTTGAGCGCCGCTCCTCCAGTCAGGGTAAGATTTTCAACCAAGTTGCCCAAGGTAAAGTTCACCGAAGATTGCACGGTATCAATACCACCCTGGAAAATAAATCCATTTTCAGGATCAGCAACCGAACTCACGGTTTCAATCACCACATCTCCAACGCTATCGACAATGTAGATGTCATTACCCACGCCGCCAGCCATGTTGTCATTGCCAATCCCGCCATCTAGCGTGTCATTACCAAAATCACCCAAATCCACCAGACCTAGCTCAAAGTTATTGATAAGGTTACCTCGCGCTCCCAGTGCATCATCGCCAGCGTTGCCTGTGAGAATGTTGTTTTGAGCGTTTCCAGTAATACTATTATTCAGTTCATTTCCAGTCCCATTAACTCCAGAGTCAACCAAAATAAGGTTCTCAAGATTTGCACCTAAGGTGAAATCATTGCTCGATCGCACTGTATCACTTCCGGCATTAAGGGCTTCATTAATCGTCGGATTTCCCTTCACAATATAGAGATCGTCGCCGTTACCACCGTTCATCACATCGTCTGTGCTGCCCGTGAGTTCATCATTTCCGCCATTACCGTTCAGAGTATTCCTTCCGGCTTCTCCAAACAGGCGATCGGCTAGGTCAGCACCGTTTAAAATATCGTCTCCACCGCCACCAAATAAACTATTTCGAGCGGTAACGCTACCGTTAATGATGTTGTTGAGTTCATTCCCTCGACCTAGTGCTTCTGCATTGCCAATGAGGTCAAGATTTTCCACGTTGGCTAAAAGGGTGGTAAAACGAGCACTCGATTGGACGGTATCGATTCCAGCATCGACCTCTTCAATCACCTGATCTTGCTCGACATCGACCACATAAAAATCGTTGCCGCTGCCACCTCGCATCGTATCAATGCCAGTTCCCCCTGATAGTAAATCATTACCCGCATCGCCAAACAACAGATCATTTCCTGCTAAACCGTTGATTTGGTCATCTGCAATGCCGCCAAACATTGATCGTTGCCGTTCGTTCCATTAATAAGTGCCATGGTCATTTGTCCTTTTTTAAGAAGTAAGTTGTTTGAGTAAAATGGCAAACTTTGATTTAAAACTTGCCAGGGATTGAGTTCACTAAAATCGCCTTTAACAAGAGAGATAACTCATCTTTTTGCTGGGCGATCGCTTGATTCAACCTTGCATTCAATTTAGAATCTTTAAATAAATTTGTCGGTCTTGAAAAGTCAGAAAAAGTCATGATTAAAGTAGGGTTGAAAATGAGAAAAAAGTCATTTTTTGCGTAAAAATTTCATCCCAAATTTAGTCAAATAGCTAAATAAAAAAGCCTCCATCTTCAGATAAAAATCAAGAAGACAGAGGCTATATGTTTTTGTCAGAAGCAAACTCAGACTTTATTGATATTAAGATTAGATAGAATCGTAATGATTTGTCCTTTTAATCTATCTGTTTATTTTTAAACAAAATGAACCAGCTCATGTGATGACTAAAAAATTGATTTTTTTGCAGAGCGATCGCCTTAAAAGACTAGAAGAAATTAAATTTTTTGAAAAATTAAAAATACTTTATTCATTAATTTTATAAGGTCAATTTTAATCAGCTAAAATAGTTTTATCTGTAGTATCTATTTCCTTAAGTTCAGTTTATAAGCTTAAGGATTTATCTGATGAAACTCACCTTGGAAAACCCTTAGGAGTCTGCCATTTCTGTTTCCTACACTTGCATCTTATGAAATTACTCTACCGAAATCATCTGAAAAACGTCTTGACCTAAACTCAACGAAATAAGTACTCTCAGTTCAGCGATCGCACCTGATCTCATCCTTTTGCCTCTAACTTTAGTCATACTTCTAGCGGATGAGCCTCAACGAAAGTTATAAAATTGCATCGATTATTGCAATTCTGGCTCAATTCACTGTACTAATTAAGGATAGAGTTTAAAGATAGAGTCTGCTATTTTTTGAACTATGCTGCTTTCCCTAAACCCCAACCTCAACCGTTTCGCTTTCTCCTTCACACTGAATGGCTGATGCTGGGTAGCTGCGCGGCTATGGCAGCGTTTGAAGCTTGGGAACGTCGGGCTATTCCTGTGCAGCATCTACTCATTCTGGTTTCTTTGGGACTGATGGGATGGATATTACCTGGCGGTAAAACACCCTTTCGTTACCTGTACACGGCGATCGAAATGGGCTTGATTTTTTATGGCACCACTTTAGGTTATCTGCATATCTTGCCCACGTTGTATTTGATTGTGCTAATTCGTAGCTGTTTTTTGTTTGAACCACCCGGTCGCTGGGTCGTCGCTGGTCTTTCACTCCTGCTGTTTTTAGTGCATCAAGCTCAGTATCTTCAAATGATCACGCCCCTCACGGTGCTCAATGCTCAACAGCAGCAAATTTGGATGCATCAGGTGGCAGAAGTATTGATGTTTGGGCTGGGTCTATTTTTTGTGTCGCAATTAGTCAGTACATTGTTGGCAGAGCGGAAAGCGCAAGAGCAATTGTCATTAGCCCATGAACAGTTAAGAGAATATGCTTTGCAAATTGAAGATTTAGCGGCTGTGCAAGAACGGAATCGCATTGCCCGCGAAATTCATGATTCTCTTGGTCACGCCCTGACGACCTTGAATGTGCAAGTGCAAACCGCCCTGAAGCTTTGGCAGCACGACCCGATCGCCGCCAAGCCCTTTTTAGAACAGGCTCAGCGGCTGGGCAAAGTCGCCATGCAGGAAGTGCGGCAATCGGTCAATACGTTGAGAGCCGATGCAGTGGCAGAAGAACCATTGGAACAGGCGATCGCAGCCCTCGTGAAAGAGTTTGGTCAGAGTACAGGAATGCAAGTTTCAACCCAAATAAACCTGCAAACGGTTCTGTCCGCTCCCATGGCGAAGACGATTTATCGGGTTGTACAAGAAGCACTTACAAATATTTGCAAACATGCCGAAGCGACTTCCGTGCAACTCAATTTGCAGCAAGTTGGCGATCGCATCTACCTGAACATTCGTGACAATGGACGCGGTTTCCAATTGCAGGCAAAACCAGATGGATTTGGGTTACCTGGATTTGGGTTACACAGTATGCAAGAACGGATCACTGCCTTGCAGGGCAGCTTTCGAGTAGAGACAAAACCGGGCACAGGTTGCTGTATTGTGGTGGAATTACCCCTGCAAGAGGCACTGCGATGATTCGTCTGCTGCTGGTGGATGATCAAAACTTAATTTGTCAAGGGTTAAAGGCAATGCTGTCGCTAGAACCGGATTTAGAAGTGGTTGGCATTGCGAATAATGGCGCAGTGGCGATCGAACAAGTGGCAGCATTGCAACCCGATGTGGTGTTGATGGATGTGCGAATGCCGATTATGGATGGGCGAGAGGCAACGCGCGCTATTGCACAGCAATATCATCAGGTAAAGGTACTAGTGTTAAGCACGTTCGATGATGATCAATATATTGCAGATGCAATGCGAGCGGGCGCGAAGGGATACCTATTAAAAGATATGCCCTCGGAAGAGTTGGCACAGGCAATTCGATTTGTGCATCTAGGCTATACCCAACTTGCTCCTGGCTTAATGGAAAAGTTGATTTCAGGGTTCTCCGCTGCTCCGATCGCCCCAAAAACCGAATCAGCCGTACTCACCCAACTCACACCCCGCGAACAACAGGTTTTGCAGTTCATTAGCGCCGGAGCCACAAATCGAGAGATTGCCCAACAGCTTTTTATTTCAGAGGGCACCGTGAAAACCCATGTGACCCATCTGCTCAATCGGTTGAACTTGCGTAATCGATCGCAGTTAGCCATTTATGCTCATTCATTAATGGCAAAACCCTGAGCAGCACGAGTAATCGCCCCCGCTCCACCTCTCAACGAGCGCCAAAATCTTTAAGGCTCGAACGAAGACCCGCCTCAAGCTTTACAATGGCAAATAGACACGATTTTGACTGGCGATCGCCTTCTACCCCACCGCACCCAATATGCCCATGCCCTATATGCCAATGGATACCCAATCTCAGCCCGATCGCATCATTATTTTCGACACCACCCTCCGCGATGGCGAACAGTCTCCCGGCGCAACCCTAAATGTGGAAGAAAAACTGACGATCGCCCGTCAACTGGCTCGTCTGGGTGTAGACGTAATCGAAGCAGGTTTCCCTTTTGCCAGCCCCGGCGACTTTGAAGCTGTCAGCAAAATTGCCCAAACCGTCGGCGGCAACGAAGAGAGTCCGATCATCTGCGGTTTAGCCAGAGCCACCCAACAAGACATCAAAACCGCTGCCGAAGCCCTCAAACCCGCCACCCGTCCTCGCATCCACACCTTCCTCGCCACCTCCGATATTCACCTGGAATACAAACTCAAGAAAACGCGGGCAGAAGTCCTAGAAATTGCCCCCGAAATGGTGGCGTTTGCTAAAACTTTTGTCGATGATGTTGAGTTCTCCCCTGAAGATGCCGGACGCTCCGATCCTGAATTTCTATATCAAGTGCTAGAACGGGCGATCGCCGCTGGAGCCACCACCATCAACATTCCTGACACCGTGGGCTACACCACCTCCCGCCGAATTCGGAGCCATCATCAAAGGCATTAAAGAAAACGTCCCCAACATTGATCAAGCCATCCTCTCCGTCCACGGTCATAACGATTTGGGCTTAGCCGTAGCCAACTTTTTAGAAGCTGTTAAACACGGCGCCCGTCAGCTAGAATGCACCATCAACGGCATTGGCGAACGCGCAGGCAATGCTGCATTAGAAGAGTTGGTCATGGCGCTTCACGTCCGGCGGCAATATTTCAACCCCTTCCTCGGTCGCCCCGCAGAATCCGAACAGCCGCTCACCCGCATCGATACCCGCCAGCTCTACAAAACCTCGCGGCTCGTATCAAACCTCACCGGAATGTTGGTGCAGCCCAATAAGGCGATCGTTGGAGCCAACGCCTTCGCCCACGAATCCGGCATTCACCAAGACGGCGTTCTCAAACACAAGCTCACCTACGAAATCATGGATGCTCAGTCCATTGGGCTAACCGACAACCAAATCGTGTTGGGCAAGCACTCTGGGCGCAATGCTTTTCGGACGCGGCTCAAAGAACTAGGCTTCGACTTGGCAGATCAAGAGCTAAATCGGGCATTTCTGCGGTTCAAAGACATGGCAGACAAGAAAAAAAGACCTAACTGATTGGGACTTAGAAGCGATCGTCAATGACGAAACTCAGCAAGCCCCAGAAATCTTTCGTCTAGAACATATTCAAGTTTCCTGCGGCGACCACGCCCGCCCCACTGCAACCGTCACCATTCGCACCCCCAACGGCGAGGAATTAACCGATGCAGCGATCGGCACAGGACCTGTAGACGCTATCTACCGCGCTATCAACCGTGTCATTGATATTCCCAATCAATTGATTGAATTTTCAGTTCAGTCGGTTACAGAAGGCATTGATGCTCTAGGGGAAGTTACCATTCGGATTCGCCATGAAGACCGCTTCTTTTCAGGACATGGTGCCAACACTGATATTATCGTCGCCTCAGCTCAGGCTTATATCAATGCTCTCAATCGTCTCTATGCAACTATCCAGCAGGGAGAAGCACCCCTTCATCCGCAGCATGGTGAGGCACAACCCGTTCGGTAATG
The DNA here is from genome assembly GCA_012034615.1 of Leptolyngbyaceae cyanobacterium CSU_1_4. GTDB lineage: Bacteria > Cyanobacteriota > Cyanobacteriia > Elainellales > Elainellaceae > Timaviella. The sequence goes on along the minus strand of JAAUPA010000026.1, from coordinate 7,097 downwards.
TTAGGTAATGTGTGCGATCGCAATTTGTGATAAAATTTGGGGAATGGCGGCATAGCCAAGTGGTAAGGCAGAGGTCTGCAAAACCTCCATCCCCCAGTTCGAATCTGGGTGCCGCCTTCTGGTTGTAGTTTAAACTGCGAATCTTGAGCGCGTAAAAGGGTGCGATTAGCAAATTAGTGACGCAACCCTAACTTTTAGGTATTTTTCTACCTGCACGAGTTCCCGTTCGTTCCACTCGAAACAGGCATTGAATGCCTACACATCTTGGGTCAAGCTCAGAAATGTGGTCTAAGACGCTGATGGTTCGGTGCGTAACTCGCTCACGGGTGCGTTCATTTTGACGGTCTACACTCGCAGACGGTTGTTGTTCAGACTGGAGCTTTAACTGTTCAAATCAAACAAGGTTTGCTGATTACCTTAACCGCAATGACAAAGTTAGCTAAAGCTCGGTATTCCATGCACCCCCTCATCGTGCCCATGACTACTAAGACCAGAACCACCCAAAAGGGATAGTCCGGCTGGGTGCAGTAACCTCGGACAGTTTGTAGATACTGAATTAAGTTCATAAAGCTTAAAATCCAACCTTAGGGAGATCTTCAGTATAAAATCTTCCTACCAATAGATTAGCCCTGCTATTTGAATGGTGAGATTTCTTGCCCTCATCCCCAACTCTTCTCCCAGAGCGGAAGAAGGGAGTTAGAATCAAAATCCCTCTCCTGCTCTAGGAGAGGGATTTTGGGTGAGGGTAAAATCTGTGAATCTCACCCCTGATTTAGGATTGCGATATACCCCTATTGATTAACTTACAGTTCCTAAGATGCTAGCGTTTTATTTACTAAAAACATCCTTAACGTTATCCACAGCCTGCTCGATCGCATTCTTAGTGTTGTCTACTGCTTTTTCAGTCCGGCTTGCATCTTCTTCTGCTCTCTTGTAAATGCGCCCTGCATCTTTCTTAGCTCTGTCTGCGATCGCGCTATCATTGTCAGTGGCATTATTTACTTTTGATGCGTTACTTCTGGCAGCATCTTCCACCTTATCTGCGGTGTCTCTGATGAAGCTTTTGGCGTTCTTCGTGTCTTCACCCACTTTATTTTGAACGTTATCGCCCATGTCTGCCGCTACCATAAAGTTTGTTGTAGGACTAGCCATCGCTGCATTGTTTAGCATAAATGCACCCTGCCAGAACAAGGCGATCGCCGCCAGGCTCAGTAAAACTGTGGTCAATCGACGACCTAAAGCGGAAATTTGTTTTGTCAGATAACTCGGTTTCATACAATAACCAGGTTGTTTACCAAGTCATTTGTACTGCGTTTGGTGGATTGCACAAATCTGCCCAGAGACGGATTTTCCTTTACTCTAAAATGTAGGGGGATAATGTATTTGTCATTACAACTCTGAGAGGCATTAGAAATGGTAAATGGAGCAAGCGCTAAAAACGTTTTAGGAGGCAAGCTGGAAACTTGTTGCACTTCGCCGATGACAGGCTTTTATCGAAATGGCAAGTGTGAAACTGGAGCCGATGATCTGGGAGTACATGTTGTTTGCGCTCAAGTTACCGATGAGTTTTTAGCGTTTACCAAAGCCCATGGGAACGATTTAAGCGCACCAGGATTTGGCTTTCCTGGGGTGAAAGCGGGCGATCGCTGGTGTCTTTGTGTGAGTCGTTGGAAGGAGGCGCTAGAGGCGGGTGCCGCTCCTCCCGTAGATTTGGCGGCAACCCACGCAGCGGCACTCAAGGAAGTCTCGCTAGATGATTTGACAGATCATGCTATTCAGACAGAAATTTAGTGTTTTAGCGACCATACAACCGCGTCAACCACCCTAAGCGATCGCTCATCTCCTGATTCAATTGCTCCGAACTTTCATATCGCCATCGCCACTGACCCGCGTTCACGCTGGGATCGTTCATTCGCCCCGAACTGCCTAATCCCAGCAAATCTTGTAGGGGCAAAATTGCTAAATCCGACACCGAAGCCAACGCCATCCGAATCAGTTCCCAATTAATTTCTGAAACATCTTCGGGGCGATCGTAGCCCACGTATTGAGCAAAGTGCTGTTTTTCTTCGGCGCTGGCAGTAGTCCACCAACCGATCGCCGTATCGTTGTCGTGCGTGCCCGGATAGACGACGCTGTTTGGCACGTAATTGTGAGGTAAATAGGAATGATTGGGGTCGCCCGAAAAAGCAAACTGTAGAATTCGCATTCCTGGAAACTGGAAGCGATCGCGTAGTTCTTCTACCTCTGGGGTGATAATTCCCAAATCTTCCGCCATCACAGGCAAACTGCCCAACTCAGCCGCCAACGCCTCAAAGAACTCCACGCCCGGAGCCTTTACCCATTCCCCATTCATTGCCGTCGTTTCACCCGCAGGCACTTGCCAGTAGGCTTCAAATCCCCGAAAGTGATCGATCCGCACAATATCCACATATTGCATCGTTGCCTTAAAGCGTTCAATCCACCAGGCAAAATTTGTGGCTTGCAGCTTATCCCAGTTGTAAACCGGATTGCCCCAGAGCTGCCCTGTGGCGCTAAAGTAGTCGGGCGGCACCCCGGCGATATAAGCTGGCTCTAAGGTTTGTGAATCAAGCTTGAAAATTTCGGGATTGCCCCAAACTTCGGCGCTGTTGTGGCAAACGTAAATGGAGACATCTCCAACCATCTGAATATTTTTTTCTTGAGCATAATTTCTAAGATTCGACCATTGCTCAAAGAACTTAAATTGCAGAAATTTTTGATAAAGAATCTCGTCTTGTAAGTGCTCTTGTTGGGCAGCAAGAGCCGCTGGATCACGGCGGGCGATCGCTCCTTCCCACACGTTCCACGCCTTGCCACCCTTCGCCTCTAAAAGCGCCATAAACAACGCAAAATCATCTAGCCAAACTGCCTTTTGCTCACAGAATTGCTCAAACTCAGCCGTGTGATTTTGTGCTTAAAATTGCTGTATGCCAGCTTTAGATAATGGGTTTTGTGCGGAATCACCCGATCAAAGTCAACGCGATCGCAGGAGCTTCATGCAAACCTGCAACCTCATCCGGATGAAGCAGTTGTTCGCCTGCCAATACATCCAAGCTCAGCAGCATCGGGTTGCCTGCAAAAGCGCTGTAATTCATGATGTAGGGCGAATGCTCATCGCCAGTAGGACCTAGCGGCAAGACTTGCCAGAGCTTTTGTCCACTGCGTTCTAAAAAGTCAATAAACTCGTAGGCAGATTGACCTAAATCACCAATCCCAAAGCGGCTGGGAAGGCAGGTAGGATGCAGTAAAATTCCACTGGCGCGTTGAAAAGTCACAATATTTTAGGGGTGCTTAGGGGCTGGTTAGTTTGATTCTTATCCACAGTAATAGACTGCATCAGATTCGTGCAACCATCGGCAAATTTATGTATCAGTCTGTATTATTAGTAAATTCTGAATGAATTCTTGATGAATGTGTCGTAGCAAACATTATTCATTCGTTGTCGATAATTCAATTCAATTCGTAATAGAGGTTACTTGTTTATCCTAATGCAAAGACACGATGAAAGATTGCACTAAAGTAAGAATAACTGGATCAAGTTATGGCAATCTTTTCTAAATCTACCCCACCCCCTAACGCACTGCCCCTATGCAACAATCGACCCTTCATAGCGATCCCCTCTGGTTCAAAGATGCCATTATTTACGAAGTGCCCGTTCGTGCTTTTGCCGACAGCGACGGTGATGGAATTGGTGACTTTCGAGGACTAACCGAAAAGCTCGACTACATCCAGGATCTAGGCGTAACAGCCGTTTGGGTGTTGCCTTTTTTCCCCTCACCCCTGCGAGACGATGGGTATGATATCTCCGACTACAACAGCGTCAACCCAATTTATGGCAACCTTGAAGACTTTCAAATGTTCTTGGAAGCAGCGCATCAAAGAAACATTCGCGTCATTATCGAACTAATTGTGAACCACACTTCCGACCAGCACCCCTGGTTTCAACGGGCAAGAAAAGCCCTACCCGGAAGTTCGGAGCGCGACTTTTATGTCTGGAGTGATACGCCTAATCAGTACCAGGGCGTGCGGATTATTTTCCAAGATTTTGAAACCTCTAACTGGACGTGGGACCTGTTGCCAAGGCATACTTTTGGCATCGCTTTTACTCCCATCAACCCGACCTTAATTACGAGCATCCTCAACTACAAAAAGCCATTTTCGATGTCGTCGATTTTTGGTTAGAAATGGGAGTGGATGGGCTGCGGATGGATGCGGTGCCTTATTTATATGAGCGCGAAGGCACTAACTGCGAAAATTTGCCCAAAACTCACGACTGGCTAAAGCAACTGCGTGCTCATGTCGATCGCAAGTTTCCGAATCGAATGCTGCTTGCTGAAGCTAACCAATGGCCCGAAGATGCGGCGGAATACTATGGGCAGGGTGACGAATGCCACATGAATTTCCATTTTCCGCTGATGCCGCGTCTGTTTATGTCGCTGCAAATGGAGGATAGCTTTCCGATTATCGACATTTTGCAGCAAACTCCCGAAATTCCGCCTAACTGCCAATGGGCACTATTTTTGCGTAACCATGATGAGTTGACCTTAGAAATGGTGAGTGATGAAGACCGCGACTATATGTATCGCGTTTATGCCCAAGATCCGCAGGCGAGAATTAACTTAGGAATTCGGCGGCGTTTGGCTCCTCTGATGGGGAACAATCGGCGGCGAATTGAATTAATGAATAGCCTGTTGCTCTCGCTTCCCGGTACGCCCGTGCTGTACTACGGCGACGAAATTGGCATGGGTGACAACTTTTACTTGGGCGATCGCAATGGCGTTCGTACCCCCATGCAGTGGAGTTCTGACCGCAACGCTGGGTTTAGCCGCGCCAATCCTCAACGACTCTACGCGCCCCCCATTGTTGACCCAGAATACAACTACGAAACCGTCAACGTTGAAGCACAGCGGGCAAACTCTAGCTCTTTGTGGTGGTGGATGAAGCGATTAATTGCTGTTAGAAGTCGCTATCAAGCGTTTGGTCGGGGCACCTTTGAAGTCCTTTCTCCCGAAAATCGTAAAGTGTTGGCGTTCACCCGTACCTATAACGGCGAACATATTTTGGTAGTGGCAAATCTTTCGCGATTTGTGCAAGCTGTAGAATTAGATTTATCGGCATTTGAAGGGATGATGCCGATCGAAATTTTTGGGCGTACCGAATTTCCGCTCATTACCGATATTCCTTATTTCCTCAGTTTAGGTCCTCACTCTTTTCTCTGGTTTACGCTTCAGGTTCAACCTAGCGCTATCTTGCTGCCTAAATCTCCGGCGCAGCTACCCACCTTAACGGTGAGTGGTCAGTGGCAAGACATTTACAGCAAACCAGATTCTAAAAAAGCATTAGAAGCCCTGCTGCCTAATTTTCTCCGACAGTGCCGTTGGTTTAGTGGTCGCAATCGATCGATGCAATCTGCTCAAATTTTTGATGTGATTCCCTTCAATGTGCAGCCGCGCCCTGAAGCAAATGACTATCACATTGTTTTGGTTAAAGTCGAGTATACCGAAGGTGTTGCCGAAACCTATGTGCTGCCTCTAGCTTATGCCGTTGGCAATCATCCTCCGGTTTCTCATACCGAACACGCGATCGCCCACATTAAGGGCAACTATATTTCTGGCATTCTCTTTGATGCCTTTAGTGACAAAGATTTTCTGCCGATTCCCCTCGAAGCCTTGACTCAAGCTCATTCTCAGAAGGGGAATCACGGCGAAATTGTAGCGACTCTGTTCGATCCAGAACATTTGCCTGTCGGTGCTGCTATACCCCATTTACCGAAAGTTGAACACGGCAATGCCTTGGTGGTTTATGGCGATCGCCTCATCTTGAAACTATTCCGTAGAACAGAAGAATGTATTAATTCTGACATAGAAATTGGACGGTTTTTAACCCAGCGTTCAGCAGAAACTCATCTACCTAGCGAACACTTTGCGCCCATCATTGGTTCACTAGAATATCGCCGTAAAGGCGCTGAGGTAATGGCTCTGGGAATGTTCCAGGGATACATTCCAGACACCCGTGATGCCTGGTCATTTACCCTTGATAGCCTGCGCGACTTTTTTGAGAAAGTGATGGCACAGCCTAGTGAAATGAGCCAAATTCAGTTGCCGCAATCTTCGTTAGCGAATGCACTAACGCTTGAGGTGCCTGAGTTAGCCCACGAAGTGATGGGAACATACCTGGGAGCCGCAGAGCTACTAGGACAACGCACGGCTGAAATGCATATGGCTTTAGCTGCGGATGAAACCGATCCTAGTTTTGCCCCAGAGCCGTTTACACTGTTCCATCAGCGATCGGTTTACCAATATATGCGCAACCAAGCTGGGCAAATTTTCTTACGCTTGAAGAAGCAACTCAAAAAACTGCCTACGAAACAACAAGCTTCGGTTCGGACTTTACTCAATGAGCAAGGAGCAATTTTAGATCGCTACAAGCGCATTGTTGATCAACCCATTGCCGCTATGCGGATTCGTTGTCATGGTAATTATCATCTTGAAGAGGTGCTATACACGGGTAAAGATTTTGTCATTATCGACTTTGAGGGTGAAGCTAGCCGTCCGTTGAGTGAACGACGGATGAAGCGATCGCCCATTCGAGATGTGGCAGGGATGGTGCAATCTTTCTATTACGCCTCGCGGGTAGCTTTACGGCGTGAGGTTGAGAGCGGGGTCATTCGCGCCGAAAATCTGCCAGAAATGGAGCAGTGGACACAATTCTTGTATTACTGGACAAGCGTTGTGTTTTTGAAACAGTATTTGACGACGGCTGCCAATGCCTCATTCTTACCCAAAACAAAGCCTGAACTTCAGGTTTTGCTGGACGCTTTTCTACTTGAAAAGGCAGTGTATGAGTTGGGCTATGAAATGGAGGCTCGTCCAGACTGGGCTGATATTCCGCTCCAGAGAATCTTAGAGTTGCTGGGCATGGGTACTGACCAAAAATTAGCGTTGCTGAATCAAAGTATGAACTGATCTAAGTTAACCGTTCTCTCGCCCCCTGAATCCCCCAAATTGGGGGGACTTTGAAGGGGTTCGGAAGTCCCCATTTGGGGATTTGGGGGGGCTTTCATACTTGCATTCAGCAAC
>JAAUPA010000303.1 GCA_012034615.1 Leptolyngbyaceae cyanobacterium CSU_1_4 | reverse complement strand
CAGGTATGAGGGGGGTCACGAGGCGCTAACATGAGTAGGTTATCGCTATCTTATCGGAGCGTTAAGCGGAAGCCATTGGTTGCACTCCTAAAGACAGAACTATTCAATATTGATGGGTTTGGGGCATATCGTTGCCAGTTGGCAAATGGGCTGTCGATTATTCATCAGCAAGTTGTGGGCGCACCGGTTGTCGTAGATGTGTGGGTCAAGGCTGGGGCGATCGCCGAGCCTTGGTCGGGTATGGCGCACTTTCTAGAACACATGATTTTTAAGGGCACCGATCGCTTGCCGCCAGGAATGTTTGATCAAATTATTGAGAACCGAGGCGGCGTAACGAATGCAGCTACCAGTCATGACTATGCTCACTACTTCATTAATACAACTCCGGCTAACTTGCCCCACACTTTGCCCCATCTAGCAGATCTATTGCTGAACGCCACCATTCCAGAGGACGAGTTTGATTTGGAGCGGGATGTAGTGCTGGAGGAAATTCGGCAGTCTCAGGATGATCCGGATGGAGTGGGCTTTGAGGCATTGATGGCGAGTTTGTATCCGCAACATCCTTATGGTCGCCCCGTGTTGGGGGTGGCAGAAGAGTTGATGGCGCGATCGCCTCAAGAAATGCGCTGTTTTCATCGGGCACATTACCAACCCGAAAATATGACCGTGGTGGTGGTGGGCGATATTCCGCAAGAGCAAACCTTAGCGCTGGTGAACGAGGCTTTTGGGATGTTTCCACCCGCAGCGATTTGTCCGCGTCCGCTGGTCACCGCTGAGCTGCCCTAGAGGGATCGCGACAAGAATAGAGTTGCCTCGGTTGGGACAGGCTCGGTTGATGATGGCTTGGAGTGCGCCGGGAGTGGAGGATCTGCGTAGCGCTTACGGGCTAGATTTGCTGTCAATGCTGTTGGCAAGCGGGCGAACGTCGCGCTTGGTGCGGGAATTGCGGGAAGACCGCCAACTGGTCTATGAAATTGGTGGAAGTTTCTCATTGCAACGAGATTCTAGTTTGTTGATGTTAACTGCTTGGTTAGAGCCGGAGCATTTGGGGCAAGTGGAGGCGATTATTGGCGATCGCCTTTCCCACCTGGCGAATACACCGATTACCCCCGCCGAGTTAACTCGCTACAAGCGTTTACTCAAAAATGATTATGCTTTTTCAATTGAACGGCTAGCCAAATCGCCGGACTTTACGGCTATTACAACACGATCGCTGAAGCCGAGCTATCGGCAGTCTATCCTGCGGTGCTTCAGTCGCTTGAAGCAGAGGAGTTGCAGCAGTTGGCAGAGCAATACCTCTCGCCGTTGCGGTATGCGGCAGCCGTCATGCAGCCGTGTTAGCATTTCTCAACGACCTTCTTCCATTCTGCAATGCCCCACATCACGACTCTGACGTTACAAAACCGGACGATTCATCGCACTATTCTGAATAACGGCATCACGGTACTCGCCGTTGAAAACCCAGCCGCAGATATTGCTGCCGCTCGGTTTTTTCTGCGGGCGGGTGGGCGATACGAGACAGCAGACAAGGCAGGAATCTCTCATTTGCTGTCGGCAGTGATTACAAAAGGGACTGAACGGTTATCGTCTCAGGAAATCGCTGAGCGCGTGGAGTCAGTTGGGGCAAGCTTAGGAGCAGACTCGGCAGCAGATTATTTTTTGATGAGCCTGAAGACAGTTTCGGCTGATTTTGAGGAGATGTTGGAGTTGATGGCAGAGGTGATGCGATCGCCTTCTTTTCCTGAGGACGAGGTAGATTTGGAGCGACGGCAGGCAATACAAGGCATTCGTTCCATGCAAGAGCAGCCTTTTTCGGTGGCGAATGCGCAGTTGCGGCAAGCCATGTTTCAAAATCATCCGTATGCCAGGTCAAGTTTGGGCACCGAAGAAACGGCTTCGCACTTGAGCCGTGAGGATTTGCTAGAGTATCACCAAACTTTCTTTCGTCCTGATAATTTGATTGTTTCTGTGGCGGGGCGGATTGAGCCAGAACGAGCGATCGCCTTACTCGAGCAATACTTTGGAGATTGGCAAGCACCGCAGGAAGAACAGGGCATCGTGCCGTTGCCCTGCTTAAATTTACCAAAAATTGCAGCTCAGCCAGAACGGGTTGTGACGGTGCAAGATACGCAGCAGGCGATCGTCATGCTAGGGTATTTGGCAATTCCAGTGAATAGCCCCGAACATATTGCGTTACGATTGTTGAGTACGTATTTGGGAAATGGGTTGTCGAGCCGTTTGTTTGTTGAATTACGGGAGAAAAGAGGGTTGGCGTACGAGGTTTCAGCGTTTTATCCTACACGGCTAGATCAGTCACAGTTTGTGGTTTATATGGGAACTGCACCCGATAATACGGCGATCGCGTTGGAAGGGTTGGAGCAGGAGGTAGATCGGCTGCGTTCAGTTTTATTGACAGCAGATGAACTGCAAGCGGCAAAGAATAAGTTGCTGGGGCAGTACGCGCTAGGGAAGCAAACCAATGGACAGATTGCCCAAATTTTTGGGCTTTATGAAACGTTAGGGTTAGGAATTCAATTTGATGAGCAATTTCAAGCGGATGTGGTGGGCGTAACGGCTGAGGAAGCCCGGAAAGCGGCACAGACTTGTTTTACTCAGCCTTATGTGTCCTTAGTCGGTCCGGCGATCGCAGTGGAGCAGGCAGGTTTGGGGTAGTTGGATATTGAGATGGAGAGCCAGATAGGCAAGATGGATAGGCTTATGAACTAGTGGTCTGTCAAGGAATAAAGGATGGGGTGATTAAAGAATTCAAAATGACCAATTCAGAATTCAAAACGAACAGCCTTTAATTTTGAATTCTGAATTCGATCGCCTTTCCCCACTCACTAAAAGTTGACAACCCACTAGTTTGGAAATCTATATCATCTATATCAAATCACTTGTACAGGTGCATTGAGTTCTGCTTGATGCGCCTTTTCGGTTGGGCTGCCTAGCTCTGTTTATTTTTTTTTAATAGAAATGAGTTGCAAATTTAGTACTTAGGTACTATATTTAATCTAGAAATAGTACATTAGTATTAAACAAGATTATTCCTTCAAATTCTATTCATTCACACTCAAACTGCCATGGAAGAACTTCAAACAGAAATCAAGGCCATTCAAGTTGCCCTTCGGTCTATCCGAGCGAACGAACCTCGTTCCGCTCTCCCTGATCCTCCTGCTCAGGCTTCTACAAAGCTGGGTTCTCCTCGTCTGGCTCGAATGCAGCAGATTAAGCCTTTGGCAGAAATTCAGCCTTTGGCACAAACTCATCGGGCAACTCGTGAAGAGTTGGCAATGGAAACTCAACGGTTGAGCCGTTTGACCAGTACTTATGTGAAAAAACTAGCGCAGCCCCAGCCGCCTGAAGTCCACAGTTCTAAAATCCACAGTTTAGATGAGGCTTTTCAGCGGTTGGATGCCCAGGCACAAGAGGTTAACCAACTTTCGGCGGCGCAAGAGGTGGCTATTTTGAAGCTCAAGGCGATCGCGGAGCAAGTGGGGCAAGATTGGCAAGCCTCTGATTCTAAAAGTCTGGCTAGGTCAGGGAAGGCGGTTCGACTTCCGCCCATTTGTGAGTATTTGGAAACGGCTGTGCCCTATGTTGAGAAGGATCAACAGGGTAAGTTTGTGGTCACGTCTCGTTCTGTAGATTTTTTTAAAGCAGAACGAGAAGCGGAGTTAAACGCAGAAGAGCTGCGTTATCGGGTGATGAAAACCCGACGGAATTCTTCTTTATTGAGTCGTTTTTGGAACTGGTTAGTTGAGAGACCCGAGCCTAAAGAATCTCAGTCTAAAACGCTTCAGTCTAAAATGCAGAAACGGTCTGCCCAACGTTCTAAAAGTTCTCCCTTTAACGTTCGTCACGCCGTTATCTTAGTTGTAGGGGCGATCGTGACACGGATATTACTAGATACGCTCCTAGCAATTTTCCCTGGGCTGTGGTTACCGGCGATCGCTATTATGGTTACACCCAGCGCGATCGCCCTCTATCGTCGTCCTCTGACCTCCGAATCTAGTTTAATCTGGGGTTATCGTTTAGTTTTTGTTTTGCTCGGTCTGCTCATTGGCGGCAGAATTTAGGGCATTACTATGAGTCTTCTTCTGCTTGGCGCGCTCTGGCTTGCCCTCGTGTTATCTTGCATCATTTCAATGGGGTTTGAGGATAAAGAACAATGACACATCCTGAGATTAGTTTTCCTCCCTCCAAGCTGCTGCTAATTGCTGCACTTTTGTTGCCTTTGGTTGCTATTTTAATGGTTGATTTACGCCTAGGGTCTTCAGGTCGTTTGCCACGGCGGGCAGAGACTTGCCAAGGTGCTGTAAATGAGGATGTGATTATTTCTCGGGAGCAGCTTGCAGAGTTTCTAACGATTTCAGAACGAGATCCGCGCACGAGGGTTGAGGAAGTGTTGCAAGAACCTTATTGTCAGTTGCCTAGCTTGAGTGTGCGAGCTGGCGCGATCGCGGAACGACTGGTTTACCCGTTGGCATTTGATCCTAAAACTTGGCTGGTTGTACTGTACGAGGAGAGCGAGTATGCCGGGTATCGATTTTTGATTCAGTAAGCGGACTGCTCGATATCCCTAGGCTGTTCAATAGCACTAGGCTGTGCGATATCGTTAGACTGTTCAAGCGGACATGCTGTTTGAGTCGGAAGGTCGTTTGAGTAGATAGGTGCGCTGTAGATTGCACCGTAGATTGCCAGATAGCGGTAAGGGGGTTGAATGAAATTGAGGATGGATTAGCGATCGCCTAATCTTGACGCTATTGCTAAGGGGTCTGGGTTGAAATAAAGTCCAGTGGGATGCTCTAGCTTAGCCCCCTAAATCCCCCATTCTGGCATTGCAGTCGTGCCAAATCCACATCGATCGCCAGATGCTCGCTTACGCCCCTAAATCCATCTGGGACTTTGAAGGCTCGGCAGTCCCCCAGAATGGGGATTAGGGAGCAGTTCGGGACGTTATTTG
>JAAUPA010000302.1 GCA_012034615.1 Leptolyngbyaceae cyanobacterium CSU_1_4 | reverse complement strand
TGAGTTTAGCTGAAGCATGAATTTACAACAGCAGGTTCGGTTTTATCTGGAAGATATTGATACGGCGATCGGCAAGTCAGTTAACCTGATCATCACCGGATTGGTTCTGTTGTCTTCCGCGATTTTATTGCCGAAACCTATCCAATTCCCGTTTTACTTCGCATTCAGCTTAATTTACTCAATCAATTCATTTTGGTTGTTTTTTACGATCGAATATGCCTTTCGGCTTTGGAGTGCAGAAAATAAACCCAGATATTTTTTTAGCCTCTATGCGTTGATTGACTTGTTGGCAATTCTGCCGTTTTTATTCACGACTATTGACATCCGATTTATCCGAATTTTTCGTTGGTTTCGGATTCTTCGTTTGATTCGTTACGTTGAAGGAAAGACTATCTTTGGTTATGTCAGCCGAGAAGATAGCGCCATCTTTGCACGAATTTTATTTACGCTTTTCACAATCATTTTTATCTTCTCTGGCTTGATTTATCAGGCAGAGCATTTTGTGAATCCAGAGAAATATTCCACGTTTTTAGATGCTGTATATTTCTCGGTCGTGACGATGGCAACTGTCGGATTTGGTGATATCACTCCCGTTTCACAAGTCGGGCGTTTATTAACCGTTTCGATGATCCTCACTGGGATTGCCCTGATTCCGTGGCAAGTTGGAGAGTTGATTAAACAATTATTGAAAACCTCGAATCGATCGGTGCTAAGCATCCTTTGTACGAACTGCGGTTTAGCGTCTCATGATGCGGATGCAAAATTCTGCAAGATCTGTGGAAAGCTGCTAGCGAGGGTCGGGAGTGCCTGTGAATTACCTCTACAAGATCTGTCAGAATTCAGAACGGAAATCGAGATTCAACTTAATCGCCGCGAACGGAACCCCTGCTTTAACAAATAATGAAGTTTAAGAAAATTGCTACCCTAGTAGTCTGTCAACGTTGAAGTGAGGGGTTGGGAGTGGAGGGGTGGATGGGTCGATGGGGGAAGCCAAGGCAAGCGGTGTTGGATGTCCACCCATCCACCCATCCACCCATCCACTCAAAACTGACACTTTACTAAGTTCCAGAAGTCCAAGAATTAATGTACTCATTCTGCTCTGCGGTCAGCGTGTCGATCGCCAGACCCATGGCTTGCAGCTTCAGCCGAGCAATTTCCTGATCCACATCAGTAGGAATAGAATACAGACCGGGCTTCAGTTGTCCCTTATTCTTGACCAAGTATTCGCAGGCCATCGCTTGGTTCGCAAAGCTCATGTCCATGACGGCGCTAGGATGACCTTCAGCCGCAGCCAGGTTTACTAAGCGACCTTCGCCAATGACGATGATCGATTTACCGCTGTTGAGGCGATATTCTTCGGTGAAGTTGCGAACGGTTCTCACTTCTTTGGCTTTGCTCTTGAGAGACTGAAGATCGATCTCAATATCAAAGTGACCCGAGTTACAAACGATCGCCCCATCTTTCATCACATCAAAATGCTCAGACCGGATGACGTGCTTGTTGCCCGTGACGGTGATGAAGATATCGCCTTGAGCCGCTGCTAAGTCCATCGGCAGCACTCGGAAACCATCCATTGCCGCCTCGATCGCAGCGACGGGATTGATTTCAGTGACGATGACATTTGCGCCCATGCCCCGTGCCCGCAGCGCCGTGCCTTTGCCGCACCAGCCGTAACCCGCCACCACAATGGTTTTACCTGCCAACAAAATGTTGGTCGCGCGGATGATGCCATCCAGGGTCGATTGACCGGTGCCATAGCGGTTATCAAAGAAGTGCTTGGTATCTGCGTCGTTGACGTTCATGGCGGGGAAGGTCAACACGCCCTCGCGCAGCATCGCCTTAAGACGAACAATGCCTGTGGTGGTTTCTTCAGTAGAACCAATCAAATCAGCTACTTGCTCAGGGCGCTCTTGAATCAGAGTGGCTACTACGTCGCTGCCGTCATCCACAATGATGTTGGGCTTGTGATCCAGGGCAATGCGAACGTGGCGCTGGTACATTTCATTGTCTTCGCCTTTTTGGGCATAGACAGAGATACCGTAATCAACGACTAAGCTTGCGGCTACATCGTCTTGAGTTGAAAGGGGGTTGCTGGCAATTAGCACAGCGTCTGCACCCGCAGCTTTAAGGGCGATCGCCAAATGCGCTGTCTCGGTGGTGACGTGGCAACAAGCGACTAGCCGAATGCCTGCCAAAGGCTTTTCAGTGGCAAAGCGATCGCGAATTTGGTCTAAAACGGGCATTTCTCTGCCTGCCCACTCAATTCGCTGTTTTCCTAAAGGCGCTAGAGACAAGTCTTTTACGTCGTGTTTAACCTGAGTTGCTGTTGTCATGAAATGTCCTAATGAAAGTTTTATTGCGAAAACCAATTTGTTCAGCTTATCAGAAGCCTTAAGTCACCCTCGATTCCATCCGTTCTATCTAGGAGGCAATCCTCTAAAGGCAGAAAATCTTTATATTCGGGCACAAACTTTTCAAATGTTAACCTTAACAGCCGTTTTTTTGTGTCAAGTCTTTTTGAATCTACTGGAAATTTACGGATAGGTTCATGAAATTATTAGGGTTGTTCACCGTACCACTGAGGGGAAGGGACTTCGGTAGAGGCCAGCACCTTGCCCCGAGAAACCACATAGCGAACTGGGGCGCGGCGACGCAGCGCATCAAAGCGATCGCTTGCATCTAGGACAATCAAATTTGCGGGTTTGCCCACCGCAATTCCATACTGCTCTTCTAAGTGCAAAGTTTTTGCGCCCTGCCAGGTCACCATGTTGTAGCAAGCATCGATCTCGGCGCTGCCCGTCATTTGCCCCACATGCACCAACATTGCAGCAACATCCAGCATATTTCCGGTGCCCAACGAATACCACGGATCGAGAATGCAATCATGCCCCAGACTAACGTTCATGCCCTGTTGCCACAGTTCTTTGACCCGAGTTAAGCCGCGCCGCTTTGGGTAAGTGTCGGTGCGTCCTTGCAGCGTAATGTTGATGAGGGGATTGCAGACAAAGTTAATTTGCGTGCGTTGCAAAAAGCCCAGAAGTTTGTAGGCATAGGCATTGTTATAAGAGCCAAAAGCAGTGGTGTGGCTGGCGGTCACTCGGGAACCTAGGTCGGTGCGCAGGGCGCAGGCGGTCATGACTTCGAGAAAACGGGAGTGGTCATCGTCGATTTCGTCGCAGTGAATATCGATGAGGCGATCGTGCTGTTCTGCCCACTCAAAGATGCGATGAACCGATTTAACGCCGTCTTCCCGGGTTAGCTCGTAGTGAGGAATGCCGCCAATAACATCTACACCACGGGCGATCGCTTCTTCCATCAAGCTTTCATTTTTATCTCCTCCATAAATTCCATCTTGAGGAAAAGCAACAATTTGCAGCGTCATCCAATTCTTCACTGCTTCCCGTACTTCCAACAATGCCTGAAGTGCCACTAGCTTGGCTTCACTCACATCCACATGACTCCGAACGAACAAAACACCTTGCATCGCCTGTTGCTTCAAAGTTTCCAGGGCGCGGCTTTTAACGTCTTCAAGGGATAAATTTTGCTTGCGTTCTCGCCAAATTTCGATGCCTTCAAACAGAGTGCCACTTTGATTCCAGCGCGGTTGTCCGGCAGTTAGAGCCGAGTCGAGGTGAATATGCGACTCGACAAACGGTGGACTGACGAGTTGTCCTTGCAGATCTAGTTCTTGCTGCGCCAGGGCAGGAATGTGCGGAGAGATTTCGGCGATCGCACCCCCCTGAACTGCAATATCAACCGGGGCGATCGTGCCATTGCGATGCAGCAAGCGCCCATTGCGGAGCAGCAAATCATAAGAAGTCATAGGTTCTAATTTTTTTCTGAACGCTGCCTGTGATGACGGATACCTAGTTTTAACAAATCCGCAAAAATTCGTGGACTAAATCTATGTTGGATGCAGCAATTGTCAATAGAATAAGAAATGAGTGCAAGAATAGACGAGATTCTTGTCCTTACTTTAAACAGTGTTAGTTGACTCAGAGTCAGTTGACTCAAATCGAGTTCGCTCAATGTTCGTCGATACAATTCCTGGTCTGTGCCGTTGCTTTGTTCAGAGATGTGATGGATTTCTAGGCAATCCTGAAGTCACTCTCTTTAGAGGTGAAGCAAAGCATCGACTCGTTGAGGGTTATCTCTGGTTAAAACCAAACTTGCGGTTAGTGCCCCAAAAGCAATGTTCTTAAGTTTCACAAGAGAACTTTTAGACCGAGCATTCTGAGGCTTGAACGATTGAAGTTTGTCCTGTCTCAACACCTTGAACGCCAAGGGGAAAGGCGGCTCAAATGCACGGCAAGTTAGGGTTTTGCGGATCGTTTCGTTCCGTTCAATGGAATCAGATCAATCTCAGAGAGTGTCCTTGTATAAGCTGAATGGCAGCTCGAGGATGGGCGGCATTGACAGGGAGTCATACCCAATTATTAAGGATCAGTCGCTACATGGAATTTACGATCGCAGCCTTACTGACTAATTTTACAGAAGACAAGTTAGTTGCCCCTAAAGCGCTTGAGAAAAAGCTGAACTGCAAAGACGATGAAGCCCTACGCAAGTTACAAATTGCCCTAGACGCCTTGGAACGAATTGGCATTTTTAGTCAAAGAACGAGGCAAATATCGCCGCATTGTTGAAGAAAACGTAGTAGAAGGGAAACTCCGCTGTTCGAGTAAAGGCTTTTGCTTTGCCATTCAAGATGATGAAAATGCAGATGATATTTATATTAAAGAAAGTCATTTGAGTAATGCCTGGAATGGCGATCGCGTTTTAGTCAAAACTATTAAAGAAGGGAGTCGTCGTCGTTCTCCTGAAGGGGAAGTGAAATTAATTTTAGAAAGAGCCAATCCTTCTTTACTCGCCACAGTAGCTGAAGGGGAACAGGGTTACAAAGCAACTCCTTTAGATGACCGTCTTTTGTTTGAATTAGACTTAAAAGAAATGGTGGAAATTTAGAAGAAGCCATTGAACACCTGGTTCATGTATCG
>JAAUPA010000025.1 GCA_012034615.1 Leptolyngbyaceae cyanobacterium CSU_1_4 | reverse complement strand
AGTCTTTTATCTCGTCTGCTTTTACCAGCGAATATTCTCGGCTGATGCCCCTGTTACAAGAAAAGTTTTTCCGAGAAAACCTGAGCTTGCCCGCCCTGATTGGCTGCTGTGGCGGTGGCATTGTGGGAATAGATCATCAGGGAAATGTTCAGGAAGTGGAAGAGGGGGCAGCCCTGAGCCTGACTCTGGCGCATTTGCCGGATGTTAAAGTGCAGACGTTTCATATTTCAACAGACGTTTTACCCGACCCCGACAGTGCTCCCGATGATTGGGTCGAGTTGGTGGGTGTGCCGCCTCAAGATCAGCCTCACTTTATTTTGCTGGGCGACCCCATGTCTGGGGGAAGCCAATGAGTTGCTGCAAGGATTGGATTTTGCCTACGCAGGAGCCGCTAAGGTGGGTGGGTTGGCAGATACAGGCTCGTCGGGCAGTCACAGCAGCTTATTTTGCGATTTCAAGCAGTACCGCGATGGCATGGTGGGTGTGGCACTGAGCGGCAATTTGGTCATGGAAACGATTGTGGCGCAGGGCTGTCGTCCGATTGGTCAGCCTTATCAGGTGGTGGAAGGGGAGCGGAATATTTTGTTGAAGCTGGAAGAGTCGGCGTATGGCAAGACTCGCACGCCCTTAGAAATTTTGCAACGGATTTTTGAGGGTTTGAATGAAGAAGATCGAGCTTTGGCGCAGCGATCGCTCTCGATTGGCATTGCCCAAAGTGCGTTTAAGCAAACCCTAGAGCAAGGAGATTTTCTCATTCGTAATGTGCTAGGGGTCGATCCTCGAACTGGAGCCATGGCAATTGGCGATCGTGTTCGTCCGGGTCAGCGCATTCAGTTTCACCTGCGAGATGCCGAAGCCTCGGAAGACGATCTCACCCTGCTGTTAGAACGTTATCAAAACCAGGAGCAATCCTCATCCCCCGCAGGAGCCTTGATGTTTGCCTGCCTAGGACGAGGCGAAGGGCTGTATAGTCGCCCCAACTTTGACTCCCGCCTCTTTACCCGTTATCTGAATGTGCCGCTGAGTGGCTTTTTTTGCAATGGCGAGATTGGACCTGTGGGCAATACGACGTTTTTGCACGGCTACACATCTGTTTTTGGCATTTGTCGTCAGATGTAGGAGGCTGTCGGCTTTGGGTGGAGGAGTGGAGGGGTAGGCACCCATTCACCCTTCTACCCATTCACCCTTCTACCCTTCTACCCCTCCACTCATTCACCCATTCACCGTCAATGATTCTTCAATTTGTCAGATACTTGGCAGATTAAAGTTAGATAGAATAATGCAGCGGAAAGGCTTTAGCTTCTTTGGGTTTGACATAGACCCGCTGCTGGGGCTGAAGGTTTAGTTCATCAAAGCGATCGCGCGTTAAATGAGCCGCCACCACCTGACCATCATCTAACGTTAGCTCTGCCTGAACTTCCCACCCTAAATGAATAATTCGGCTCACTCTAGCGCCCACACTCGATCCATTGCCATGAGTTTCAATCATCACATCTTGTGGACGCAAAAACACTTCAGGGTGAGGCGAATCAAAGCCATTGGCTTGAAACATTCGAGAACTGCTAGGCAGCACATTAACTGGTCCAATAAAGCTCATGACAAACGGTGTGGCAGGATGATCATACACTTGGGCAGGAGTGCCAACTTGCTCAATTTGCCCTTTGTTCATCACCACAATTTCGTCTGAAACTTCCATGGCTTCTTCCTGATCATGGGTAACAAAAACCGTCGTGACATGAACTTCATCATGCAATCGTCGCAGCCATGCCCGCAGATCTTTGCGCACCTTGGCATCTAGAGCGCCAAAGGGTTCATCTAACAGCAGCACTGTGGGTTCGACCGCCAATGCTCTTGCCAAGGCAACCCGCTGGCGTTGTCCTCCAGAAAGCTGAGAAGGATAGCGATCGCCCAGCCCTGCTAGCTGCACTAGCTCCAGTAACTCCTCAACTTTTGCTTTAATTTTAGACTTGGATGCTTTCTGAATTTCTAGCCCAAAGGCAATATTTTTCCGTACCGATAAATGTTTGAACAGGGCATAGTGTTGAAAGACAAACCCAATATTCCGTTCTTGAACACTGGTGTAAGTCGCATCTTTCCCAGTCAAAAATATCTTGCCAGTATCGGGCATCTCTAAGCCTGCGATCAGCCGTAGCAGCGTAGATTTTCCTGAGCCAGAAGGACCTAAGAGCGCGACTAATCCACCTGTTTTAATTTCTACGCTGACCTGATCCAGCGCTTTAAAGCTACCAAACTGCTTCGATACGGCTTCAACAACAATGCCCACGGGATAACCTCTTCTAAGACAAGGTGAAAGAAGTTAATCCCCACTTTGTCGATGTAGATACTGTATTTTCTTATAGCATGATTAGTTGAGATTGAGTATGGGGGTGATCATTTCAATAGATTCCTTTCCAGAGCAGGAGGCTTGTATCATGCTCTTCATCCTCATTCATGCAATGCAGTCTATCATGTCAGACCTTTACATCTCTTGGACAGACTACCACCAAAAAATTGAACAACTGGCTGCTAATATTCATCAGTCGGGCTGGCAATTCAATCAAATTGTGTGCCTTGCAAAGGGTGGGTTACGAGTGGGCGATATTTTGGCGCGGATTTTTGATCAACCCTTGGCAATTTTGGCGACTTCTTCCTATGGGGGTATCAATAACCAGGTTCGCGGTTCTCTGACCTTTGGGCGCGACCTCACCATGACGACGGCGAACTTGGGTAGCCATGTCTTGCTAGTCGATGATTTGGTCGATTCGGGAGTTAGTCTAGAGCGGACGTTGGTGTGGCTCGATCGCCATTATGGGTTTTACATTGAAGAAGTTCGGAGTGCTGTTCTTTGGTACAAGGAATGCTCGGCGATCGCCCCTGATTATTACGTCGATCGCTTAACTGATAATCCTTGGATTCATCAGCCTTTTGAAATCTACGAACAGATGAAGCCTGAGGATCTTTTGAAGAAAAAGCTGCCTTAGAAGCTGACCTAGAAAGACGATCCCGGTTGCTT
The DNA here is from genome assembly GCA_012034615.1 of Leptolyngbyaceae cyanobacterium CSU_1_4. Lineage (GTDB taxonomy): Bacteria > Cyanobacteriota > Cyanobacteriia > Elainellales > Elainellaceae > Timaviella. The sequence continues at coordinate 27,275 of JAAUPA010000025.1, read as the reverse complement.
CAAAAACTCTAACTCTGCCGCAGTCGAGGCTCTTCCTAAACTGGCGTTGCGGTGAGGAAATCGCCCAAAGCGTTCAATTACGGTTTGATGGCGAACGGCATAATCAAAAACATCGGCAAGCTCTGGGCTGTGGGCGGTGAGCTGTTGAAAGAGGGCGACTGACTGATGTTGATCGCCCAGGTTTTCACTATGCTCTAGGGGAAGATAGATGAAAATGCGTTGAATGGGGGCTAAAGATTGATCAAAACCCTGGGCGATCGCTCGTAACGCCAGTGTCCGTGCTTGGCGATCGGTCGCAAAGGCTTGGGGCTGCTCTCGAAAAAGATTGCGGGGAAACTGATCGAGGAGCAAAATTAATGCCAGACAACCCTCTGGCGTGGCTTGCCAGCCCTCTAGTTCGCCAGCCACCGCCTGTTCGTAGGTCGTTAAGAATCGACGCTGGATAATTTGGTCGGTCTCAGAGTGCTTACTGAACCAAACTTTACGCCGCCTCGAGTATTGCGCCTCCTCAGATTGAGGATCGCCGAACCAAAATTGTAGAACTTCTCCCAGGGTTGCCATCGCCACAAGGTCTTAATTGGATTGGGGAGGCGTAACCACAGGGACAGGCGAATCTGGTGGATTCGGGGTCATGCTTCCCTGCTGACGGAGTAATTCCTGCTGACGCTGACGGAAGTCAGAGGCTTCTGACCCAATATTGTTTTGCTGCTCTTGTCCAAATTCTGAAGAGCTGCGAGGTGTTCCTAAAACAGCTCGGTGGAAAAGGTCAAACATCGTTCCCAAGTCAGAACTACCAGAGCCAAAACCGCCAGAAGGGCGATCGCCGCTTTGGCTATTGCCATAGACATTGGCATCACGGGAAGAGGTTTGAGCCCTGGACGGTTGAGCCAGGAGCGCCTGACCGATCAACATTCCCATTGTTCCCGCCATTCCCAGAATCCCGAAGGCGAGGCGAGTTGAAAGCTTTTTCATAGGGTTAAGAATTAGGAATTAGGGTGGACTTTACGGTCAGCGATCATCAAGATAGACCTTGATCAAACTAGACGTTCATTCAACCAAAATTGCTCCCGACCAGTATACCCAGTCCGGTATCTAGATTAGGCAAAGCTGCGACGCAACACCGCCCGAATGCTCAGGAGGGCGATCGCGCTGAACCCAGCCAGCACCAGCAAAGTAGACAGCAACGTCACCTCAGCAAAGGGGGTTTGCATGACCACACTGCCCAGAGACCAGTTGGGATGCAGGTAAATGTAGCGAATCGGCTCGATCGCGTAGGTCAAAGGGTTGAGGCTTGCCACAATCTGCAACCAGGTCGGCATAAACGATAAAGGAGCCAGGGCCGTACTCGCAAACAGCAATGGCAGATTGGTCACAAAAATGACGGCAATTAGCTCAATGTGTCCAGGCAGCGAAAACGCCAGACCCAGGCTCAAAGCAGTAACACCCAAAACCAGCAGCAGTACAATAGTGACCACTAGCCCCAGCCCTAAAGGGGCGGGTAAGCCTGCCCCCAAAAAAGCGCTCATAGCCAGGATGACAGCCGTTTGCACTAGGCTTAGGGTCGCAATAAAAATGGCGGATGCCAGCACAATAGAAAAGCGGGAAGCCAAGGGGGCAACCAACAACCGATTAAGGAACCCAAATTCTCGGTCAAACATGACGGGCAAGCCAGCGTTTAATGCGCCGCCAAAAGCGGTAAACACTAGCACTCCAGCCGACAAAAATTGTCCGTAGTTTTGAGTGCCACCGAATAGCCCTGGAGGAACATTTTGGAACAGGGCACCAAATAAAACTAACCACATGACGGGTTGAATAATTCCGGCAATCAAGGTAGAGGGACGGCGCTGAAGCTGAATGAACAGTCGCCGAGTCAGGGCTGAAGTTTCTTGAACAAAGTCACTAAATTCCGAGGTGGAAGGGGCGATCGCGCGGGTTGGGCGATCGCTAGGAACAGGTTGGGGTCGAGTAACAGTCTGACTCATCTCCAATTTTCTCTTGCCAAAGGCATTAATAAACCAATTGCTTTTAGCCTAGCGCAAGCGCGAGGATGGGAGGAGATTTTTAGGCAAAATCCTCTAGGTTTCGGTTTTTATTTTTCTCTAAAGCTTTAACGTAATACTCAATTTTGTGATTTTCAATCACGGATAGGTCGAGGTCAGCAATGTCTTGCAACCGCACCTTCATGCCATCGACAAAGCGATACCAAAAAGCCGGATCGGTGTGGATTGATTCATCGTCGTCAATGTAAAACAATTGACCCACATGGCTGTAAAACATGGCTCGCATGGGAACCCGAGTAACGGCATCGTTTCGATTAACGAAGCGGAAGGTTTTAGACCGAAAGTCGCTGTTAAACTCTTCTTGAAATTTGCGATCGCCCACTCGAGGCGAACCAAAGGTATAAAGACCATGCACCATCTGATCTTTTTCTCTCAATCTAGCCACAGACAAAGTCGCTAATGCGGCTCCTAAGCTGTGTCCGGTCACCCAGAGAGAGGGAGCTTTCGCGTCTTTTAAGTTACCTTGAATAATTTCTGCTTTAGTAGCAACGGGTTTCGGTTGCAACAGGTCAAAGGTCACTTGAATATCTTTCCAAATGAGGCTGAGCGATCGCGAAAAACCTTCATGAACCCTGCCGCCAAACGAACCGCCCACTAAGTCAATATCAAAGTTTCCTAGCCAGTCTTTCATACAATCTGTACCTCGAAAGGTCAGAATAATTTTTTCGGCATCAGCCACAATAAAAGCTTGCGTAATGCCCAGGTCGAAAAATCTAAACTTCGTAAAGTTCCAACTTTTTAGCACTTCCCGAATTTCGTCTTTCGAGTAATAAGCCAACCAAGATAACTTGCTGCAAGCCAGAGCATTTTTAGAACTGTACTGACCTGTATGCGCGTCAAAATCAAATGTCTTAAACCATTCATTCTGTACCATAGTTCCTAATACCAACGCTCTGCTCAACAATCTGTTTTAACCTTCCCTCCAAAGAGAAAAATACATCGGACGGAAATCTTAATGGTCAAGCTCACGGATAGCCGACAGAGCGGGACGCAGTGCTGCTGGGCTCATGCCTGCCCGATGAACCACCAATGCCCCCAAAGCCTCCAAGTAAGAACCTACTTCAAGGGTCGAGATGCCCAGAGCATCGGCTGTAACCTCTAGGCGAGTCTGGTTTTCTTGAACGGTGATGATCAGCGTTGAGGTTTGGCTTAAGCTCAGAATCGCGCTGCCCCCACAGGCAGTTGCGGGAATGACCAACGCATTGACTTGATCCACCCAGAGATCGGTGAAGCGAGGGGAGGAGGGTTTGACGAACTGAGGAGCACGGCTCAAGCCCACCAAAACACAAGGGAGGAAGGTGTAGCCTAATTCTTCGGCTGCCGATCGGGGCGACAGCGCCGGGTCAAGCGGGAGGGGTGACAGCGCCGGAGCGTGGGCACAGGGAATTTCAAAGGTTTTGACGATGAGGTGGCTGATCACGGCTTCGGCACCTGCCAGCGGGTCAACGCCCTGACCTTGGCGGTATTGCTGCAAGGCTTCGCTGCCCTCATCGTCGGGAAACCGGGCAACCACGGCGATCGCCTCTGCTCTCCCCACTTTTACCAATTTTTCCACCGCCCGCAGCAAGCTGTCGGGGTTCTGAAGCGTTCCCCACGTTGCCCCCGAACTCGCTGTTTTCAGCCCTACGCCCAAAGGCGCATCGGTCACCACGTAATCTGTCAAATCTAGCCCCAGGTGGCACGGGCAGCATCTGCTGCTTGCAAATGTCGCCACCGTAACTCTGGTTCCATGCCCTGGTCTAAGACTAGCCCCACCCGATTTTGCGTCACCGGACGCAGCCCCCAGTGTCCTGCCGCAAATTGATCTAGCCCGTACCCTTCTACATACAAAGCGTTGGGCAATGACCAATAAAGTTGAGCGCCATTCAGCACATTAGGATGGGTAATCAGTCGATCGGCAACCTGCGCCATCGCCCGTGCTACGGGCAATGCATCCCCGGCATAACCCCCAATTGCCGCCCCAATGCCAGTCGGGACAATTAACACAACGGTGTAAGGACTGCTGTTCAACGGAAGATCCAGGTTTAAGTCATTGTGCAAGTTATTGTTGCGCTTATCGTCGTTCAAGTCATCACCACCGCTTCAACGGTGGCGGTAGAGCGATCGGGGGCGATCGCCGTAATAGCCCAGCGTAGGGGCTGTCCCTGGGCTTGAAGCTGCGCCAAAATCAACTGCTGTAAGGCTTTTGGCGTAGGCTGAAGCTCAACCTCAACCGTTAAAAACTGCATCACTAGCATAAAGGGCGCTACTTCTTCACCTGCTGGAATTGCCCAAACTGTAGGTAGTAGACGCGATCTTCTTTTTCTGTTTCAATTTTCAAATCAGACCGAGGATAGGAAACACAGAGCAGCGCATAGCCCTGGGCTTGTAACTCGGGACTCAGCCCCATGCCTTCGCTCTGCTCCACGCTCCCCGACAGGACTTGCGCGGCACAGGTCGTACAGACTCCAGCATTGCAAGCAGAGGGAAAGTTTAACCCTGCTTCGTCGGCTGCTGACAGAATCGTTTGGTCTTCGGGCACCGTCAGCGCCAGTGCCTTGCCCTGATGAAGAATTTCAACGGTGTAGGTGTTTGCCATGATATTAGTTGAGAGAGAATCGCTTGAATAGCTTACAGGGTCAGGAGTACAGAATCATGATTCTGCGGGAAAAGTCCGGTTGAACTCTTCGATCAAGTCATCGACTTCTTCGATCGCCTGATTCACGTCAATTCTTAAGGTGCCTAAGTCAGGCTGTTCTAACAAGCGCACGAGAGAATCCCGCTTATTGGCAATCAGGGCAAAGCGATCGCGCAATTCTTGAGGATTAATTGAAGGGTCTGACATGGGTTTAGGCTCCGGATAATCTATGAAGATGGTTTTGCAACCCCAATATCGTCAATAATTGGGGAGAAGAATGCTGGACTCTTAAGATATGTTACGTCAAATTTCTCTTGGAAATGTCGGTTTGGTGGTGGGCGGTGTTTTGGCGGTCATGGGTTTTATTGCCTACGGAGTGCAAAACTCGACTTTAAATTTAATTGGTTTTTTCTACGGCATTCCCATTCTATTAGGCGGGCTGGCTTTAACGGCATCTGAGCTGAAGCCTGTGCCCATGCCTCCGTCGTCGCCAGAAGTGTTGGCACTGCGAGCCAAAGAAGCGACTGATACCCAAAATCAAATTCGCAAAGATGTGACCCGCTACCGCTATGGTCAGGAAGCCCACCTAGATGAGGTGTTAAAGCGCCTCGGTCTGAGCCCCACGGATGACGATCGCCCCATCTTGAATAACATTCGTGAGCAAAACTGGGACGGCAACTATGCCCTGATTTTAAAGTTTTATTCTCCGCTCATCCCCGTGGAAACTTGGCAGGAAAAGCAAGACAAGCTGACCCGTTTTTTTGGTCCAGGCGTACGAGTGGAGCTATTACCCCTGGATGAGGAAGAAATTGAAATGGCGCTCATTACGGCTCCAGAACCGGCGATCGCTGAACCGACCACAGCATCTTGAGCCTTTCAGGGACTTGCGAGGCTAATCTTTGCAGACTAGGGGCTGAGCAGGGGCTGAGCTAAACTAGGGGAGAGGGGCGCGATCGGCTTTGATCCTTAAGCTTCTCTGTAAGCTCAAGAAGTTGTAACAGTTAATACAAAGTTCTTGTGTTCTGGGAAGGTATCGTGCATAAGTTTAAGTGAACCCTCAGACAACCCAGAGTTTATGAGTCCAGAGTTTATGAGCAGCAGCCACCCCACATCAATCCAAGTAGAGGACGATCGGACAGGTCTTAGCGTGGATACGCTCAAGCGTGCCATCGCCGATAACCTTTACTACATTCAAGGGAAGGACGAGAAATTCGCGACGCTCTATGACTACTACATGGCGTTGGCATACACTGTGCGCGATCGCCTTGTCCATCGCCGGATTAAAACCGCCCAAGCGTATTTCAACAGCGACACCAAAATGGTGTACTACCTCTCAGCCGAATTCCTGATTGGTCGCCTCCTCATCAACAACCTGATCAACCTCGGGATCTACGAACCCATCAGTGAAGCCCTCAAAGCCTCCGGTTTAACCCTGGATGACCTCATGGAGCGGGAAGAAGAACCCGGTCTGGGTAACGGCGGCTTAGGACGGCTAGCAGCCTGTTTCCTAGATGCGATGGCGACCCTCCAGATTCCCGCCATGGGCTATGGTATCCGCTACGAGTTTGGTATTTTTGACCAGCTTATTATCGACGGTTGGCAAGTTGAGCGCCCAGACAACTGGTTGCGCTTTGGCAACCCCTGGGAAATTGTTCATCCTGACTATATGGTCGAGGTCAAGTTTGGGGGGCATACGGAAGCTTTTACAGATGCTAACGGTCAGTATCGGGTGCGCTGGATGCCGCGAGTCACGGTTTTAGGAACGCCCTATGACACGCCTGTACCGGGTTATGGCAATAATACGGTGAACACGTTACGTCTTTGGGCGGCACGGGCAGGCGAAGATTTTGACTTTAATGTGTTTAATGCCGGAGACTATACTCAAGCCGTCGCATCAAAGACTTTTTCTGAAAACATTTCTAAGGTGCTTTACCCCAACGACAACACGCCTCAAGGTAAAGAACTCCGGCTTCAGCAGCAGTTTTTCTTTGTGTCTTGTTCGCTGCAAGATATTATTCGGCTCTATTTACGCCAGCATGATACGTTTGACGCTTTTGCCGACAAAACTGCGATTCAACTGAACGACACTCACCCTGCGGTGGGCGTGGTTGAACTGATGCGGCTTTTGGTAGATGAACACAATGTGGAATGGGATGAAGCTTGGGATATTACTCGCAAGACTTTTGCTTACACGAACCACACTTTGCTTTCAGAAGCGCTGGAACGCTGGTCGGTTGACTTGTTTGGGCGTTTGCTGCCTCGGCACTTGGAATTAATTTACGAAATTAATTTTCAGTTCCTTGCCGAAATCCAGAAGAAATATCCGGGGGATATGACAAAGCTGCGGCGGATGTCGTTGATTGAGGAAGGAAGCGACCAAAAAGTGCGGATGGCGCATTTGGCTTGTGTGGGCAGTCATGCGGTTAATGGTGTGGCAGAACTGCACACTGAGTTGATTAAGAAAGATTTGATGAACGACTTTTACGAGCTGTGGCCTGAGAAGTTCCAAAATAAAACGAATGGCATCACGCCTCGACGCTGGTTGTTGATGAGCAATCCTGAATTGTCGGGGTTAATTACTGAGAAAATTGGCGATCGCTGGATCACTCATCTAGATGAACTGCGTCAGCTTGAACCTTTTGTGGAAGATGCCGAGTTCCGCACTCGCTGGCGCGACATTAAGCAAGCACGCAAAGGCAGGTTAGCCGATTATATTCTCAGCAATAACGGCTTTGAAGTGGATGTTAACTCGCTGTTTGACGTGCAGATTAAACGCATCCACGAGTACAAACGGCAGCTTTTAGCGGCACTGAACATCATTGCCATGTATAACCGCATCAAAGCTAACCCGAGTCTGGATGTGCTGCCTCGCACCTTCATTTTTGGCGGTAAGGCGGCTCCTGGCTACTTCATGGCGAAGATGGTGATTAAACTGATTAACGCGGTGGGTGAGGTGGTCAACTCTGATCCTGATGTTGCCGGACGCATTAAGGTGGTGTTCTTGGCAAACTACTCGGTTTCGTTAGGGCAATTTGCTTATCCTGCTGCGGATTTGTCTGAGCAAATTTCGACAGCAGGCAAAGAGGCATCTGGAACAGGCAACATGAAGTTTGCGCTGAATGGAGCGCTGACGATTGGGACGCTGGATGGCGCGAACGTGGAGATTCGAGAAGAAGTGGGTGCTGAAAACTTCTTCCTCTTTGGCATGACGGCTCAAGAAGTCGTGGATTTGCGCAACAAAGGCTATAAGCCCATGGACTATTACCATGCCAATCCAGAGTTAAAGTTGGTGGTTGATCAGCTTTCGTCGGGCTATTTCTCGCCCAAAGACCGAGGACAGTTTATGGCGATCGTAGATTCGTTGCTCTCCCGCGATGAATATATGCTTCTGGCAGATTTCCAGGCTTATACCGATTGTCAGGAACGGGTTGCTGAGGTGTTCCGCGATCAAGATCGCTGGACTCGTATGTCGATTCTCAATGTGGCTCGTATGGGTAAATTCTCCGCTGATCGAACGATCGCCGATTATTGTAAAAATATCTGGCAGGTAGAACCCATGCCCATTAGCCTGAATGGCTCTTTGCAAAAAGTAGTTACAGGAGTAGAAGTTAAGGAGCTTTCTAAGAGCTAAAGCGGTTCTGGTTCAATGTCGAGGAAGCCGTCTGGTTAAACAATTGCCAAGACGGCTTTGCGCTGGATTGAGGGAAGCATGAAAACATCTATTCAACTCTGGGCAGGTGCGATCGCTTGTTTGCTCTTTTGGAGCCCGTCTGTATCTGCTCAGACTGTTTTTGAGTGTGGGAATGCAGAGGTTCTCGATCGGCAAGCCTTCGTGGCTCAGCAAGTAATAGTTACGGATCTGGCTCAAGCAAGAGTAGTTTATCTGGGCGAAACCCATGACGACCTTGCCGATCATCAGGGGCAGTTAGAAATTATTCGAGCACTGTATCAGCAAAAGCAACAGCATCAGCACAATCAACAGCAGCATCAACAGCATCAAAGTAAAGGGTTGGCGATCGCCCTGGAAATGTTTCAGCGTCCTGCTCAGCCGCTGCTTGACCAATATTTAGCAGGCAAAATCACAGAATTAGAACTTCGGCAACAGAGCGAATATGACTCACGATGGGGCTTTTCTTGGGAATATTACGCGCCTATTTTGCAATTTGCCAAAGCCCATCAGTTGCCGCTGATTGCCCTCAACGTGCCGACTGAAATCACTCGTCAGGTCGCCCGAAGCGGACTAGAATCTTTAACGGCTACCGATCGCCAATGGATTCCGCCAGACTCGGAAATTCGCACCGATAACGCCGCTTACCGACCCATGATTCGAGCGGTTTACGAAGAGATTCACTCAGGCAGCAGCATTAGCGGCAGCTTCGATCGCTTTTTTCTGGCGCAAGTGTTATGGGACGAAACGATGGCGCAAGTCATTGCCGCCTTGCTCCAAGCCCAGCCAAATCATCAGGTTGTGGTGTTAGCAGGAGAGGGGCATCTAGTGTATGGACACGGCATTCCCAGCCGGGTGGCTCGACGCATAGAAGGGATTGAGCAGCGATCGGTGCTGCTTAATCCAGACGAAGAGATGAAATCAGAAGGCGTAATTTCTCTAGGACATCCTCTAGGGATTGCAGATTATTTTTGGTTAAGCGAGGCTTGTACGCCCTGAACTTTCAAACATTTTCTAGAGGAAAACAGAGAAAGGGTTTTTAGACGATATTTAGCAACACTGTTTAAAGATTCCGATAAACCCACCTTGTGCCTCAGTTGCTTTTACAATGTTCAAACTAAACCCACTCTAATGCTGATGATAAAGCTGAAAAACCTTTGCCCGTAGGGGTTTAGAGCAGTGATAGAAGGGTACAATTCTGTGTAATTTTCTCAAAAAATCCCTTTCCAGAGAGTATAAGTTTAAATGATGAAAAAAACAGCTTTGAGCATCGTAAAAAAACAATGAACTGTGCTGAGTCGGCGGAAATAGGGCGTAAATTAGTATGTCTTCAGAGAAAAGTGTCCCTTACGACTTACTCCTATGTTAATTCCCTGTTTTCCCTCTTCGGCTCGACTGATTCTTCTTCTCAGTATGGTTCTTGGGTTGGGGCTGCCGATTTTGTCGGCACGAGCTTTTCAACTGCCCCATTTAAGTCAGCTTTTTTCGCCGGGCGGTCCGAGCCAAGAAAATTTCAACCCGCCTGGTGATCCGGTGCCTAGCGGCACTCGAGGTGCGGGTTCTCGGGGCATTGTTTACCAGCCAAATTTCCCTCAAATGTAGGCTTAGATCGGTTCAAAATCGGTTTAAATCGATTGATAAAATTCGCGCGCTAAGAATTCTTCAATGAGTTTTTGGTTCTCTTTGCTTTCCGATTGTTTGAGATATTCAATGGCAATTCGTCCGGCAGTGGGATGTTGCTGAGTGGCAGAAACGAGTAGCCGGATGGTTTGGCGGAGTTGGATTTTTTCTAATTGTTGGGTGGCAACATTGGGTAAAACAACTGCTGCGATCGCCAAACTCAGGCTCGCAGGCACCACAGGCAGCCACAACCCTTGAAGAAAAGCCAAATAAGCTCCGCCGACCATTCCGGCGATCGTCATGACTGCGGCAAGGGCAATGACTCCGGATGTTTTGATTTGCCAAGCCAAAGCCGCTCCCACGGTTGCACCCAAGAAGATCCAAAGCCATTCTACCGGCTCATCTAATCCTCGCAGGAGCGGGCGTTCTCCTAAGGCTGCATCGATCAATTGACTGACTGCATTTGCATGGAGAACCACGCCTGACATTTGAGTCGGAACGCCCACTATGCGACTGGCGTAGGGAGTTTGGAACAAATCATTAACGCTTTCGGCAGTATAGCCAATCAGGACGATGCGATCGCGCACGCTTTCAGCAGGAATACGATTCGCTAAGACATCGGTCATCGACAGCGTCATAAATTGTTGGCGCGTCCCCCGAAAATTCATCAAAATTTGGTATCCGGCGGCATCGGTGCGCACGTAGCCGCCATCGTTTGAGCGAAAGGGAACTAAGGTTGCCTGACCCAATTGCATTTGATAGGAGTGATTAGAGCGGGGCTGGGGAACGATTCCTTTGGTTTTAAGATAATCGATCGCCAGCCGTAGCCCTAAACTGAACTGCACCTTTCCTTCAGCACGGACTGAGAGCAAAGCGCGGCGAACTTTTCCATCCCCGTCTAAAATTTGATCTGCAAATCCGACCTGATTTCGCTCCATCAAAATGGGCGACTGTCCGACACGTTCGCCAGCAATTTTATGAATGCCAATAATGTTGTCAGAGTCTTGAAGGATCTGATTGAGCTCCATTAAACCCGGTGCTATGGATAAATCTCGATAAATATCCAACCCAATCGACTGTGGCTGGTATTGCTGGAGATTTTTTAGCGAGGTTGCCAAGACGCGATCGGACATGGGATATTGCCCAATTCGCTGTAAGTCTGCCTCCGCAATCTCGACTAGGGTAATCCGAGGATCTACCGCTGCGGGAGGGCGAAGTTGAAAAAAGCGATCGAGCACCATCCACTCTACGCCCTGCAACATGCCGGTCAATCGGAGGACAAAAATCAGGCTGGTGACGACTGTCGCGATTCCAGCAATCCATCGTCGCCCTAGTCTTAAATTTTTGGTGCTGTTGCGGGCAGATTGGTGAACGTTTAACAAAATTTGCCGAGCGTCTTGGGCGGCTTGCAGGGCAAACTGTGCTTTCTCGCGCTCTAATTTTTCCACAGCCAGGTCAGTTTCAATCGATCGCTTAGCAAAGTCTTGGCTGGCGCTAATGAACCGATAATCCAGATCGCTCAACATTCGGTTGGTTTTCCAGACCATGGCTTTTTGCAGCTCTGCCCCTTGCAATAAATAGGACTCGTTTTGCTGCTGCGACCCTAACCAGGCATTAAATTTGGGCGTGTAGGGGCGCAGGTTTTCGAGCTGTTCGGTTACCCACAGCGGACTAAAAACTTTTTGATAGATGGGGTTTTTAACCTGCAACACGCTGTGCTGAGCCACGACCAGCCCTGACAGCAACAGCTCAATGTGTTCGGGGCTGTCGTCGTTAAGAATTTTCTCGCCTGCCAAAATGCGCTGATAGATGCCAAGCAGACGACCCGCCATGGCTTCGTTGTACAACAGGCGATCGCGGATAGTGCGTAAATGCTCAGGCTGATCTTGGGTCGTCCAGTGGTCAATTATTTGAGACTGGACGATCTGTTCTACCCAATAGCCTTCGGTTCCTGCCGGAATGAGGATAGGACATGGGTTGCCCGAATCGCCCGCCTCGACGACTAACCGACAGAGCTTTTGGGTTAAAAAAGGCTGCCCCTTCGTCCAATGCAAAATTTCTCGCAGCACCCCCTGAGCATTATTCACTTTGGTCGTTAACCCCGCCACCAACGGCACCGCTTCATCTTCTTGAAAACCCTGGAGCTCGATCGCCCGACCAATGTTGAAGGGGGTTCGATGGCGATCGCGCATTAAGTCAGAAGGAATGGTGACCCCAAATAAAGCCCAAGTCAAACGATTGTACGTGGGTTGATCGGCGCGTTGATTGTAGCAGTAGCGAATTAGGGCAAAAAAGTCATCGACTGGAAAGTTCAGGCTCAACGCACTATCCACTTCATCGACAAAAATCACCAGATGCTCATGGGGATAATGAACTTCAATAATTTCCTCAATCAGGAGGTTTAACTGTCGCAGCGGAGAAATGCTGCTGTGCTCTTGCCACCAAGTTTTTAGGTTCACCTGATTCCACAGGTTGAGAGTGCGCAACAAGTCTGCTGCCAGGGTTTTATACCACTGCTGAGGCGTTAGACCTTGGCTGCCAATACTGGTCATATCTAACGAAGCAGACCGAATGCCCACTTGCCTCAGTTGGTGCTGTGTCCTAACGCGCAAGCTAGATTTACCCATTTGGCGCGCATTAAAAACGTAGCAAAATTCGCCTGCAACAATGGCGTTATACAGTTCAGTGTCAGCTCGGCGAGTTACATAGCTAGGAGCGTTTAGTTTGAGACTGCCCCCAACCTGATATTCGTAGTGCATGGGGTTTGAACCGACACGTAAAGGAGCTGTGTACTACGTTACACCGAACGGTATTCTTCACGATCGCCTCTTTTCGGTATACTTGTATTCAACGAACTTAGCAGATTGTCTGCATACTGAGATGTGACTGTCAACACTAAATCTATGGGTTGCCAGATATCTAAAGATATCCTCTGATTAGATATTTTTTAAAAGGTTAGTGGTCACCCCAAGGATTCACGTAGTTCTATTAAGCTGGCATCAGGCGTTTGTAACAATGTGACTATGGCAACTATCAACAATCACTATTTGAAGCTTAAAGCAGGTTACCTATTTCCTGAAATTGCTCGACGGGTCAATGCCTTTGCCGCAGCAACTCCCGATGCAAACATCATTCGATTGGGCATTGGGGATGTCACCGAGCCTTTGCCCGAAGCTTGCCGAACCGCCATGATTAAGGCGGTGAATGATATGGGCGATCGCGCCACGTTCCAAGGCTATGGTCCTGAGCAGGGTTTTGGTTGGCTGCGAGAAAAAATTGCGGCTCACGATTTCCAGGCGCGGGGCTGCGAGGTGGATGCTTCGGAAATTTTTATTTCGGATGGGTCTAAGTGCGACTGCGGCAATATTTTAGATATTTTTGGCAACGACAACGCGATCGCGGTCACCGATCCGGTTTATCCCGTTTATGTCGATACCAACGTCATGGCAGGACACACGGAAGATGCCAACGAAAAAGGCGAATATGGCGGACTGGTGTATCTGCCCATTTCTGCTAACAATGATTTTACCGCCCAAATTCCCACCCAAAAAGTAGACCTAATCTACCTTTGTTTTCCCAACAATCCCACAGGCGCAACCGCCACAAAGGCACATTTGCAAGCCTGGGTTGATTATGCAAAAGCCAACGGCTCGATTATTTTCTTTGATGCCGCTTACGAGGCGTTTATTACCGATCCCACCCTACCGCACTCAATTTACGAATTGGAAGGCGCTAGGGATTGCGCGATCGAGTTTCGATCGTTCTCTAAAAATGCTGGCTTTACAGGAACACGCTGTGCCTTAACCGTGGTGCCTAAAACCCTGAAGGGTAAAGCCGCCGATGGCTCAGAAGTCGAACTCTGGAAGCTCTGGAACCGTCGGCAATCGACCAAGTTCAACGGCGTTTCATACATTGTGCAACGGGGTGCTGAAGCGGTGTATTCCACCGAAGGACAGCAGCAGGTCAAAGGCTTGGTTAACTTCTACATGGAGAACGCCAAAATTATCCGCGACCAGCTAACCGCCGCAGGGATTAACGTTTATGGTGGCGTGAATGCGCCCTACGTTTGGGTGCAAACGCCCAATGGCTTATCGAGCTGGGACTTTTTTGATAAGCTGCTGCAAACTTGCAATGTGGTGGGCACACCGGGTTCTGGGTTTGGGGCAGCAGGCGAAGGCTATTTCCGCATTTCGGCATTCAATAGCCGCGACAATGTGAATGAGGCAATGAAACGCATTACAGAGAAATTTAAGGTGTAACACAGGACTCTTTTCGTTCTCAGCGATCGCCGAGATGCTTTAGTTTAGTTTTGAAGCGATCGTTGGGAATTATGAAAAACAGGGAAATGAGGATAATGACTAAAGTGTGGTAAATGTCACAGTCTAGCCGGATCGATGTGCCATGAAGACAATTCCGCTTGTTGCTAAACCGATTAGTCAAATCAATCTTGCTCCTGGAAGTGTTGCCACATTTTTGAACGTGAGTTGGCAAGAGTTTGAGTTGATCTTGCAAGAATTGAACAGCAAGCGGCGCTCAAGAATTGCCTATAGTAATCACACGTTGGAAATAATGGTTCCTTTGCCTGAACATGAAATTCCCAGAGATTTAATATCAGATATTGTTAAGGTTTTACTGAAAGCCACAAATCAGCGCTTTCAACCCTTCGGCTCAACTACATTCAAACGAGAAAACTCGGCTGGGGTCGAGCCAGATGCTTGTTTCTACATTCAAAATTATCAGCGGATGATTGGTCGGCGACGGCTGCAACCGGACGACCCTCCGCCAGATTTAGCGATCGAAGCCGATGTTACTTCTAAAACAAAGTTGGATGCCTACGAGGCGATCGCCGTTCCTGAACTCTGGATTTTCGATAGCGGCAAACTCATTCTGTATGTTTTAAGTGATGGAAAATATGAAGTTTCCGAGACGAGTCCTCTGTTCCCTAATTTAGCGATCGCCCAAATCGTTCCGGCTGTTGTGGAGCGCGCTTGGCAGGTAGGTAACTTGCAGGCATTGGAAGAACTAGAGGCACAGATCTGGGCTTGAAAGGTCTGGGCTTGAAAGGTGAATATTTATTCTGGGTTGAGATGAGAGAGACGCGGCTCCCTTAAAATTTTTTGTAGCCGATATAAACACGCCAGAATCAACACGCCAGAATAATTAAGCAGGAAAATATGGGAGCAAAAAAGCGCATTGGGATTTTAACCAGTGGTGGAGACTGTGCTGGACTCAATCCGGTCATTCGAGCCGTTGTTCATTGTGCAGTGGGCACCTATAACTGGGAAGTATTAGGGATTCATCAGGCAACGATGGGTTTAATGGCATCGCCCCCTAAGTTTACCCCAATGAATGTCGGGGATGTGGATGCTTTATTAACGGCAGGTGGAACGATTTTAGGAACGACCAATAAAGGGAACCCCTTTGCCTATCCCATGCCGGATGGAACTTTGCGCGATCGCTCTGAGGATATTATTTCTGGCTATCATCAGTTGGGTTTAGATGCCATTATTGGCATTGGGGGAGATGGGAGCGCGGCTATTTTGCGAAAATTGGCGCAACAGGGAAGCTGGAACCTCGTCGCCATTCCTAAAACCATTGATAATGACGTGGGTGTGACCGAGCGTTCTATTGGATTTGACACCGCTGTGAACGTAGCAACGGATGCCCTCGATCGCCTCCATTTCACAGCCGCTAGCCATAGCCGCGTCATCATTTTAGAAGTGATGGGACGAGATGCAGGACACATTGCCCTGAACGCTGGGATTGCAGGAGGAGCCGATATTATTTTGATTCCTGAAATTCCTTACACCCTTAAAAATATCTGCAAAAAAATTAGCGATCGCCAAGCCGCTGGCAAAACCTACTCGTTGGTGATTGTGGCGGAGGCTGTTCGGACTGAAACTGGAGAGCAAGTTATCAATAAAAACGCCATGGGACAAAATCTTCTGGGTGGCATTGGTCAATATCTTGCCGATCGCATTTTTGCCTGTAGTGGTGCCGAAACTCGTGTCACCGTTCTAGGACATTTGCAGCGCGGCGGCACGCCTTCTCCCCTCGATCGCCTGTTGGGAACTGCCTTCGGGGTCGCAGCAGTCGAACTCATTGCCAATGAACAATACGATCGCATGGTCACTTGGCAAAATCGAGAAATTGTCAGTGTTCCCATTCAAGCAGCGATCGCCCAATATCGCACCGTTGATCTTCAAGATGCCCTGGTTAAAACAGCTCGGCAAATTGGCATTTGTTTAGGAGATTAGGGCACATTCAATACGAAATTTCCGTCCTTTGGGATGAAGTGGACATTTGGACATGGACATCGGGTCATTCAATTCAGTAGCAGCACTAAACATGGCAAACAAGCGAATTTTGTTAATTAACGATGAACAAGGCTATTCTGCAAAGCCTTATCTAGAAACTTTTGGAGGCTGGGACGTGATGACCGCTCATTCGGGGCAGGAAGGCATGGGCACCGCTCAAACAGAAAAGCCTGACGCGATCGTGCTAGATGTGCGCAACCTAAAAACAGATGGGGTGGGGATGTTTCATCAACTCCAGGCTCACCCCACCACTCAACCGATTCCCATAGTCTTGCTGACCACAGCGCTCCATGATCAAGTTCGGGCGCAGTTTGCCCAACTCGGAGTGAGAGGGCTGACGTATACGCCCTACGAACCTGCAACTTTAGCCACCGATATGGCAGAAAGTTTAGGATGGTCAGCTTGTTAACCGCAAACCCTAACCTGGTTGGAAGTAAAACGCCGCCCCCAAAATGACGTAAGTTGCCAACAGCAGTATTCCTTCCAACCAGTTAGACTTGCCATCTAAACTAATTAAATTGGCGACGACCACAGCAACGACTACCGCCACAATTTCAAACGGATTGAAGTTTAAGTCCATGGGATATCCCATCGCCTGACCCACCAGCACCAACACTGGCGCAATCAGCAGCGCCACCAGCAAGCTTGATCCCATGGCAACCGAGACGGAAAGATCCATATTATTTTAAGGGCAACGCCGACCGCTGTCACATATTCGGCTGCGCCGCCCACCATGGGCAATAGAATGACGCCGGTAAACAAAGGGGTTAGCCCGAGTCCTTTGGTCGCTTCTTCCACAACGCCCACAAAAATCTCCGACTCGTAGGCAACGGCGAGGGTTGAGATCGTTAACACTCCAATCCAAAGCCAGAGATTGGGCTTGTGCTCGCCATGTTCTTCTTCTAGTTCCACAATTCCGACTTCGTACAGGTAGTTGTGAGTTTTTAGGGAGAAAAACAGCGTCATGGCATAAACGCTAATCAGCACGATCGCCACCACAATTGAAAGCTTTTCCACTGCCGCCGTTTCGACTTGCCCCGACGCAAAAAACGCCATAGACGGTAAGATAATGGCGATCGCTGCTAACGTCATCGATGAGCCATTCACCCGCGCCACAATCGGTTTGAACTCCTGCTCTTTATAGCGCAATCCCCCTAGAAACATTGAAAGCCCCATTGCCAAGAG
Organism: Leptolyngbyaceae cyanobacterium CSU_1_4; assembly: GCA_012034615.1. GTDB lineage: Bacteria > Cyanobacteriota > Cyanobacteriia > Elainellales > Elainellaceae > Timaviella. Next base: position 9,809 of record JAAUPA010000025.1, on the reverse strand, counting down.
CAAATTACTCATAATGCTGCCCGTGATGCTGGCTTTGACAATATCCAGCAGCCCCGCTTTCAATGCCACCAAGGCAATAATTAACTCGGTTGCGTTGCCAAACACGGCATTCAGCAATCCGCCCACCGAAGGTCCGGTCACCACCGCAATTTCTTCAGTCGCCGTACTCAGCCAAATCGCTAAAGGAATAATCGCTAATGCCGACGTGACAAAAACCGGCATCACCCCCCACTCTAAATTTTCAGCCGCGATCGAGAAGGGCACAAAAACGAGTAGCCCAATGGAAAAAATCTTTTTGATTGACATAGAAGAAACTCAGGGGAAAATCTATCGCAATGTTAGCGGAATATCCCTATGGCAAGATTAACCCTTCCTCCAATCTCTAGAGCGAGCAGGGTGGATAAAAGGCTTTCAAACTAAACTTGACTATAGTTTTAAAGTTCTAAGCTCGATAACTCAAAACGCGGATCTCAGTTCCCGATGGGGGCAAATCGCTTTTTCCTAAAGCGATCGTATCGCCGCCTACCCGCTGTATCGGTGTGCCTTCCATCACGGTCAGGAACTCATCGAGGGGCAAAATATCGCAAGTGGCTTGATCGGCAGCATCGGTACGATATTGGGTCGGAATGACCAACTTGGGGCTGAGGGTGGCGATCGCAGCTTTCGCTTCATCGGGCGTAAAAGCCTTCGGTCCATTGCCCACAGGCAACAGCAACACATCTGGGCGACCCATGAGAATTTGCTGCTCTACCGTCACCGGAGCCGCTGCCCCGCCCATGTGCAAAATGTTTAACCCGCCCTGATTCCAGCGCCACGCCACATTGACACCAAACCGCTTACCGCCAATATCATCATGGTCGGTCTGAATGCCCTGCACCTGCATTCCTGTGAATTGGTACGCCCCCGACTCAGCCAAAACCCTCGGACTGCCGGGTAATCCTTCCGTCACGCCCTCATCAAATAGCCGACTGCTAATCATCACCAAATCCGATGCCACCTGGGGCGATCGATAGCCTTTGGTGCAGCCAATAGGACGGAAAGGATTGACCAAAATACGACGACCGTCTCCGGTAAACAAGAAGCAAGTGTGACCCAAGAACTGAATCGTCACTGAACTAGATTGGGCTTGGGCAGATTGAACCTGACCCATCACGCCAGCGGTCAGGAAACTTGCTCCCGCATATTGTACAAACTGTCGTCGCTTCATGAGGCTCCTCACATTCTTGAAAAGTTACCCAGGCTCCCAAAGAGCGATGAGTATAAAAGGCAATTTTACGCTAAATAGGTTTTATACTACGACTTCTCGGATGCAGTCTTTGTTTCCCATCTCCTACGGACTCAACCTCTACGCTTGGATGTTGGAGCAATTTGCTTAATGTTCCGGGTTTTGAGTTTCGTTTATCCTGCTTTAACTTCTACTCAATCTTTGAGGGCGATCGAAAATCCTTCCTGCGTAAAATGGTTGTCATGGATCAGGACTTCAGTAATTTCTAGCTGCCGCATTGCCTGCATGGAGATACAGTCGGTCAGGCTGTAGCCTTTATCAGGGCGTTGGCGATAGAGCGCTAGACCATCCTGAAAGGATTGATGCGTTTGCTCTAAAACTTGAATCCCGTCATTGTTCAAAATGCTATCTATAAAATGCAACAGTTCGTTGTCTCATAGAACTGCCGGATTCTGCATAGAAGGTTAAGACTTCGGTTAGAACTTCTTCGGTTGTCGCAGTCTTGATTCGATCGATCGGCTAATGTCTAAAACTAGACTATGCCAATCATCACCAGGATTTATGAGGGCAACCCAGTAGAAAGTATCCGCAAAGACGAGTTTCATTCTTGCCGTTTAGGAATGCCGTAAATGTAGTGATCAGGTTGTTCAGCACCGTCTTTAGGGAGTTGAGCAATTTCCTCGATCGTCATGTCTTGTATGAGGTCTTGGGCAATTTCCCAAATGGGTTTGCTGGGGCGATCGCGCTTCAAGACTGAATCAGGCTGGACTGGCTCGTTTTCGCTGTGCCAAGCTTTCACAGAAACCAGAAAACTGAACACTTCTTCTACCAGTGACTCTGAAGCTTGTTCACTTTCTTTCAGGAGTTGCTCTTTTGTCGTCATGATGGCTCTAATCAGGCGCAAGCACTTACGTTCTTCTGATCATAGCGATGTTTCGGCGGTCTGAAATAGACCTCGTGAACACGAAATGCGTTGGAAGTCTTGCAAGCTGGGCAGCTAATGGTTTTGCATCATCAGTCGATCGCCGATAGGCAGCCCTCGATCGCCTCGTAGAGATTTTGTAAGAGTTCTTTGACTTGATCGTACTGAACGCGATCGCTCTTCAGGGTGAGGACGGCAATGACTGGCAGACTGAAGGGTTGACTTCTGAATTCCCGACTTACTAAACGGCGATCGCAGGTTGACGAATCGATACCAAAAAGTTCCGCAAAATCTGCTTGCCAGAGGTCGTCAGCACACTCTCAGGATGAAACTGAACGCCTTGAATCTGGGGAAAGTCTCGATGGCGTACTCCCATAATGGTGCCGTCATCGACCCAAGCAGTAATTTCTAAAACATCAGGGCAGGTTTGCGGTTCAATCACGAGGCTATGGTAACGAGTCGCCGTCAGTGGATTTTCTAGCCCTGCAAATACGCCTACTCCCGTGTGATGCACTTGGGAAGTTTTACCATGCATTAATTCCGGCGCGGTGGTAATAGTACCGCCAAAAACTTGACCAATGCTTTGATGCCCCAAGCAAACGCCGAGGACAGGAACCGTTGAGCCTAAAAACTCAATGAGCTGCAAAGACACCCCCGCATCATCGGGGCGACCAGGACCCGGAGAAATAACGATGCCATCGGGCTGGAGCGATCGAACTTGCTCTAGGGTAATTTGGTCGTTGCGATAAACCTGAATCTCGGCTGCAACCGATAGCTCTGCGCCTAACTCTCCAAGGTACTGCACGAGGTTGTAGGTAAAGCTGTCGTAGTTGTCGATGACGAGAATCATAGGGCGGAGAACCAGAGGGGAAAGTTGGCTTGAATTAGGGCTAAGAGAGGAGGCAACATCAGGAAGGCTCCAACCAAAACGGCAAACATTGCCGAGATCAAAACCGCTCCGGCGGCGCAGTCTTTGGCTATTTTAGCGAGTTCATGGTAAGTCTGGCGAACGGTTAAATCAACGACTGATTCGAGGGCAGTGTTGAGAAGTTCCATCGTGAGGACAGAGCCACAAGTGAGAGTAATAATGGCGATTTCGACGGGGGTAAGCTGGAGAAAAATGCTGAGAGCGATCGCCAGCGACCCCACAATTAAGTGAATCCGAAAATTTCGCTGAGTTTGAAACGCATAAGTTAGCCCCGCCCAGGCATATCCAAAGCTAGTGAACAAACTAGATGCCACTCGCCAAGATAAAGTACGGCTGCCCACTGCCGGAACCGGGATCAGTTGAGCTTCTAGGGACTGAGGTTTCGTTGAAATTTCTTGGGTCATGAATACTACGGCGACAGCTTTAGGGATTGCGGACTGAACATCAAAAATTCAATACGTTAAAAGTCTTAATGATCAAACCTAGTTTTCAGCGGTGAGACCCACCCTATTGTTTGCGAAAACTGAGCAATAGTTCGCGAAGATTTCATGAAAAAATTATGATACATGACAAGCTTCCGTATTAGAAAGTCCTTTCCTCAGCGAATTCTGCTCTTCAGTAGACTGGTGGAATCACTCCAACTTGCTGCAAAAGCCATGCTTGTTTCTGTAACATAGCTAGCAACTGCTCTTCGGTAGGGTGATCCCAGCCTAAGAGATGGAGGAGCGCATGAGCCGCTAACCAAGCTAGTTCTTGCTCAAGAGTATGCCCCTGTGCCTGCACCTGAGCCGTTTCCACTGAAATAATCATATCCCCCAAATAAAGCGGCTCGTCGATCGCCCCTAGTCTAGGAGAATCTACCTCAAGCGCAGCAAACGCGAGTACATCTGTAGGCTGATCTTTCTGCCGATATTGAGCATTAAGCGCCTGAATTTCAGAGTTGTTCGTCAACCGCAAGCTGAGTTCGTAAGCCTGAATGGGAGAAAGATCTAGATTCAGAACCCGTAACCAATGACTCAACCAAACCTCCCAAGTTTTTGGGGAAATGGGTGAATTAGGGTTATTGTTCCCACCTTGAAGCTTTTCTGCACCTGGATCTGAGAAAAAGCAATCTTGAATGATGACTTCAACCTGTATTGGCAAGATTTCTGATGAAGCCTGGGAAAGATTTTCTAGCAATTGCTTTGACTCCATCTTGGTCTTAAGGGATCTTTGTTTTAAGCTGTTTCAACCCATTCCCTGGCAAGTTGAGCGTTCAACGAGAGGGTGATTTAGCGAGTCAGATAGGCAAGCCCAATCAGCAGAGTCAACAACCCGATCGCCGAAAGCGCAAAGTGATACAACGACGTGCCACCTTTACGCACCATGTTTCGCATTGCTAATTTGACATAGCTGGGGGGGCGCTCAGGAGGGGCGGTGGGTTCGCCGGATTCGGGCGAGGTAACAGGGGCGCGATCGGGGGTTGAAGCAGATTCGGTGGAAGGTGGGTTCATAGAAGTTGTTTGAGGAAAAAATCTAGATCAAAATAATTGAACGACAAGTGTAACGAGCTTGTCATGATATTTCTTAAGATTACACAACATTTTCGACCATCTGGTTGTCATGGCGCAAACAGGTTTCGATGAAGGGGTCGAGTTCTCCATCCATTACGTCGGCGATCGCCGTTGTTTCCATGCCCGTGCGCAAATCTTTGACCAGTTGATAAGGATGGAAAACATAGTTGCGAATTTGGTTGCCCCAAGCCGCCTCGACAATATCACCTCGAATGTCAGCAATTTCTTTGGCGCGTTGTTCTTGGGCAATGACTAGCAGCCTGGATTTAAGTAGGGCTAAGGCTTTTTCTTTGTTGAGAAGCTGCGATCGCTCCTCAGTACAGCGCACCGCCAACCCCGTCGGGATGTGAACCACCCGCACGGCGGTTTCCACTTTGTTGACGTTTTGACCACCCTTGCCGCCTGCCCGCGAGGTCGTAATTTCGAGATCTTTATCAGGAATATCTAAGGTCACAGAATAGTCGAGCATCGGCATTACCTCTACGCCTGCAAAACTGGTTTGGCGCTTGCCATTTGCATTAAACGGCGAAATTCGCACCAGCCGATGCGTTCCTTTCTCCACCTTGAGGTAGCCGTAAGCATATTTGCCGTCAATTTCGAGCGTAGCAGATTTAATTCCTGCCTCATCACCTTCTGAGCTTTCGAGCAAATGCACCTTATAGTGATGGTCTTCTGCCCAGCGAGTATACATTCGCAGCAGCATTTCCGCCCAGTCCTGAGCATCGGTTCCGCCTGCACCCGCATTAATGGTTAAGATTGCCCCGTATTGATCGTAGGGAGCTGATAAAAGCTGCTGTAACTCCCACTGATCGAGTTCTCGACCGAGATGGGTAAGGTTAGTTTCAGCCTCCTGGAGGAGCGCTTCATCGGATTCTAACTCCAGCAACTCCAGGATGGCTCTTGCATCCTCAAGTTTCGCCTGCCACTGTTCCAACTGTTGCAGGTGAGATTTGAGGTCATTGAGTTCTTGTAGCGTTTTTTGTGCTAAGTCTTGATCGTTCCAAAAGTCGGGCTGTGCCGCCAACTGCTCTAAGTCTTGAATTTTTGCCGTGAGTGCGGGTACGTCAAAGATACTCCTGAGTTTTACCCAGGCGATTATTGAGTTGTTCGATATCACGTTTAATGTCTGAGGCTTCTAACATTCACTCGTTCCTTACTTTAGTCTCACTGCTGCGTTTCAAACTGCTGCATTGCAAATGGCTAAGTCTTACTAGAGCCAGAGCAAATCTATTATTGCTTAATTCTTCAAAATCCAGTTCACTCTCTTTAGATAAAGAACTGTCGCTACAGGAGGACTGTCGCCACAATAGAATAATCTTTGCCTGCTTCTTCTAAATCCTTAGACCTAAGAACTTCAATGCCGACTGCTCAACTCGAAGGTTTCGCTAACAACTGGGACTATCTTAAAACCGAACTGCGCTGGCTTGACCAAGTTTTGATGATGGCGGTGACGCGCCAACGCAAGGAGAGCCAGGACGTGGGGCGGGTGGCTCAGTCGAGGGCAGATCGGGTGACCAGTCATTGGTGGAAAGGGTTAATTTCGTTGGAAGGAGAGGCAGCAGCTTACGATGAGCATCGGCAGCCCAGCAAGACGACGAAGGTAAGCTATCAGCAGCAGTTGGAAAGCCGGATTCAGTCGAGCGATCGCCAGGGAATCACGTTAGCGTTGCCGAAGTTGTGCGATCGCCTCAATCTATCCCTATTTGAAAAAAATGTGGTGCTGATGAGCTTGGCTCCTGAGATGAATCGTCGCTATGCCCGCCTTTACCGTTATTTGCAGGGAGAGGACGCGGCTTATAAAACGGACTTACCGACGATAGATTTAGTGCTGCGGCTCCTCTGTCGCAATGATGGCGAGTGGCGAGTGGCACGGACAAAATTAACGGCTTCTTCTTTAGTGCAGTATGAGCTGCTGCACTTGGCAGGTTCAAACGATACCTTTCTCAATCGTCCGCTGCAACTGGCTGAGTCTTTGGTTCATTACCTGCTGGCAGAGCAACCGACCGATCAAGGGCTAGAATTATTGCTGCGATCGCCCATGTTAAGCGATCATCCTGTCCGGCTCGATCAGATCGTTGATTCTGTTGAGTGGTCAAAGCTAGTCTTGCCGCCGCCTTTACTCACTTCGCTGCAATATTTGGTGCAACGAGTGGATGGCTATGTCCAAGCTGAAGAAACTTGGGGGTTTGACGGCTCTAATCCTTCTATCTATCAACCTGGGGCGATCGCCCTATTGGTGGGAATGCCCGGAACAGGGAAATCTTTGGCGGCAAGCGCGATCGCCTATGCTCTGGGTACGCCCCTTTACACGGTGGATCTCAATCAGGTTGAACCAGCGGACTATCTGCGCCTGCTAGAAGAAATTCAGACCCAAGACCCTATGGTCTTACTGGTGAAATCGGCTCGGCATTGGCTGGGGCGATCGCCCGTACTTTCGACTGCTGCCCTGCACCAATTTTTGACCCAGCGGCGAAGTTTGCTAGGCGTGACGCTGCTGAGTGAGCATCAAGTTGCCTCGGTTCAAATATCGTGGCAGCGCCGAATGGATCAGATTTTGGCTTTCCCCATGCCAGGAGTAGACGATCGCCGTCGGCTGTGGCAACAAGCATTTTGCCCGTCGGTGCCCCAAGCCGAGATGGATTGGGATGGGTTGGCAACAATCAAGCTGAACGGCGGAGAGATTGGGGCGATCGCCCATGAAGCCATTTTGTATGCGGCGGCAACTGATGCACCGAAGCTCACGATGGAGCAGATTTTGCACGTTCTTGGGCAAAAAGGCAAAACCTTGAAACCTCCTCAGCCTTCGCCCAAAAAGACTAGGGCACGCCGCAGCAAAATGGCTTAAAGTGGCGACACTTTCAGATCAATGTCTTAATGATTAGGAATGATTAACTCCATGCCAGGTCTAATTAAATTAGGCTCTGTAATCTTGTCGCGGTTGGCTTCAAAGATTTCTCGCCAGCGCTTCGAGTCTCCTAAAAACTTAGCGGCGATCGTTCCTAATGTTTCACCGGGCTGAACGACGTGGGTTAAGGGCGGCGGCGGCGGCGGTGGCGTAGGAATGCGTTCGTCTCCCAGGGGGTTGAGATCATTCACCAACAGCAGTAAATCGACCATGGTGAACTGTCCGGGGCGCAGAGAAGGGAGGCTCGGTCGCCAGTATTGGTTGGCATTTGATAGAAGGGACGTTTGGCTGCCTTGAATTAACCCTACAAAGGTTTCTACCACCAATTGACTGCCCACAGGACCAAGACGCTGACCTTCATTAAACACCTCAGCTTCCTTAAGAATGTAGTACCAGAGCGGCGTTTGGGTATCAAACTTATGTTTTTTCAAAACATTGGCGTGAGGTCCTTGCCGAACTTGCTCAGGAGTGAGCATTGTCACTCCGATCGCCTCGGCGATCGCTTGTCCAGTCGGTAAACCTAGCAGCCTGCCTCGGAGTAAATTACGGACTGCTAAAGCCGCATTGTTGCCTTGACCCACGAATTCAGGCAGTTCCCGGAGCGTCATGGCTAGCCCGGTATCAATGCTGCGGGTCAGGTTCAGCGCTGGAGGGGGCTCTACACCCGGAGCATCTTTAAAGTCGTAGAATCGTCGCCAGTCAATCGGCCAGTTAGAGGGCAAAGTGGGCAATCCGACCATATCTCCACTGACTCCAGAGAAGATAAAGAGCTGCCCCAAAGTGGCATCTGCAAAGTTGCGATTCCAACTATACACATCTCGAATCATGCTGTGACCGAAGCGGTATGCTGCGACCGAGAATTCGATCGGCATGGGTGCTTCTTCGCCTGGAGTCGGTTTGAAAAACTGTCCGCCGTTCACTAATACTTTTTTGAGAATGGCAGGCAGCACAATTCGGGGAAGAAAATCGTTGAGGATAATCCATTGGTAGTGGAGGGTTACGATCTCTCGTGCCCGATCGAAAAGGTCTGAACCAGAGTGTCCAAACTGCTGAAGCTGATTAACGACCACATTATGAAATTTCAGAAATGCCAGATGGGTTTGGGCAACGGCTAAATTTTCGTCGTTGCGTGGATCGCCAAGGGTCGCGTCTAGGGCGCGTTCGGCATTGTCTCCACGGGGCAGATCATTGGGAAGTTTGAAGGCTTCGGGTTCGTTCGGATCGAACGGTAATTCGGTGGTGATGCCTGTGCGCAAATGCAGGCGATCGCTTTCATACAAGGGTTTTGTTTCTAAATCGGGTCCGCGACCGTAAACGCTGTCTAAGTCTAGCGAAGGCGATCGCCCTTGAATAATTTCCTCTGGCTCTAACTCCGAGGTCGGCAGTCCTTCTGTTTTATCAAAGGTAATATCGTGGTCAATAAATTGCCCCAGGTAGGTAAATCCTGCCGGGAGAGATTGATGATCCTTGAAGTTTGGGGTGTCATCCATCGTTTTGCCCAGTTCCACCAGCGCCTCTGGATCAGGACGAAATTTGGGCAAATCGGCAAACATTCGAGAGAACCGAAACGCTCGTTCCGCATCTAGTTCGGTGTTAGGCTGAACGTCTTGGAGCAGGGCGCGGGCAAAGGGTTGAACGCCTTGCCGAATTTCTTGCTCTCCGACAAAGCCTTCGCCTTCAATAAAATAGTTGGTTTGTCCATGTTTTCTAGCCATCGCTGTCTTCTCCTCTCTTTGCTTAGGATCTGGACTCAGAACAGTTGCACTTAAACCATTTTGTAGACAGGTGCTTTCCTCCCAAAAGACTGATTTGGAAGCTGTGAATGAAAACAATTGGGAAGGAAAGTAAGGTAGAAAATTTCAGCAGGAGCCACTTAACATCTGTGTGCCAAGATGTGCATCAAGACGCGATCGCATCTCCCCTTCAAGACTATAAACCCATTCAAAAACGTAAACGCAATCAGAAGCAGGATGCTGTAAAGCACACAAGTTGCTCAATTAAACTCGTTGCTGAAAACGTTTCTTCACCCGTCTACGCGATTTAGGTGAGAACTTAACGCCTGAATCGTAGCTTTATGAACTGGGTGCTGCCCTAAATTATGATATAGGGCTGTTTAGAGTCTGTAAGTTAAGAATTAAAACAGCTTGAGTGTTGGGGGGTGGATGGGTCGGATGGGTGGATGGGTGGATGGGTGGATGAGTAGATGGGTGGATGCGATCGATAAGTTGCCTAGCTCGATTCGCCCCTTCTGGTTTACTCTGCGATCGCCGTTTTAA
>JAAUPA010000301.1 GCA_012034615.1 Leptolyngbyaceae cyanobacterium CSU_1_4 | reverse complement strand
TGGTCTTGTTCCCTGTCGAGAAATATGATAGTGCTGCGCCACATTCTCAGCCGTGATACCCATCGTGCAATACACTTCGGGCGCATCTGCGATCAGGTCAGGGTTGGGCAGCAAATAATGCCCGCCCATGGGAATCAGGCTCATGGATTCTGCGCCCCCGGCAACGATTACCTTTGCCTGTCCTGTGGCGATCGCCTGCGCCCCCATAGCGATCGCTTGCAGCCCTGAAGCACAGAAGCGATTGACCGTGCAGCCCGCGACCGAATCGGGAAATCCTGCCCGCTGTGCTGCAATTCGTGCCAGATTAAACCCTTGTTCTGCTTCAGGAAAAGCACAGCCCAAAATAACGTCATCGATCTGTTCGAGGGCAAGTCTGGGCACTCGGTCAACGGCTCCGGTCAGAACGGCTGCTGCCATGTCGTCTGGGCGCAGGTGATGCAAGGTGCCGCGTGGGGCTTTACCAACGGCGGTACGAACAGTGCTGACAATATAAGCGTCCTCAATATTTTTCATAGTTCCCCCTAATTCCGCAGCGGTTTTTTGGTGCTTAATAAATGGGCAATGCGTTCTTGGGTTTTGGGTTGACCGAGTAAAGGCACAAAGTTTTCGCGCTCCAGTTGCAGTAAATAGTCTTCATCCACCAGGGTCGGCGCAGACAACTCGCCCCCCGTCATTACATAGGCGAGGCGATGGGCAAGATAGCGATCGTAGTCCGACGCATAGCCTGCCTGTTGAAATGTGTAAGCCGCCAATTCGAGGACTGCACGGGCAGGACGACCAAGCACCTGAATGGCATTCCGTTTGGGGGGAGGTGCGTAGCCTTCTTGAGCAAGGCGAATCACTTCTTCTTTAGCAACATAAAGACGGCGATCGCCATTGATCACAATTCGAGCCGTGGCAGGGAGATATCCCCATGCTTGGGCTTCGGCAGCGCTGGTGCTGACTTTTGCCGTGGCGATCGTTTCAAAGGCTTTTACTAAAAACGGTAGAATATCCTGTGGTGCTTCGGATGCGGCGCGTTCTGCGGCAAGTGCCACCGTCCGCATGATGCCACAGCCACCGGGAATTAAGCCTACCCCTAATTCGACTAAGCCAATGTAGCTTTCTGCGGCTGCTACGACTTGGGGACAAGCCATAATTAATTCACAGCCACCCCCTAGCGATCGCCCGCGCACCGCCGCGACAATGGGTTTATGGAAGTAATGAATGCGCTGCATTAACTGCTGGAATTGGTTAATCAACTTGGCAAAATCATCAAACCGTTGCTCCTGGGCTAAAACTCCCATTTCTGCCAGGTTTGCGCCTCCCGAAAAATGCTCACTGGCATTGCCAATCACTAGCCCTCGCCAGTCTCCCTCGGCGATTAAATCTAGCGCTTGAGATAGACCTGCCAAAACTTGTGTGCCTAGCGTGTTGCCTTTAGAACGAAACTCGTAAAGCGCCACCCGATCGCCCAAGTCCAATAGTGCCGCTTCAGAATTATGCCAGATTAAATGTTGCGGCTCGGCTTTCAATACTGACAAGTCTATTTCATCGGCTCGTGTCGGCAATGAGCGATACCCTTGATGGGGCACATATACTTGATCTCCTGGGTAAAATGCGGTTGTTGGCATAGACTCGATCCAATGAGGCAGCACCAGGTTCAGCGATCGCATCGACTGCAAAACGGTTTCAAACCCCAGTGCATCCCAAATTTCAAAAGGACCCCATTCCCAACCAAACCCCCAGCGCATTGCTTGATCAATTTCAGCAGGGCTATCGGCAATCTCTGGAATGCGGCAAGCGCTATAGCTCAACAGATTAAAAATGAATTGTCGGAAAAAGCTGCCCGCTCGTCCCGGATCTTGATAGAGGGCGCGCAGACGTTGCCCTAAGTCGAGCTTAGCGATCGCGCTCAAATTTCCTAGTGCCACGGGTTGCGCAGGTTCATAGTCAAATGTCTTAGGATTAATGGAAAGAATTTGCTGCTTCTCTTTTTTGTAAAATCCTTGCCCCGTTTTGGCTCCTAGCGTCCCGGTTTCAACCAGTTTGCGAACCCAATCTGGCATCCGAAAAATATCCCGTCGCTCATCCTCTGGAATTGCCAAGATAAGATGATCCGTCACATACAGCAGCGTATCAAGCCCTACTAAATCTGCTGTCCGAAATGTGGCAGACTTAGGTCTTCCGACCAGCGTTCCAGTCAGTGTATCAATTTCTTCTAGAGTATAGCCCTCAGACAATGCTTGTAAGCCTAACATCGTGGCATACACGCCAATACGATTTGCAATGAAGTTGGGCGTATCTTTCGCAATCACAATACCTTTGCCCAAGTGCATCCATCCAAACCATTGCAAGCGTTCTAGCACCTGTGGATCAGTATCGGCAGTTGGAATTAGTTCTAATAGCTTCAGGTAACGAGGTGGGTTAAAGAAGTGAGTTCCTAAGAAGCGCTGTCGGAAGGAGAGCGACCCTTGCGGTATCTGCGAAGCAGCGCGACCCATCGCAATCTCGCCAATTGATAACCCGCTCGTGTTGGTCGAAATTATCGCATCTTCCTTCACCAAGCCTTCAATCTGTTCCATTAACCGTTGCTTAATTGATAAATTTTCGATGACAGCTTCGATTATCCAATCTACATCTTTAAGACGATTTAAATGTTCATCAAAATTACCAAGTGTGATCCGACGGGCAATTTTGTCTGTAAAAAAAATTGCGGGAGTTTGCTTCAATGCTTTTTGAAAGGCAGTTTCAACAATCTGATTTTTATTGATACCTGGGGCAGCGATATCTAGTAAGTGTACGGTCAATCCAGCGTTTGCTAGGTGAGCGGCAATTTGAGTTCCCATCACTCCTGCCCCTAAAACGGCTGCCGTTCGGAATGGTCTAAACATGATTAGCATCTCCTTGGGTTCGTAAAGTGATCAACCGTAAGTTATAAATCGCCTAATACATTGCCTAATACATTGCCTCGATCTCTGCCGCAAACAACTGATCGATGTTGTCTCGCTTAATTGTTAAAAGAGGTTTTGATGCGCCCTCCTCGATCGCTAGGGTTAAATGCAACAGCCGAAATCGCTTAATCGTAGACCAGTGGGGCAAATGCTGATTGACATCATTGATGAGCGACTGATATAGGGCAGTAATTTTACTGTGCTTAAGCATTTTCTCCAGAGGCACTGATAAACACATTCCCTCAGCTTGCGGACAGAGATAATCTAAATCTGGAAAAATCAATAGCGTACAAAATTTGCGATGTGCCCCAATGATGATCGCTTGTTTCACAAAGGGCGATCGCTTCAGTTGTTCCTCAATCGGTTGCGGTGCGATATATTTTCCCGTTGATAATTTAAACAGGTTTTTCTTGTGCCCCGTAATCTTCAGAAACCCCTCAGCCGTAAATTCTCCTAAATCACCCGTATGCAGCCATCCCTCTGCATCGATCGCGGCTTCAGTTGCTTCTAGATCTTTATAATAGCCCTGCATTCTATAAGGGGTTTGGGCTAAAATTTCGCCGTCTGGGCGATCGCAATTTCCACCCCAGCAATGGGTAAACCCACTGTCCCAGATCGGTTCATCCCCACTCGGTTAGAGCAAAGCGCCGAACCGCTCTCAGTCAATCCATAGCCTTGAAAAACCGGAATTCCTGCCGCAGAAAAAACATTAGTAAGCTCAGGTTTTAACGCCGCTCCTCCACTAATGACAAACTTTACTCTGCCACCAAACGCCGATCGCCATCGAGAGAAGATCCACCGATTCGCCAATTTTAGTTTCAGGGCATAAAATCCCTTGGACGGTTGCGCTAGGTCATACTGTAGGGCGAGAGCCATTGCCCAGTTAAAGAGCCATCGCTGAATGCCATCAAGTTTTTTGCCGCGCTCCAGAATCTTTTCATGCGTTTTTTCCAAAAGCCGAGGAACGGTAATAAAGAAGGTGGGGCGAACCTCACGGAGATGACTGAACACCCATTTTGGGGTCGTAAAATAAACGCGGTGGCTATAGTAAAAATGACCATATAAGAACACACGGGCAAAAATATGCGTTAATGGCAAAAATAATAACGCGACTTCGGCTTCCCCTGGTTTTAATTCGGGAATACTCGAAAAAGATGCCAAAATGTTACCCGCCAGGCTTTCATGGCTCAACATCACCCCTCTAGGCTGTCCATCTACCCCTGTTGTATAGACAATAGTGGCAGTATCATCGGGGGCGATCGCCAGTCGTAGTTTTTGCAACGCTTGGGCAGACCTTTGAGCCTTTCCCTGGGCTTGAACGCTTTCTAGTGAGATTACAGCTACTCCTGAAGGCAAGTTAGGCAGCGGTTCAGCAGTGGTTACATCGACCAGAATCACGGTTTTGAGAAAGGCGGCTTTCCCTAAATAAGAGCTAATTTGATGGAGCAACTCCAGATCAGTGACAATTAGTACTGCCGACTCGGTTTGCTGCAAAATAAATAAAATTGCTTCTGAAGTCCAACCCTGGTCGATCGGCACGTTAACTAAGCCTGCCAACAAACAAGCCATATCTACAACACAAAAATTGATATCGCTGTGCATGAACAGACTGACCCGATCGCCCTGCTTTAGTGACAAGGCAAGCAATCCTAGCGCTAACTCTTCAGACTCTAGACGAAAGGCTTGATTGGATAAAGATTGCCACCTGTTTTTAACCCATTGTTGCAAAGCTTGGGGATTAGGATGGCGATCGCAAACCTCATCTAGCAAGGAAGGAACAGTCTGCCCTAATTGAACAGGTTTGACATAAGTTGGAGCGATATAACGTGATTTAAAACGAGTCATCTTTAAAGCAGCGGAGACTCACACTCCGCTCCTCCTAATTAATACTCAATAGTGCTAAATGTTTGACTTAGTGAGACTATCTAAAAGCTATTTAACGCAATGTACAACTAACCTCAACCCTCAACCCCTTCCCCAAGGCAGGTTACCGCATGTACATCAAGTCGAAACTGGCTTCGTTGCAATGTTTTTCGCCCCCTAAATCCCCCATTCTGAGGGCGGTTCGCCGGGGGCTGGGCTCGGTATCAACCACTCATG
>JAAUPA010000300.1 GCA_012034615.1 Leptolyngbyaceae cyanobacterium CSU_1_4 | reverse complement strand
GATGGGTGGATGGGTGGATGGGTGGATGAGTGGCTGTGATTGAGGGAATAAGGTATCGGAGGTGCAGAAGGTTTGGGTAAAGATCGGGTTTGAGGAAAAATCTGCTCTTTGTTCAAGCTCCTTGCCCCTGATATGCTGGATCTCGCTGCTACAAAATTTCTAGCTGAACTTTATGGAACCGACCCTTTCGACCGACCAAGAAGCGATCGCCCTCAACGAAGAAGCCACCTCTACCGGGCTTTCGAGCGAGCAGTACCAGCGGAAAATGCAGCGACGAAAAGAGGTGCAAGAGCAGCGATTGGCAGAGCGATCGCATCAAAAAGGTTTAATCATCGTCAATACTGGCACGGGCAAAGGCAAAACCACTGCCGCACTGGGGATGGTGTTGCGATCGCTGGGTCATGGCTATAAGGTGGCGATCGTCCAGTTTATTAAAGGTGCCTGGGAGCCAGCCGAAAAAACCGTGTTCGAGCCTTGGACAACTGGAGAAACGCCTCTCCTGGAATTTCATGCCATGGGCGAAGGCTTTACCTGGGAAACCCAAGACCGAGAGCGCGATATTCAAAAAGCGCAGGAAGCTTGGCAAAAGGCACTCAGCTTTATTACTAATCCTAAGTTCAAGCTGGTGCTATTGGACGAAGTAAATATTGCCCTGAAGCTGGGATATTTACAAATTGACGAAATCCTGGCAGGACTAGAGCAAAAGCCCGATGAGTCCCATGTCATTCTGACCGGACGAGGCGCACCCGCAGCGCTGATCGAACGGGCTGATCTGGTGACAGAAATGACGTTAGTGAAGCATCCCTTTCGAGAGCAGGGAGTAAAAGCACAGGCGGGAATTGAGTTTTAAGGCGGATTGTCATCAAAATACTGGGCACAGAATGTCAAGTTAAGAGCAATTGCCCACCAACCCTACATCCTATGCCCAGCAAAGAGTTTATTAAAGCTAACTAGCTTAAACCTGCATTTGCTCCAGGTCTGCCAGTTGCCAATTCTACCTTGACAATTTTGCCGCCCATCTTCATGATGCGCTGCTGCTCTTTGAACCAGTTGTCGTAAGGAACCAACTTGGTGAAATAGGTGTTTTGTAGTTCCCGCTGGGTGCGAATCCGAGTTTGGCTGGGAACACAGGCTGTAATTTTGAACATTCGCATTTTGTATATAGCTCCTGTGTAGGCTAAATTTTTTGCGCCTAATATTCTTGCGCCTAATACAACAAGGCTGGGAGTTTGAGATCAATCTTAGACCGTCACAGCTAGCTCCCATGAACCGCCGTTGACTACCTAACACTCACCCCAAACTTCCCAGACCTCCAAAAATATTGAGTTTAAAATTGCCGAATTGACAACTTAGCTCACATTTAGCTCAAGCCAGAGCAGATGTAGTCGAAGTACACGCCCATTTCTTTACCTGCATCAGCACCCACTAAGCTAGCGGTGACTTCTTTCATGGCTTGGATAGCTTGGACGGTAGAAGAAACAGGTACGCCTAGGGAGTTGTAGGTTTCTTTCAAGCCGTTCAAAACGCGCTCATCCAAGATGGAAGGGTCGCCAGCCAACATTGCGTAGGTGGAGTAGCGGAGGTAGTAGTCGAGGTCACGGATGCAGGCTGCATAGCGACGGGTGGTGTACATATTGCCACCGGGACGGGTGACATCTGAGTACAACAAGGACTTAGCAACTGCTTCTTTAACGATCGCAGCAGCGTTGGCGCTGATGGAGGTTGCCGCCCGAACGCGAAGTTCGCCGCTGGAGAAGTAGCCTTTTAGCTTTTCTAGAGCAGACATATCCAGGTACTTGCCCTGAACGTCTGCGGAGTTGATGACAGAGGTAATTGCGTCTTGCATGATTTTGCTTCCTTAAATTAAATGAATGTCGATCAGGCTAAAAATGTTAAAAGCTTTGAACGGTGGATGATTTACCCAGTTCAACCCTTTATTACTGCATAGCACCGATGACGTAATCGAAGTAAGCACCTGCTTCAGCAGCATCCTCACCCGACATCATTCCAACGGCTACGTTTTTCATTGCCGCAACGCCCGAAGCAACTGCGTCGATGGGGGTGCCGAGAGACTTGTACATCTCACGAACGCCGACGATGCCGATTTCTTCGATGGAGGTAACATCACCTGAAACCACTCCGTAGGTCACGAGGCGCAGGTAGTAGTCCAAGTCACGCAGGCAGGTTGCGGTCATTTCTTCGCCGTAAGCGTTGCCACCGGGGGAAACAACGTCAGGGCGCTTTTGGAACAGTTGGTCGCCTGCTTGCTTGACGATCCGCTCACGGGATTCGGTCAAAACTTGCGCAATCCGCACACGGCGTTCGCCAGAGGTCACAAAGCCTCTGATTTGATCTAGTTCACCGGGACTTAGGTAGCGAGCCTCTGCATCGGCGTTCACGATGGACTTCGTGATAATACTCATTAAGGGATTCCTCCGAAAAGCAAGATGTAACCGGGTGTGTTTAAACTAGCGCTCACGAGTGAGCGGCTGAGTCATGAACTCAAGGATGGTTGTCTAAACGCAGGTTTAAAGAAGAAGTTCTTCTTTGCCTCTACGAACCTTAAACCACCTTTGTTTCAGCATACTGATAAAGCTAACGCGATTCAAGGATGCTTAAGAGGTTCATTCTCAGTCTCACGTAATAATCTTCTGATATAGCGTTCCCCTTCTTAGAACAGTCGCAATATTTTGTAATATTTTCTTGGATCTGCAACAATTTTCTTGGAGGGGTGAGGCAGCCCCCTAGGATGTATGGAGCCGGAAGATCCTAAACTTCAGCGGTGGTGCGTTCTACTTTGCGTAATGGGTTCTACAGGTTTTTACCCACGATTTGTAGGATGGCTAATAGAATTACTGATGCCGACTCGAGAACTTTGGAAAATTCGCTATTTTGGTAGGGTGTAATGCGAGTTCTACGACAATGCCAACAGAAAAACTTGATCAGTTAAAAGCCTTATTTGCAGCAATGGATCGGGCATTAATCGCCTATTCTGGAGGCATTGACAGCACATTGGTGGCTAAGATTGCCTTCGATGTGTTGGGCGATCGCGCGCTTGCCATCACTGCAAATTCTCCTTCTCTCCTGCCCGATGATCTAGAAGATGCGCGGATTCAAGCGGCAGAAATTGGGATTTCCCATGAGGTCGTGCAAACCCATGAAATGGATAACCCTAACTACACTTCTAATCCGGTCAACCGTTGCTATTTCTGTAAGAGCGAACTGCACGATACTTTGAAGCCGCTGGTGTTAGAGCGAGGCTATCCCTACGTGGTGGATGGGGTGAACGCTGATGATTTGTCCGATTATCGCCCCGGCATTCAAGCCGCCAAAGAACGGGGAGCGCGATCGCCCCTTGCTGAGGTGGGTGTTTCTAAACTGGAAGTGCGGCAAATCTCTAAGCTGATAGGTTTGCCTTGGTGGGATAAGCCCGCGCAGCCTTGCCTTAGTTCGCGGTTTCCCTATGGGGAAGAAATTACGGTGGCGAAGCTTCAGCGGGTGGGGCAAGCCGAGCGCTATTTGCGATCGTTTGGCTTAGGAAATTTGAGAGTGCGATCGACGGGTGAAACTGCCCGCATTGAGCTGCCTGCTGAACAAATTAAAGAATTTGTGTTAACAACGGATTTGCCGACCCTGGTTGCCACTTTGCAATCCTATGGGTTTATGTACGTCACGCTGGATTTGGAAGGCTTCCGCAGCGGCAAACTGAACCAGGTGCTTGAGGGCGTTGGGGTGAGCCGATAATCGCAAAGTTGAAAAGATGAATTCTCTAACGACGCTCTAATATGGTAGAGCGCTTACTTCCCCATCTGCTTTATGTCTCCCGTTATTTCTCTCGAACAAATCCAGGCGATCGCCGATAGCTCTGTGACTCTACCCCAAGTTCCTTTACTGGGAATGTCTGTGGCTGAACTCAGCGACTGGGTGCAACAGCACGGACAACCCGCCTATCGGGGCAAGCAGCTTCATCAATGGCTGTACCAACAGGGCGGGCGATCGCTGGCTGATATTTCTGTCTTTCCCAAGCAGTGGCGGGCAGATTTAGCTGATGTGAATGTGGGGCGATCGGCTCTGCACTATCGCTCTGAGGCACCGGATGGCACAGTGAAGTTTTTGCTGAAGCTAGCAGATGGGCGAATTATTGAAACAGTGGGCATTCCTACCGAGAAACGGCTGACGGTGTGCGTGTCTTCTCAAGTGGGTTGTCCCATGGCTTGTGATTTTTGTGCCACGGGTAAGGGCGGCTTTACGCGCAATTTGGCGCAGCATGAAATTATTGACCAAGTTCTGACTGTACAAGAAGACTTTGGGCAGCGGGTCAGCAATATTGTGTTTATGGGCATGGGCGAACCGTTGCTCAATAGCGAGAACGTTCTGGGTGCCGTGCGATCGCTCAACACCGACGTGGGTATTGGGCAACGACTGATGACGATATCTACCGTGGGCATTCCCGGACGCATCCAGCGCCTCGCCCAGCATCAGCTTCAAGTCACCCTCGCTATTAGCCTGCACGCTTCTAACCAAGCGCTCCGCGAACAACTGATTCCTAGCGCTCGGCAATACCCCTTAGCAGCGCTGTTGGCAGAATGCCGTGAGTATGTGCAGGTTACAGGGCGGCGCGTTACCTTTGAATATGTTTTGTTGGCAGATGTGAACGATCGCCCCGAACACGCCTTAGAACTAGCCGAACATCTGCAAGGCTTTCAAAGCCATGTGAATTTGATTCCTTATAATCCTATTTCTGAAGTGGACTATCAATGTCCTAGCGATCGTCGCATTCAAGCATTTGTAGACGGATTGAAGAGCCGCCATATTGCTGTCAGCGTTCGCCGCGCGCGCGGATTGGCAGCAGACGCAGCTTGTGGGCAGCTCCGGGCATCAAGAGAGCTGAAGTAACCAGTGGACTGTCAGGTTTGATTTGAGGAGTGGATGGGTGGATGGGTGGAGGAGTGGATGGGTGGAGGAGTGGACGTTACTGTTCCGGGTGAAGGGGTTGGGAGTGGATGGGTAGATGGGTGAGTACCCCTTCACCCATTCACCCATTCACCCATCCAC
>JAAUPA010000299.1 GCA_012034615.1 Leptolyngbyaceae cyanobacterium CSU_1_4 | reverse complement strand
GAAGTCACCGAGCGCGTGTCGACGGTCCTCGAGCCAGGTCGCGGCGGAGGCCGTCCGTTGCCTACGCGTACCGGATGCGAGGATCGAGGAGGACATACAAGAGGTCGATGAGCAGGTTCGCCAGGACCACCGCGATCCCGATCACGATGAACACACCGAGGACGGCGGATAGAGCAGCGATAGCCCTGCTGGAACTCGGTAAATGACGACATTCAAAAAACTGCCGATCGAAGCGCCCAAGATAAAAATTAGCAGCGTCACCAACCCCGAAATCATAATTTCCACGGCTTAAACCCCTTGAAGATTTGGACAAATCGTTTGTAGCAGCAGCCCCTTAGGTTGATCCTGCCAGCCCGATAGAATACCCTTTAGCTCCATCTCCAATGTCTCCAAAGCCTCAATTTGTTGACGGACTTCTATCAACTTTGCCTCCAGGTGCTGCTTCACCTCCCCACAAGGCAACTCCCCCTGATCATGCACGGCTAAAATTTGCTGCACCTCGCTGAGGTGCAGTCCTAGAGCTTGGGCACGGCGAATAAATGCCAGTCTTTTCAGCAACTGAGGCTTAAACAATCGGTAGCCGCTCTTAGAGCGCTCAACCGTCGGGGTTAACAGCCCAATTTCGTCATAGTATCGAATGGTTTTTACCGACAAGCCGCTTTTTAGAGCCGCCTCGCCAATTTTCAACAAAACCTCTCCACAATTCTCAGACATTTCCTCCAACATCCTCTCAGGCGCTGCGTACGATCCTTAGCAAATAATTCCTTACAGTGTTTATACGGTTTTGAGTTTAAAAACTCGCAATATAGCATTCTTTATATAAGGTCATCCATCTAAAGTCCCCCCCTAACAGGTTCCCATCCTGAATTCAGCCTCATCCTATCCCTCAGCCATTTCGCTCCTCACAGATACATCTCTCCGAGCAATAGCAATTGCTCTATATCTAAAGACTCTAGACCCTCGCTAAGGCACTCTGCACCGTGGAATACTTGGAAACGATCAGCGGACAAAAAGGCTCAGATGCTGGCAGCAGCCCTACCCCTGAAGACATTGAACTTCAGTCACAATCGGCATCAAAAGCTAGCTTTCTTCCGTCCGGCTACCTCCATTGGACTTCGACTCTTCAGCCTACCTCCAAACATCCAGTTTCAGAACAACTCTATGCCGGAGTTTTGACCCGATCGCTCCCTTCTTCCCCTCTTTCTGCTTCAATTATCCATCTTTGCCAGCAAGCGCTTTCGGGAATTAGCCTCTCTGCTCTCTGTCAGGCTGCTCTTATTTTGGTCACCGACCATCTTCAAGTGCAGTATGGCAGCATTTGGCAACTGTGGTCAGATGGTAATACGCTGCACCGCGAATGTAGCGTAGGCTGGGATCATGCTTCTCTAGATTGCTCAGAGATCAGCGCCCATCTCCATACTCAGATTCAATCTCTCCTACAAGCCAATCAGCCTACCTTGATCAGCCATCCAACGACCCAATTGGGCATAGAAGGTCTACTGACTTTACAGGCTTCTACCCAGTTTCAAGCAAAGGTAACTGGCATCAATTTGCCCATTCCTGGCGCAACTCTTCCTTTGGGATTTTTAGAACTTTATTCAGATCCGTATCGTATTTTCTCTGATGACGAAATTGACTTTCTGGAGACTGTTACCCAGGTTTTGGCGATCGCCATTGAACGGAAGCGATCGGAAGAACTGCTCCATATCCAAACTCAAATCCTAGAGAAAATTGCCTTTAGTGCCAGTCTGCTAGAGACTTTCAATACCCTCTGCCTGCTCCTAGAAAGCAAGTCTCCCGCCGCCCTCTGTTCAATTCGGCTATTTGACAAAACCCAGCATGTGCTCCGCTTTAGCGCCGCTCCCAGCAGCCTAGCAGCCGACAACCCGCCCCACAATGAATTGCCTGTCGCCGAAGCAATGGCTTCCTGTGGCACAGCCGCCCATCGTCAGGTCTCTGTTTTTGTTAACGATACGGCTCAAGATCAGCTCTGGGAAAACTTTCAAGATCTTGCCGAATACTACAACGTTCGTGCTTGCTGGTCTGCTCCTTTCTTTTCGCGCAACGGAGACCTGCTAGGAACTTTTTCCTTGTCTCACTCCGTGCCCTGCGAACCCACTTCGCACCATCTGCAAATTTTAGAGACTGCCACTTACCTTGCCAGTCTTGCAGTTGAACGCCACCATATTGCTGAAACCCTCAAGCAGCAAGCCCTTCATGATGCCCTGACCGGATTACCCAATCGTGTCTTTTTTATGGAGCGATTGAAGAACCGGATTCAAACTGTCCGAGCCTGTTGGCTTCTCAATGAGCCACCTGCTGAGTCGTGTGAATTCGCCGTTTTGTTTTTAGATGTCGATCACTTCAAATTAGTGAACGATAGCTTAGGTCACAACATTGGCGACAGTTGCTCATTGAGATTGTGCGACTGGTGAAGCGATGCATTCGTACCAAAGATACCTTTGCCCGCTTGGGCGGAGATGAGTTTGCTGTTTTGCTGGAAACCATTGAAGAAATTTCTCAAGCCCAATTAATTGCCGATCGCATTCGTGCAGTTCTTTCTTTCCCGCTCAAACTCAACGAACATGAGGTCTTTACCTCCGTCAGCATTGGCATTGCTCATTCGTCAAACGGTTATACTCAGCCCGAAGAATTGCTCCGCGACGCAGATACCGCCATGTATCGGGCTAAATCTCAAGGACGAGCCAACTACGAAATCTTTGACAAAGAAATGCATACTCATGCGCTCTCGCGGCTGCATACGGAAATGGATTTGCGCCATGTGGTTGAAGACTTGTTTCTCAACAACACATCGCCCCTGCAACTTCATTACCAACCCATTATTTCCTTAGCGACCGGAGTAATTGTCGGGTTTGAGGCACTCATTCGCTGGGTTCATCCTGAACGAGGCTTTATTTCTCCCAGTGAGTTTATTCCAGTTGCAGAAGAAACAGGTTTAATTATTCCGATTGGTCGATGGGTGCTGCATGAAGCTTGCAACCAACTGCGACGTTGGCAAGAAAGAACAGGCCAAGCCCAAGACCTCATCATGAGTATTAATGTTTCCGGTCGGCAATTACTTCAGCCCGACTTTACGTCGCACATTAGCCAAATCCTTGAAGCCACGCAAATATCAAGCTCTTCTATTAAGCTCGAAATTACCGAAAGTGTTTTGATGGAAACTGCAACCTGCGTCACCGATCAATTAGCCCAACTGCAAGAGTTGGGGGTGCGCCTTAGCTTGGACGATTTTGGAACAGGCTACTCCTCCTTAAGCTATCTCTACCGTTTTCCTATTAATAACTTGAAGGTCGATCGCTCTTTTGTAGACGGATTAGGCAGTGGTCAAGACCAGATTGTCCAAACCATTATTGCCTTGGCGCATGGCTTAGGCATTGATGTGACTGCCGAAGGGGTTGAAACTTCTGAACAACTTGCCTGTCTAAAAGCCTTAGGCTGTGAATTTGGGCAGGGCTATTTATTCTCTTGTCCGGTTGACCCAGAAGCCGCAGAACGACTGGTCAGCCACCCCGCTTATTTAGTAAAATAATTGGCGTTGTATCTAATCCGTCAAACATGTCCGATCGTGCTTACGCTGAAACAATGGCACGATACAACCATTGGATGAATCTGAAGCTTTATGCTGTTTGTGCCGAAATGTCAGAGGAACAGCGTCGGGAAGATCGGGGTGCGTTTTTTAAGTCGATTTCTGGAACGCTGAATCATCTGCTAGTGGGCGATCGCATTTGGCTGGGGCGCTTTACTGGCAAGCCTTATGTCGCTCAACTGAATCAGGAGCTATACGCTAACTTTGATCAACTTCGTCAACAGCGAGAACTAACCGATCAACAGATTTTGGAATGGTCAAAACAACTCACCGATGATTGGTTGAATCAATCTTTGAGATATCAATCAGCCGCCGATGGGATAGAGCGAGTCTTTCCCCATCGGTTGCTTGTGGTTCATCTGTTTAACCACCAAACTCACCACCGGGGGCAACTCACCACGCTTCTCAGCCAACTGGGCTACGATCCCGGTGTTACTGATTTGCCTTGGATGCCGGGTGTTAATGCGGCAAAGGCTTAAGTCTGGCGATCGCCAGGAATCTAGGCTTCGCGACTTTAGTTTGGCTGACGAACTCGTGCCTCAATGTCTTCCAATGTTTGTAGCACCAACCGTTTGGCTTGAAGATTCCAACCCCACCGTTGTAAATTGTAGGCGGCAGCAGTGCCGACAACAGTGGCAATAAAGTCGAGAGGTTGGGAGAAGGAAATTCCCAAGAGCAAGCCTAGACCTGCGATGCCCCAGAAGGGAAGAGCAACCGTTTGGCGTTGGGTTTCCACCAGTTTGCTGATGCCACTGCTCGGTAAGTTCGCTAGCAAAGATTCTTTAACCTGCTTTTGTTCGGCGGCACTGACTGATAGACCAATTTTTTGCCTAAGCTTTTCTATTTTGCGAGCATCAGTACTGTACTGGGTTAGCTCATCTTCTGCCATTAAAATCAAGCGTTCGTACTGTCCCACAGACTTACCTTGCCTTTTCAATATTTTTAATATTTTCTCATTCTCGGTTGAAACGGGGAACCGGGCAAGGGGCTAAGGGAGCGCAGGTTGCCAAATCCTATTGGCTTTTTTGGATTTATTAATTCTTAGAATCGTGTAAACTTATATAACAGAGTTTCAAAAATAATACCCATGACCAACAGTAAGGGATTTAGTAAAGCCCAGCCTGCACCCAAAGTTTCTAAGCGAGCCAAGGTACGCGCTGAAGCGGGTAAAGAGTACGACAAGATGAAGGCAGATGGGGTGCCTGACTTTGAGGTTTATATTCGCGTTAAAGATCGCAAGCCTTGGTTCCCGGTGGGCTCACTTGCGGTCAAGCGCTCTAATCAAATTAATCAGGCGATTTATGCAAATCAGGAAGAGCTGTGTCAAGGAGCTTTTCGACTATTTCCAATTTTGAAAAAGAATCAGCATCAGTTGGAGTACGGCTACCGAGTTAAAGAGTTTAAGGATGAGCCTATTACGCTCGCTGTAGAGCCAAAAGTTTCGCCAGGAAATTTTGTACAGGGGCGATCGCCCAAGTTCGCAA
>JAAUPA010000298.1 GCA_012034615.1 Leptolyngbyaceae cyanobacterium CSU_1_4 | reverse complement strand
AATCGATCGTCGCCCTCGAAAAAATTCCCAACAACACCGCCATTTATCCCGTTGCCCAACGCAAAATCGCCGAATACCGCGCCAACCTAGAAGGCATTAACAAGCGCGTCGTGGTCGAACAACAGGCTCAAGGAGAAGTTGACAACGCCAAAAAACAGCCCAATTGGCAGAAACGCGCACCGGAATTGCCACCTCTGCTCAGGGCTGGCAAGAGGTTTACACATCTTGGCAGGCGGCAGTAAATTTGTTGAAAAATGTTCCCAGTGGTTCTGCGGCTCGGCTTGAGGCAGAAGAACTACTCAGAATTTATCAAACCAAGCTGGCGGCTGCGGCTGCCCGTCGAGATCAAGAAAATACTGCACTTGCCGCTTATACCCAAGCAATTACCCAAGCCGATCAAGCCCAAAGCTTTCAGGAAAAAAATCAGTGGCAGGCGGCGATCGCCGCTTGGGAAGACGCGGTTGCCAATATTCAAGCAGTGGCTCCCGGCACCACTCCCTACACCCCAGCCCAGCCCCTCCTTGCCTCGTATCAAACTGCCTTAGCCCAAGCTGAAAGAGGGTTACAAGTTTCAGAAGCCATTCAAGCCGCAAAACCTGCCCTCGATCGCTCCTGTGGCGGCACACCCAAAGTGTGTCAATACGATGCAGCTCCTACAGCCATTCGGGTGCAAATTACTTATGGGTATGACCAAATGGTTGAAGGTGCCATGGCAAGCGCCCAACTGCAAGGAAACTCTGCGATTCAGGCAGGCGTAGTCAGCCAGGTCAACACGTTTCTACAGGAACTGGCGCTCATCAGCCAAACCGCCCAAGTCCCGATCGATCTGTACAACGCCAACGGCTCCAAATTTGGGACGTATTCCCCCCAAGCCTCTGGCTTTATTCCTCAGTAGGAAATTTGGATAAGCCAGGTTCCCTAGGAAACTTTGGTTTTCACATCCCCTTCTACAATCTCCAAGCTTTTCACCAAGTTCAGCGCCGAATAATAAGCTTCTTCTGTCCATTCTCGTTGCTCATCGGGCGTATCGAAGGTTTCGTCCATAATCAAGCTCAAAGAACCCACGAGACGGTTTAAGCGGTTGCGAATTTCGTAAGAAGTGTGAGCCAGTTCGCTCTGACCCGCTCTCGCTTGCGATCGCTGGGAATCTGTCTTTTCGGTGAGTTGCATCTTACAAAGGTCAGCATAGTAACCCTTCTTTGCCAAAAGCTCTTCATGAGAACCCAGCTCTACAACTTTGCCCTGGTGCATAACGGCAATTTGATCCGCCTTTTGAACCGTAGAAAGACGGTGGGCAATCACCAAGGTCGTGCGATCGCGGCTCAGGTGATCAATTGCCTCTTGCACCAATCGTTCAGAAACCGTATCCAAAGCACTGGTAGCTTCATCTAGAATCAGAATTTCAGGATCTTGCAACAAGGCACGGGCGATCGCTAGGCGTTGACGCTGTCCACCCGAGAGCAAGACCCCCCGATCGCCAAGCTGAGTGTCCCAGCCATGGGGCAGTTGGCTAATAAATTCATAAGCATTCGCCCGTTTCGCCGCCTCAAAAATCTCTGCATCGGTGGCATTGGGGCAACCATAGGCAATGTTGTTGCGCACCGAAGTATTAAACAAAAACGTATCTTGGCTCACAATGCCCATCGATCGCCGCCAACTCCGCACATCAAGTTCCCGCAGATCAACGCCATCTACCAAAATGCAGCCCTCAGTCGGGTCATAGAAACGCGGCAACAAATCTGCCAACGTAGACTTGCCCGCCCCCGAAGAACCCACTAAAGCCAGGGTTGTATTGCGCGGCAAATAAAGGTCAACGTCATTCAACACTACTTTTTCGTGCCCCGGATAGGACAGCGAAATATGGTTAAAGTGAATCCCTTCTCGAAGCGAGGTGTAGGGAATAGAGCCTTGGCTCATAAAAGGCTTGCGATCGCGGCGCAAAAAATCATGAACAATCTCTAGGCTGGAAGACAGGTTGGCAAGCTGATTCCGAGCCGAATTGAGCTGAGTAATGAGGGGCAACGTCCGAAACAAAATAAACAAATAAACCAGCAAAACCGTCGTTAATGCCTCCACTTCTCCCCCCAACAACGCTCGACCCACCAGCACAATGCAGACTAGGGCAATCATCCCAGTCATTTCGCTGACCGGTTCGACCAACGCTGAATTTGCCTGAGATTTAAAGTCAGCTTGTTCCCGCGATCGAATGAGATCAGTAATTCGGTCGTATTCCAAACCTTCTGCCGCCGAAGACCGAACTAGGCGCATTCCACCCAACATGTCGAGAAAGATGGTGGAATACTGCTTAGAAATTGCTGATAGCTGAGTACCGTAAGCCTTAGACCGCCCAATCGTCATTTGATTCATCAGCACAACGATCGCCATCAAGGCAGTCGAGACGATAGTAATCTGCCAAGAAGTCCACAGCAGCATTGCCACAAACACCAGCGTTGTAATACTCACCGAGATAGCTTTGGCAATGGTCGCAACGGCGCGCCCCGCCCGATAAATTTCGTTATTGAGATTATTAACAATATTGCCAATGCCGTTTTTCACAAAGAAGTCTACATCCACTTCCAACAACAGCCTCAGCCCTTGTTCTTGCAAGCCGCTAGAGAGCGATCGCTTCAAGGCTCCCGAAACCAACGAATTTGCATAATTTGCCAAATTCTTCAAAAGAATCAGCCCTAAAATCGCCCCGGTCATCAACACCAGATTGTACTCACCTGCGTTTTGCTGAAACGGTGCCAACAATCCCTTTAACAGCGGTGGAGCTCCCTTTAAAGTCATGGGTTGACCCAAAAACCCCAGCAAAACCGGAATGATCAGCGTCGTCCCAATCCCATTGAACACGGCTCCCGAAAACCCCAGGACGACACTCAACGTAAACAGCTTGGGATATTGTCGAGACAGGCTGAAGAGAATCTTTCCAGAAGACATGCAGGATTCCAGCTAAAGTGAACCGAATGATAATCTCAATCGAACGTAGGATGCCCTAGAACCTGGGCGAAGGAACAAGCGAATCAACCACAGCCGCCAACCGATGAGACATGGCATCAATGCTGTAATGTTCAACGCATCGCGATCGCGCTTTTTGCCTGGCGATCGCCGCTCCGGCTCTGCAAAAATTTGCCGAATAGCCCTTGCCACTTGCTCCGGCGTACCGGCATCCACCAAATAACCCGTATCCCCCAAAATCTCAGGAATATCGCCCACATAGGTCGATAAAATCGGTTTTGCCATCGCCATCCCATCCGTCAGCTTTAAGGGAAACTGCGCCTGAGCCGCTGGCGTATCGCGCTGGGGCACCACAATCACATCCGCCGCTGCAATGACCCCTGGCATTTCGTCATAGGGCGTTTTAGGCAGTTTAATGATCCAACGCCCCCACTGCTCCATCAGTTGCTGGTCATAGTCATCGTAAGGACTGCCCCCCACAATGACTAAGCGCAAATCAGGCTGATTCAATAAATCCAATGCCTTTAAAACATCCTCAACGCCCTTATAAGGACGCGGTGCACCCGGAAACATCAGCACCCGATAATGGGATAGCCGGTAGTGTGCTTTCAAGGCTGGCACATCGTACAAGTCTGGGTTGAACTGCGAAATATCTTTGCCATTCGGCACATAAATTCCCCCAAATCGTTGTTTGAGAAATTGCGTATGCACGGTCACGGCGTTGGCACGCGCCACCAGCCTTTCCATCCACCCCAAGTACAAGCGATGATCGGGGTTCCTTAAAACGCCATTGGTCTTGAAGATATCCTTGGCAAGCTGCTTGGGAGTGGGATGATACTGCCAACTGTCTCCTCCGTGCCAGCTCAGCTCCCAATCGTCAATATCCAAAATTAACGGACGACCCTGAGTTAGCTTGCCCAAAAGCGATAACCCAAAGCTAGAAGGTTTTGGCTTGTAGGCGTAGAGAATATCGCCATCTATCTGCTTAAGCAGCGATCGGGCGGACTTGAAAAACTGCGGATATTGACCGCCAGGAGTCGAAATAATCGATAGCTCTGAAGTAGAAGCGATCGCCAGATCATCTCCTTGGGTAAACCCAAAAATCTTCACCTCACATCCTAACCGCCGCAGGGCATGAGCTAATAGAAACGGACGCACCGCCCCGCCCCAGCGCCCCGCCCCACTTTTGGATAGATCGCTAACAATCAGTGAAATTTTAGGCGGCGAGATTTTAAGCATGGCATCAGGGAATTCAAGAGAGTTCAAGTGGGAAGAGAGGGGATAGGCGTGGAGCCGCCCTAGCATTCCCTGCAACCTGAAGATCTCTAACACCTTGTTTAGCAACCCATGGGCTGAAAATGCGCCACTCCCAGAGATGCTTTAAAGGCATCCTCTGGGAGTGGCGCACCTCAAAATATTTGTAGAGCCGCTAGGGGATTATCAATTTTTAGTGAGTGGGTAAAGACGAGCGAATTCAAAATTCAAAATGAACAGCCTTTAATTTTGAATTTTGAATTGATCATTTTGAATTCTTTCATCCCCATCATTTATCTCTTGACAGATCACTAGTCCTTGCCACTAATCCTCTAGTTTCAAGCGACCAATTTGAAGATAGTCGAACACGCGATTAATTTGTCGGCGCTCTTCATCGGTCATTTGATAGTCGGAAAGCATAGCAGACGTGAGATAGACATGTTCTTGGCGGTTCATTTTTCCTTTTTCTAGGATGTGCTCCACAGTGGGCTTGATAATTTGCAACCGAGTTTTGCCTTGAGCAAGCCGTACCATAATATCTCCTCCTTTGCTTTGCAGATGAACCCAGAACCTTGAATGCCGCGCCGATGGAATGCCCTATCGAAATCAACCAAGGATATATTTTTATGGAAATAACTCCATCATTTTCTAGCGTTAATCTCGCTTTGTAGGCGAAGCTAGGAACTAACTCTGTAAAGAGTTGATGAAAAATTTTGCTCAGCCTGAGTGCCCTGGCGATCGCTTGATCCGTCTTGCCCCTTAGCCTATTGCTCTTTTGCTACAGAACGAAGAGAAGAATTACGCAAATGAAAATACCATCGAATTCCCGGTTCATTTTCAGATAACTATATTTTCCTACTGGTTGACACTGAGGCAGGCACAGCGGCAGTGGTTGATCCGGCAATGGCA
>JAAUPA010000297.1 GCA_012034615.1 Leptolyngbyaceae cyanobacterium CSU_1_4 | reverse complement strand
GACGTGAATCAAGTTTCCACAATCGAACGCGACAGCGCACGGGTAGCCCGTCGCTTCGTACACGCTCGCAGCGGTCGCGTAGCCTTCCGCGATGAGTAGTGGCGCGGGCGCGGCTTGATCGGTGGGCGGTGTTCCAACCCAATGCCACAAACCCGATTTGCGCCCGCCGTAGAGAAACTTTTTCTCGCCACTCTCGGCGATGCGTTGCGCCATCAGCATCATGGTTTGCATCAAGCGCGCATCAATCTTGGCATCGTTTTGCCGCACCACCGATTCAAGCAAGTTCGGCGGGGTTTGGATCAACATTTGGATCAACAGGCATCTTTTATCCTCTATAACGATCGATTCTCTTAACAATAATACTATCAAAAATACGATGAAAAGTGTACAACATTATAAAGATAGTGTAAGATGAAAGTTAGTTGCAGCAAGGGTTTTAAGCGTCCAAGAATCAATTGATTTTGTTGATCGGTAGCCCAGAAATCCACTGCATATAGGGTGCGATCAATGAAGGTCAAACTATTGAGATGTATAACTGTGCATCGTCCTTGGGGCTATTGTATGACCCACCTTAACAAGGATATTGAGAACAGGTCATGGCGTTGTTACCTGGAGGTGGGAGACTTGCTGGCAATTCATAGCGGACAGAAGGTGGACAAGGAAGCGCTCAGGTTTATTGAGCAAGTATCAGGGCAAAATCTTCAGGGTGAGGAGAAGGCTTGGGAGACTGGCATTATTGCGATCGCCACGTTTGGCGGTAACGTCAGTCGCTCAGAGTCACCCTGGTTTGTAGGTCCGTATGGCTGGCTGCTTAAGGATGTTGTCCCCATTGAAACAATTGCAGCAAAGGGAATGCAACGTCTTTGGACGTTGCTGATATTGAAACGGTTGAACTAGCTATCAATCGCTATTGGGCTGAGCTTGACAAGATTAAAAGCTTGCAGGTACTTCCATCCTAAAATCACCCGGACAGAAACGGCAGAATTAATTAACACATAAATATGTGCAAGGGGGCTTTTAATGAAAATAGGGACTTGTGCAGGGCTTCTTGAGGCGATCGCGGAGCGTAATATCTTCTGTCCCGTGTGGATTGCGGATCTGGAAGCCGACCCACCAGACGGACAGATTCTAGAGGAATTACTACTGGCTTCCGATATGGAAAACCTGGAGCTAGTTTTCCAGCTATCGGACGACATCATTAAGGCACGGACGATCGCCCCCCTAAGTTCCAAAGGGCAGAACAAGCAGGCAGCTAGGACAGTCGATGAAAGGCTGGATTACTGGGAACAACGGAGGTTTAGGGCTGTCTTGGGACGGGAGAAGTCCCAAAAGAATCTGGTTACTGCCCAGGAACGTTTGGTGATTGAGGAAGGCAGAGGGACGGATATTGTAAAACACTTCCCAATAGGAAGTGTCGGCGGCTCAGGTCGAAACGTCAGTTCACTCAACAAAAAAGAGCAGCCGACCTGGAAAGATTTCTGAACGCGAGGCGGATTGTTGAGTATTGGCAAAGCAGATTATCCAACTACACGGACAGGATTAAACACTGCGATCGCCAAATCAATAAGATAATAACGACAGAAAAATCAAATGATACCTGACCCTATCCCTGTTAAGGTATCGCATTTGAGGCGATCGCTGATGCAACAAAGACGGGATATTCAAAGCGGCAAGGTTCTGGCTGTGGAGCATTACCGCAAGCAAATTGGCTACCTTGTAACCGCTGCAACAGCAGCAAAAAGTCAGCCCACACGGACGCTGGAAGTCAGTATTAAGGACTTCAGACGTGAACTGAGAAATTACTGGAGTGCGATCGCTCCAACGGTAGCCTAGATTGCATTTGGCTGACCTATCACGGTGAGAAAGTAATAGCACTTCTCTCGGTCAAACAGTACAGAAAACTACTAAGAAATCAAGAGAAATCAAAGAAAAGCTATATATTGTACTAAAATACAAGAAAACTTTGTATGCAGGTCAAAATATTAGTTGATTCTAGCAACTTGGGAACCAGAATCAAGCTGGCTAGAAAAGGTAAAAAATTAACTCAAGGTGAACTTGCTGATCGCATTGGCTTATGCGGTCCATCAGCCGTTAATCAGCTTGAGACAGAGAAGATCAAAACCATAGATCTTCCCATGCTTAGGAGGGTAGATGATGTGCTTGAGTCCTGCTTTGCAGAGGAGGTTGTGAACTATGCAGCACAAGTCGCCAAACAAGTCCTGTGAGCCGCCTCTAACGATTCCTCTATGCGGGTGGAGTAGTAAAAGTAAGCCGTTTCTCCCCCTACTATCCGCAAGGCAGATTCTAAAGCGTCTAAAGCATCAATGCTGACATTCTTATTATGAGTTTCACTTAGGAAGCGGCTAAATGTCGCCTCTTCCACAGCTTTCCCAATCCCCCTAGACTGTAATTCTTTTGTCTTGGCACAAATTTCTGATTGCCGAATATCAAATCTTCTGAGTGTTTCGGCAAATACTAAGTTGCGTCGCATATACTTTGCCTTTCGTTTAGCGCCCATCATTTCCTCCTTTTGTAGCGTGATCACCAGCCTCACCCATAGCTGCCCATGAATCGATTATATACGTGAAAATCGAAAAAACTTGTTCTTTTGAACAATGTTCCATCTCGGTTGAAATTAAGTTAACCGCATAAACACTTAATCTTGATTTCCACCCTGAAGCCTTAAAAACAGGATAACCGCATAAATACTTAACTATCTTAAACCAAATCTTAAGATTAATTGATATTTTCCTCTGCTATCCAGATTTCCAGATAGCCATCAGGAATCACGGAAGATGCCCAGAATATGACTTCTACGCCATCTATCCCATAGGAGCGGATTTCAGGCTCAGAGACACCGCTCTGCGAGTCATCAACAGTCCTCACCTGAATCACGGCAAAGCGGTTGTGTCCAAAGCCTGTGGACACTAAGAATATGGTTCTAACCGCTCCCTCCAGGGACGTTGCGACACCTCCAGTTAGGACAAAGCCTTGAACGTTTGCACCCGTCATTCTCAGCTCATTCAACCGTTCGGCAATAATGGACATCTCCGATCGCGTGGACTGGAGCAGTTCTCTTAAGGATTGGGTCGTCGGGACAGGTTCTTCCTCTGGAATGGACGGAATAATGGTCGGCGGGTTTTGGGTCGTATCCTCTCCAGGGAGGGAAATAGGAATGGTCGCGCCAATATTTCTGACCAGATCCCAAACTGGAGCAGTGTAATCAGAAATAGCAATATCATCCTCGATCGTCTCTGCTCCTGATTCCGTCGCTAGGGAGATATTGAACCGAACGCCGACCTGTTGATAACGTGATACTGCCAACGGGACGATAAAGTGATGTCCTTGCAAACTCTCATGGTCGAGCAACAGGTTATAGCCGTATAAGAAACCATCTATAGGAGGCTTAATCAAGAATTCCAGATACAGGCTCATCGCCACGCTTGGATCAAAGGAAAGCGATCGCCTCTGCACCCCCAGCCCATCCTTATACTGCCAAAACATCGTACAAGGATGGACAGTATAAATTGCGCTATCAATCTCCAGGCTTAACACCCAGTTATCTCCACGCAACATTTTACCTAAGAGTGGATATAAATCGGCTAGGGGTTCTACTACTTCCGGCAGAGGTATTTTTACCACTTCTATATCTACCTTGCGAAGACTGTAGTTATCTCTCAAGTTGCAGAGTGTGACGGTATTAATCACTTCAATTTGCTCAGTTCTTTCAGGGATTGCGATCGTCCCTTCACCATAGTACATCTCGCCCTGATTCCATTGGTACAGTTCAAAAAACTGAACGAGAGCCGGAGGCTGCAACCACTGATAACGGACATCTTCTTTCAAGGTAATGGAAGGCAGCGACAAGGCTGGAGGGGATTCTAGCTCGGTTCCCGATAAATCAATTAATCCTAAACCTGCTAGATCCATCGAGTAATCATAAGCGGGGAGCTGCTCCAGCAATTGATTAGGCGGATCAGCGGGCACTCCTGGAATTAATTGATTCTCCAGGGTAATGATTTCAGCTAATAGCCCTGGGGTGCAGGTTGACACTTCTGAGCGGGTCGTTGTATCCGTCCGGCTGTGGGAAGCGTAGGGAACGTAATACAGTCGATCGTCTAAAGTAGATGTCTGCTCCCCGTTCCAGGTATCTTCATGCCCTTGTCCGGGCGAGATGCCAAAACTCTCGGTTGATTCTATCTGCTCCGTCCAAGTCGTGATCACTCCTGGCTCAAAATACCAAAGATCGCCATATTGAAAGCCGTCAATATTCCAGATTTCTTGCGTTAAAAAATTATCCCTACCATCGTCCGTCGCAACGAGTAGTAAAGGCTCTCGCAATCGATACGTTAGCCAACCAAATACTTCCGGCTCAGCGTAGCTGCTCCAGATCTCAGGATTCAGCTTAATGATGCTTGGGAAAATATTATTCCACTCGTTTTCCTTTAAGCAAAAATGCATCCAGGGTCGTTGCGTTCCCAGTGCAGAACCCGACGACTCCAGGACGGGGGCTGCAACTTGATCCAACTGGCGATCGCTCCATAAAGTGACATCGTATTGCTGCAAGGAATTACCTTGCAACGTGAACCAGTCCGGCTGGTAAAACTGCTCATAATCTCCGGAGCCGAAGTGCTGGCGCTCAGCCCAGGTCTGTAAATGGGGAGCCGCATAATGCGTGTGGTAGTGGAACCATTGAGGTGGATCACTGGTCATCGTTTCCCCAAACGGTAATCTCAAAATTAATTGTTTTTTATCGTGAGCCGATTCCCATTCCAGCCAGAGGGCGATCGCTTCCCTGATTCCCCATTCATTCCCTTTATTCGCAAAATATTTAATTGCGCGATAAATGATCCTCCGCTTCTGTCCGGTCTGCCACTGCGGGTTAATTCCAGTGCCCAGCCAGTGTCCGTCGATCGTTGCTAATCCAACGAATTGCCCTAACCAGTCCAACCATTCAGCAGGTGCGATCGACGGGTTAAAAAAGATTTCCCGTTGGTCTAAACGATTCATGATGGAATCGTATTGAGGTTGCAGGGCATTAGCGATATGTTCTAACGTCCCTTGATCGTCCACAAGACGAGCATAGAACGGTAGGTTTTCAATGATTTGTGGAGAGGGATTTGAAGACATTACCGAGCCAGATTTACGGTTAATTAGGGTAACTTAGATTG
>JAAUPA010000296.1 GCA_012034615.1 Leptolyngbyaceae cyanobacterium CSU_1_4 | reverse complement strand
GCCAACGGGCATATAGCTCATCCAGTTTTGGCGCAGGGGGCAAACGCCCCAAAACCTGCATTGCTGTAGGGCGATCGGCTTGCCAAATTTGGGCAATCACCGTAGGACAACCTTCCGTCAAATTTCCTTGCGCCAAATTGAGAACAACAAGCTGACTCATCACATTTTGCTTCAAACCCAAATCTTAAACTACAAAATCCTCAACGACGATCGCCGTGCCCAGTGCAATCTGGAGCCGAAACTGTGTTCCTACGGTACAGCGGAATCGTCGTAACTGGATCGAATTATCCTGGCTCCGAGTCTGCACAGATTGCAAAATCTCCGCACTTTCTGCCGACAGTAAACTTAGCTCCAGGTGAGGCGGCAAAAGAGTTTCTCCTCCATTGGGCAGAAGCCGCACCCGCACTGCCAATCGACCCTCTGCCTCGGTTGTTAAAAGCAGCAGCAAAAGCACCGTATGAATTTGTTCTGGTGCTCGAATCACTATTTGTTTAACTCGCCGCGCGATCGCCCCCGAAGTTGCCTCTTCCCGCAGACCAAAAGCAAGCTCCGGTGAGCTGCCCATGAGAGACTCGATCGCCTGCCATCCAGTTTCAAACTCATTTTGCAACCAACGGCTTAGCGTTGTGAAGGGGCTGATAGCTGGTGGATTTAGATTAGCTGCTAGTGACAGATTTATGGGTTGTCGTCGCTCATAGAGTTGCTGTCGCCAGTTGTCTTGTTGCATCAGCGCTCCCCATTCGACGAACGGCAATTCCAGACGGGGTAGCATTGCTGTTCCTAAGCGATCGAGCCACCTTTCCGCTTCATCGATTGGCACCTGAGACAATGCCGTAACCGGAGCGCGAGTCGGCTCAGTTGCTAAATGATGCATAACCCACAGCACATTCAAATCGGTAATTAAAGTGCTGCCCTCTAACCAATAGGCGCGATCGCCCACGTCGTAGTTTTCACTGGCTTTCAAAACTTGATGCGTGGTGTATCCCCAGATATTAATCCACTGCTCGTCTAGATCAACTTCGATCGCTAGATAATAATCTGCAACCCAACTAGGAATATCAATCCATTCTTGAGGCACTCGAAACTCTAAGCGATCGATCGCATCGCTAGGAATTAAAACTAACCGGGTTTCTCCTAACGTCAAAGCAAAACCGTTTACCAAATCCCAGAATGCAGGTTGAGCGATCGGGAGAACGGGCGTAACTTGGTTGCTAAACTTTTCTTGAAGCCAGGGCAAGACTGTTTCCAAACAAATTTGATTCAGGTATACTTGCCAGCGATTACCAGGAATTCGCACGGTTTCGCTCTGTTGCCAAGCTGTGATCTGCACATTATCTGAGATTTCTAAGCAATGCGTTGACGAATCAAATAACAGTGTCATTAAACGTCCTCCTGTGAGGCAATAGATTCAGATTGTTCATGTGCTTGTTGGGGATCATGTGACTGTTGATAATGTAACTGTTGATAATGTGCCTGAAGCCATTCCTCCAAGACCATACTCATTTGTTGTATTGCGGGCGATGTGAGCGTAATATGCAGACTTTCCTGGCTCCATTGAGCGATCGCCCTGAGCAAAATTTCTTTGGTGCTGCTGAGCCGTCGTGAAACCGTATATTGCTTGATCTCTAGCTGTTGGGCAATTTGCTGCTGGGTAAGCTGTTCGCTGTAATACAATGCCAGTAGTGTTTTCATTTGTGGATCAAGTTTCTCTAACGCCCTGTGCAAGATCTGGCTAACCTGAAGGCTTTGTGCCCGCCGCTCCTGAAGTTCTTCCAGAGCCATTAAAGCTGCCATTGGCGTATTTTCTGCATAGTTTTCTGCACAATCAGGCAGATCATCTTGCAATTCGCCTGACCCGTCCTCAAATTTTTTTATATTCAAAGAAGTGATCGGCGGACAAAGATAGGCGCGGACTTGCTTTGCACAATCTTTTAGCCAACTTTCTAGCATTTCTGGATGGATTAAGCTGGTTTCCGAAACATTTGAAAGATCGGAATGCCGCTGATAAAGCTGAGCGATCGCCTCCCAAGTTTTGGCATCTGGTGCGGCAAGCTGTCGAGTTGCAGTGGGTGCATAAAGCGTCTTAAAGCTTGTCCAGGCTAAGCGATACCGAGCAATGGTGGCTGGTGATTGCCCTGCCATTTGCAGCGCTTCGATCAGGCATTTTTGGCTAACTTTTCGCAGCAGTCCCCAGTCTGTGCGACGACTACATTCCTGCTGCTGACGAAAACTATCTCGAATGGCATTACTAAAGCTGAGTAAAGCATAGGTTTTGAGGCTGGCTCCTTGCTCGGAACGGTAGCTTTGCAGAACTCTGGGTAGTGTGGCGATCGCCAGTTGAAAGCAATCCGGCAACAGCTCTAAGCCTTTCGCATCCATCACTAGGCGGTGAGCTGCCCAGTAACAAGTTTCTTGCAAATAAGCAGCCAAATGACCTTCTGCGAAAGTCTCTGATAAAGATCCTGATAAAGATCCTGATAAAGTTAATGACTGACTCTGATAGCATTGATACCAATACAGCACCCAAAACGTTTCTCCTAGCTCAGTTCCACCCAAGTTTGTCGTCTTTGCTATCTCCCGCTGCATACTCCGCTGTAGCCGAGGTTCGATCGCCCAGTTGCTAAAGCGATCGTTCGTGAACTGAGCAAAC
Source organism: Leptolyngbyaceae cyanobacterium CSU_1_4 (assembly GCA_012034615.1). Lineage (GTDB taxonomy): Bacteria > Cyanobacteriota > Cyanobacteriia > Elainellales > Elainellaceae > Timaviella. The sequence continues at coordinate 2,578 of JAAUPA010000296.1, read as the reverse complement.
GTCGAAAATTTTTCTATTATCTTTTGCCGCAACTTCATAGCTAACTGGATGAGTACAAGGATTTTAAAAACACTAGACTAAGATGCTAAAAAAACCATCGAATTAGATCTTACACTCAACTCTACTGAAGTACGCGGCAACTGCATGAGAAGAAAGTTATGGGTCGCACCCTGGATTTCCGGCGTTGCTAAATCACGGTATGAATGTGCCCCCAAATCCCCATTTTAAGGGACTTTGGGGTTCGGAAGTCCCTCAGAATGGGGGATTTAGGGGGCGATCGGAGAAATAGCCTCTCAAGGATTCATACTGCCATTCAGCAATGCCAGATTTCCTAACAAAACCCGATCGCCCCAATCCTTGTAAAACCATTCGCCCTCTCAAGTGGATGAAAAGTACTGCCCAATTGGTGGTTTTGCTTGTTCTTGAGGAGCAATATCTATCTTCTGACAGGTGTTTTACTTAAAAAAAAACATGAAAGTGTAAATGATTTGTCAGATGAGTTCACTGAAACAATGATTACTCTTTAAGTTGTCTAAAAGCATGTTTTAAAGGCTGTCAAAGCGCTTTACGCTTGCCCCCTAAATCCCCCAAAAATGGGGGACTTTGAAGCAGGATTGGCTCGAAAGTCTTTTGGGATTTAGGGAGTGGGGCGGGTCACAATCTATACTTTTAAAGCATCTTCTAAAGACTTAGAAAACTGCTGCGATCGCATCTTGAGATTTCACACTTACAACCTGACTGGGAGAGAAATAGAAAATGACTGCACATACCCCTACAGATACTCTTAAAAGCAAAAATACTATACCCATTTGGCTTAGTATTCTCCTGATTGGTCTTGGCATTGCTGCGATCGCAGTTCCCTTAGTGTCTACTATTGTGGCTGAAACCTGGATTGCATTTATTTTGATCTCTGCGGGTGCTGCAAAGATTACCTATGCTTTTCGCACCCGTGAGCAAAGCGGATTCTTGTGGAAAGTTGTGATTGGCGTTTTATATGTTGCCACTGGAATCATGTTAATTGTGAATCCTTTATCAGGAATAATCACACTTACTTTGCTGTTGGGCAGTTTCCTGCTAACAGAAGGTATCTTTGAAATAATTTTGGCGTTTCGCATTCGCCCAGAGCCTAATTGGCTTTCGGTATTGATCAACGGTATTGTGACTGTGGCGCTAGGAGGAATCGTGGTATTTCAGTGGCCCGGAGATTCGCCTTGGCTATTGGGTACTGCTGTAGGTGCAAGCGTTATTTCAACCGGAGTTTCACGATTAATGCTAGCGCTTAATGTCTCTGCTAATCAGACTGCTACTGACTCGAACGTATCCTCCAGTCCCTCAGCATAAGGTTAAGTCGGAATGCTTAAAAATCGCCATTAATTGAACCCGATGAAGTTATCAGGAGTTTTGGATGAATGCTGATTAACTACGACAGCTTATTTAGGATGATTGTTTTGCGATCGCTCTTCTCCCTGGTTTTCTGTTCATCGATCGGTGGTGGCGAGAACGATCATACAATCTAAAGGATAAGGTTATTCTGATTACCGGAGGCTCACGGGGATTAGGATTGGTTATGGCGCGTCAGTTAATGGACATGGGCGCACGAATAGCAATTTGTGCGCGAGACGAATCTGAGCTGCAACGGGCGCAGACTGAGCTAGAGAAGAGAGGGGGAGAGGTTTTTGCTCTAACCTGCGATGTAAAGCAGCCTGCTCAGGTTGAACGGATGATCCAGCAGGTGAACACACGCTTTGGAGCGATCGATATTCTAATTAACAATGCAGGAGCTGACATTGTAGGACCGCTGGAAAACCAAACAATGCAAGACTACGATGATTTGATGAAACTTCATTTCTGGGCACCTCTGTATACATCCTATGCCGTCTTGCCACAAATGCAAGAACGGCACTCTGGAAGAATTGTTAACGTTTCCTCAGTGGGAGGAAAGATCGCCTCGCCTCATATGGTTGCTTACTGTGCTAGCAAGTTTGCCCTAGTTGGGCTATCTCAAGGGATGCGAATGGAGTTAGCTAAAGATGGTATTGCGGTCACTACCGTTTGTCCGGGCTTAATTCATAGTGGCGTGATCGATCATGCCATTGTAAAAGGGCAGAACCGCAAAGAATTTGCTTGGTTTAGTATTAGCGACTCTCTTCCCCTAATTTCTATTAGTGCAGAAAAGGTTGCTCGGGTGCGATCGCGGGTTGACGGCGAGGTGCCGGAGAAGTAATTGTGCCGTTACCAATTTTGTTCTTAACCAAGTTCTATAGCTTGTTCCCTAACTTGGGTACAAACTTGTTTGCTGTCGGCAATCAGTTTTTGCCTGAGCCGGGTGGAAGAGGTGAAAAGCGCACCTTAGGTAAAGACAGCCGCTCTGCCTTATCACCTGCTGCACTCACCTATCTAAGCGATCGGGCTGCCCAAGAAAACAACGAGCATCCGGTGATTGAGCAAAGGGGTAGATGAGTAGAGGGGTAGAGGGGTAGAGGGGTAGATGAGTAGATGAGTAGATGAGTGGATGAGTAGATGAGTGGATGAGTAGAGGGGTGGGCACCCATTCACCCGTGCCACCCGTCCACCCATC
>JAAUPA010000024.1 GCA_012034615.1 Leptolyngbyaceae cyanobacterium CSU_1_4 | reverse complement strand
AACCTCTATCAGGTATCGAGGCAATTATTTATCCCAGTGATTCGACAATTCATCTTGAAAAATCTTCCAGAACCCGCTTCAGCCTGACAACCCACATCACTCTATTTCTGTCAATGCGTAAGTCCTATCTCTTATCTTTGCGCTGTTGGTTTAGGTTTTGACTTTCTCAATTTGTAAGGAATGTATGAAGACTGAACTGATAAGACTGCCAAAATGGGACAGGTCATATTGAGCTGAAAGGAACTGGCTTGTGGCAAGAGTTTATCTTGAACATGTTACGCGTCGTTTTAGTGGGTTTACTGCTGTTGAGGATATTACTTTCGAGGTTCCTGACGGGCAGTTTTGGGTCGTGATTGGACCGTCAGGATGTGGGAAGTCAACAGTTTTGCGATCGATCGCTGGACTTGATAGTGTAACGGAGGGAAATCTATATATTGGCGATCGCCGAGTTAATGACGTTCCTGCCCGTCAGCGAGATGTTGCGATGGTGTTTCAAAATTATGCGCTTTATCCTCACCTGACGGTAGCGGAGAACTTAGCGTTTGGGCTGCGAATGCGTCAGGTAGATTCTAAGAGTATTCGGGCTCGGGTTGAGACGGTGGCTCAGTCGTTAGATATTATTCATTTGCTAGATCGTCAGCCTCGCCAATTGTCGGGAGGGCAGCAGCAGCGGGTGGCATTGGGTCGAGCGATTGCCCGTCAACCTCAGGTTTTTTTGCTAGACGAACCGCTTTCTAATCTTGACGCCCAGCTACGAGATGAGACTCGGGCGGAGCTGAAGCAACTTCATCAGCGGTTAGGCATCACGTCTATTTATGTGACCCATGACCAAGTGGAGGCGATGACACTGGCAGATCAAATTGTGGTGTTGAACCAAGGTCGGATTCAGCAAATTGCTGCGCCCCAGGAAATTTATGCCCAACCTGTTAATCAAATGGTGGCAACGTTTTTAGGCAGCCCACCGATGAATATTCTGCAAGCTACTTTTGAGGGCAGCACCTTCCACTTAGATGACCAGGTGATTCCGTGCCCTGCGCGCTTTCGGAATTTGATGCTGGTGAAAGGTCAGCCATTTAATTTGGGGATTCGACCAGAGCATATTCAAATTGCTTCTAGCGCCCTGCATCTGAAGGTTGAGGTTAGGCTGGTTGAACCGCTGGGACGAGAAATTTTGGTGCGGAGTGTGTTGTTAGGTGAGAACCCAGCCAACGGTGCAATGCTGAGTCTACAAATGTTGCCTACGTCCCGACCTAGAGTGGGCGATTGCTTACTACTTCAGCTTGATTTAGAGCATCTCTGTATTTTTGATCCAATGACAGGCAAAAATTTATCTGTCATGGAATCGCTGTAATCAAAAATCAAAGTAATAGGGAGTTGTAGAGCAGTGAAGGGATGAACCCTGTTACTATTTCCTTCGTATCTTTGATAAGAGTGGATTAGGGAATGAATTATCTTGGGTTTGGATTTTTAGGATTGAGCTTAGTGGGTGGAATGGCGATCGGGGCTTCTGCTCAGCCTGAATCTCTGGAACAACATAGGGTAACTTCGTCTTCCACTGCCGCTGAACAGCTTGACTTAGATCCTCAGATCCTGGAGAGCAGTCCCGTTCTTCAGCGTTGGAGTGAAGAAATTCCTGATGTGCTGTTTGAAATTCGGAATGATCCTAGCTTCCGAACCAAGGTACGAGTCGGTTATTCTTTTTACTCTAATGAGCAAGAGAGCGGTGTTCACTTGGGTATTGAAGATGTATTTGTGTCTAAGACTCATCTGACGCTGAGCGCGGATTATCAAGCTGGGGGGAATGGTTCAAGAGAAGCTTATGGGGGTGAGCTGCGGTATTATGCTTTGCCGTTAGGAAGTTCAGTGAACGTAGCTCCGATTATTGGATATCGATGGTTGGAGAGCGATCGATACAATATTGATGGTGCGAACCTGGGCTTGCGCTTACAATTGCAGTTGTCTCGCACAGGCGCATCTGATATTACTCTTGCTCAAAGCTGGGTCAATCCAGGTTCTGAAACAGAAGAAGTTGGCATGACAACTCTAACCTTTGGTTATGCGCTCACCCCGAACTTGCGGCTCTCGACGGATCTGCAACAGCAAAATGCTCCGGAGGATAAAGATCGCCGATTGGGGATTGGGTTGGAGTGGATGCTATAGCTTGTCTACTGTTACGGCAAGTATTCTGGGAAAAACTTCCCTAGCAAAATGTGTATCCTGTGTATCCTAAAGTTATGCTGCAATTCCAACCTCCAGGATTCGGGCAACAAGTCATTAAGACTTCATTGGGCGCAATGGCTTACTACACGCCGATCGCATCTCCCTGGCGTGTGCCCAGGGTAAGTCCATCTTCAGATGAGTTACCCCCTCTCGTGTTTCTCCATAGTCTAGGCGGTGGTTCCTCTGCTTACGAATGGTCAAAAGTCTATCCGGCGTTCGCCCATCGTTATCGCGTCATTGCTCCAGATTTAATCGGTTGGGGGCAATCCGCCCATCCTGTTAAAACTTATCAGGTCGAAGATTACTTTTCTGTTTTGACGGAGCTGCTTGAAACCTTTAGTAGCCCTGTTCCTGTCGTTGCCTCGTCTCTCACCGCAGGCATCACCATCCGTCTGGCGATTCGTCGTCCTGATTTGTTTAAGATGTTATTTCTAGTGTCTCCGGCGGGATATGCGGACTTTGGGGCGGATTATGGGCGTAATCTGGCAGCCCAGATTGCTGGAATTCCAGGGGTTGATCAGATCATTTATACCTTAGGTGCGGCGAATGAGCTGGCGGTGCGGAGTTTTTTGGAGCAGTTTTTATTTGCCGATCGATCGCGCCTAACCCAGGAAACTGTTGAGGCTTACCTGACTTCTGCCCAGCAGCCCAATGCTGAATATGCGGCGCTTGCCTCCCTGCGAGGGGATCTTTGCTTTGATTTATCGCTCTATATGTCTCAGTTAACTGTGCCAACGGCGATCGTTGGAGTGAAGCTTCACGCTTTGGAACAGTGGCAACGGGGGACCGATTGGCAAAACTTTCGGAGGCAGTCAAGTGGGTTTGGGCGATCGCCAAGGTTGGGGTTTTGCCTCAGTTAGAAACTCCGGCAACGGTGATCGGTCTTCTTCAGAGCGTCTTGAAAATGCAGTCGGCAGCGGAGGACGATCGATAGGCTACTCGACTTTCTTTGCCGTAGCGTTTTCATTATCGTCGGTTTCAATGGGCAGCAACTCAGAGGGGCTATGTTCTTTAGAATAGGGGTTAGCTTGTGTCTTTTCCCAACCCTCAGGAAGACTCTCTTCAAATTCTATTGAGGGATAAGCGGCTGACCACGATCGCTTGATATCGTCTTGGCGATTAAGTTGTTTAATCCGAACTTTTTTCTCCATCAGAAAACTCCCCTTTACTCCTAGATATCGTTAGTATCTTTACCTCTACTGACCTAAATTACACGCTTAAATTACACTCTTGAAACAGTGAAATATCTCTGTTGAAATCTACCTAATGATTTTGAATTCTATCAAAAGACTCATCATGAATCCCTGATGTTTTTTCTATTGATAAATTAATTTAAATCTGTTTGATTTTATAAACAAGTATTACAAAAAATGATCAACGCTTGGAAAAAAAGATGAACCTAATACTATAAAAATAATCAAGTTTAATCTTGATTCATACATGCATTTCGATTCATTCCTTTTTGTAATGAAGAGCAATTATCATGACAACTACTTTCCAAAAGCAGCAAGACTCTGGGTTATGGGATCGTTTTTGTAACTGGGTTACCTCCACTGACAACCGCATTTATGTGGGCTGGTTCGGTGTGTTAATGATTCCTTGTCTTCTCAGTGCCACGATCTGTTTCATCATCGCTTTTATTGCGGCTCCACCCGTAGATATTGATGGAATTCGGGAGCCTGTAGCGGGTTCATTGCTCTATGGCAACAACATTATAACGGGAGCCGTCATTCCTTCTTCTAATGCGATCGGTCTGCACTTCTACCCGATCTGGGAAGCCGCTTCCTTAGACGAGTGGTTGTACAACGGTGGCACTTATCAGTTGGTGGTTTTTCACTTCCTCATTGGCATCTTTGCCTACATGGGTCGCCAATGGGAATTGTCCTACCGTTTAGGAATGCGCCCTTGGATCTGCGTCGCGTACTCTGCTCCGGTAGCAGCAGCAACCTCTGTTTTGTTGATCTATCCGATTGGACAAGGTTCATTTTCTGATGGGATGCCTTTGGGTATTTCTGGAACCTTCAACTTCATGTTTGTGTTCCAAGCCGAGCACAACATTTTGATGCACCCTTTTCATATGTTGGGGGTTGCGGGTGTATTTGGTGGTGCTTTGTTCTCTGCCATGCACGGTTCGTTGGTGACTTCGAGCTTGGTTCGTGAAACAACTGAGACCGAATCGCTGAACTATGGTTACAAGTTTGGGCAAGAAGAAGAGACCTATAACATCGTTGCAGCGCATGGCTACTTCGGTCGATTAATCTTCCAATATGCTTCCTTCAATAACTCCCGCAGCTTACATTTCTTGTTGGGGGCATGGCCGGTTGTGGGAATCTGGTTTACGGCATTGGGGATCAGCACGATGGCGTTTAACCTGAACGGCTTCAATTTCAACCAGTCCATTCTTGATTCGCAAGGTCGTGTTGTGAATACTTGGGCGGATGTGTTGAATCGGGCAAACTTGGGGATGGAAGTGATGCACGAACGAAATGCGCATAACTTTCCCTTGGACTTGGCAGCAGGTGAGGCGATTCCTGTGGCTTTGACTGCTCCCGTCATTGGTGGTTAGGTTCTGAAAATAAGGTTTTAGAAAAGGCGCTCTCCCTGAGGAGGGCGTTTTTTTAGTTGGGGATGAACCAGAAAATGTAACAAAAGTGATGCAGGTTGCACTCAATAGGGTTGGGTAGTGTTTGAGCCGAAAGGCTTTAACAAAGGGGCGATCGCGCGATCCTAATATCTACGTAGTCCTAACTTCAGGGTCTTTAAAGACACGGAAAAGTCTCCAAACCGCTCCATGGCGATCGGCATCCATAATATGCCACATTAAACTGAAATCTAGATCACTCAGCAGGACAACAAGATGTTTGGGCGAAAGAAAACCAGTTCATCGTTGACGTACCTTAATGCGACGAGTGAAATTCAGGGAAATTTGAACGTAGAAGGTAACCTGCGAGTAGATGGTGTGGTGCATGGCACAGTTCACGTTAAAGGAGATATGGAACTCTCGCAAACGGGATTGATTGAAGGCGCAGAGTTAAAGGCTCATAACTTGATTATTCATGGAGTTGTGAAAGCGAGAGTCATTGCAGAGGGACGACTGACCTTAAGCAAAACCGCTCGGTTAGAAGGCGATGTGACTGCTCAATCTTTAGATATTGAGGTGGGCGCTTGCTACTCAGGACATATTGATACCGCCTTAGACGAAATGCGAGCGTTGCCCACAGCTAGCACCCGGTTTCCTGAGTTAATGGGACAGGAAGACGGCGTTCGCAACTAGGATCCGGTTTGCTGCCTTAAAGATTTGTCGGCTGGGAACAGGCTTGGGAACTGCTGTCACCTGCTAAAATCAAAATCTTGCAAAACTTGGGGTAGGCAGCTTTATGGGCAACACTTTTGGTCATCTTTTTCGCATTACCACTTTTGGTGAATCCCATGGGGGCGGGGTTGGAGTGGTGATTGATGGTTGCCCACCGCTGCTAGAAATTTCATCTGAAGAAATTCAGTTTGAACTCGATCGCCGTCGTCCGGGTCAAAGTAAAATCACGACTCCTCGCAATGAGAGTGATACCTGCGAAATTCTTTCAGGGGTGTTTGCCGGAAAGACCACTGGAACTCCGATCGCCATTTTGGTGCGCAATAAAGACGCGCGCTCTCAGGATTATGATGAAATGGCACAAAAGTATCGTCCTTCCCATGCGGATGCAACTTATGATGCAAAATACGGCATTCGTAACTGGCAGGGCGGCGGCAGATCGTCGGCGAGAGAAACCATCGGACGGGTGGCGGCAGGGGCGATCGCCAAAAAAATTCTTAGCCAAGGGGCTGGAGTCGAAATTGTTGGCTACGTGAAACGGATCAAAGATTTGGAAGGGGCGATCGATCCCAACACAGTTACCCTAGAGCAGGTCGAGCACAACATTGTTCGCTGCCCGGATTGGGAATGTGCGATCGCATGATTGAATTAATTGAACAAACTGGACGGCAAGGCGACTCCATTGGGGGTGTGGTAGAGTGCGTTGCCCGGGGCTTGCCAAAGGGCTTAGGAATGCCAGTTTTTGACAAACTGGAAGCAGACCTGGCAAAAGGCGTGATGTCTTTGCCCGCTTCCAAAGGCTTTGAGATTGGCTCAGGGTTTGCTGGAACTCTGATGACAGGCAGTGAACATAACGACGAATTTTACACCGATGAGGCAGGAGAAATCCGCACGGTGACCAATCGATCGGGCGGCACCCAGGGCGGCATTACCAACGGCGAAAACATCATCATTCGCGTGGCGTTCAAGCCCACTGCTACGATTCGCAAAGAGCAACGCACCGTGACCCAATCTGGGGAAGAGACGATGCTGGCAGCAAAGGGCAGACATGATCCCTGCGTATTGCCCCGGGCGGTGCCCATGGTCGAAGCCATGATGGCACTCGTCTTGTGTGATCATCTTATGCGGCAACAGGGTCAGTGCGGAGTTTTGTGAAGCTCATTCTTCTAATGCCGCTAACACTGCTTTGGGCAATAACTTGTCTTTGAACCAGATGATTTTTGCAGGCGTATCTGCGACTTTCACTCCGGCTTTCTCTAAGTTTAGTCGCTCCGAAATTGCCAAAATCAAATTCTCACAGCCCGACTGTCGCACCTGCGAAAACTTTTTGCGCAGATATTCGGGTCGCCAATAGCCCACAATTTCTAGTAAAACCGATCGCCCGTCCGGATGCACTAGCCGAAAGTCAGGAATCATCACGCTGCCCGGAATGGGAATGAGATCGACCTCCCGTTCTAAAATCCAATCTGTTTTAAGGGTAGCCCAGCGATCGGCAAAGGCACTTTCTAACAGGCTGTCGTAGGGCTTTCCGGGGGGATAATGGCTGACCAATTTGCAGCCCGAATTGAGGCTGAATCGTCGGGTTTTTTGTTCTTTGGTGTAAGGGTCTTTAATCTGCAACTCGGCGCTGAGGCTCCATTTCGTCACATGCAGTAATGCCGGGATCATTTTGGCAATGTCTAGACCATAGCGAGTACTAGGCTTGAACAAACTGCTAGGACCATCAATGGCGATCGCAAAGCCATGATCGGCATCGCCCTCAATATATGCCATTAGCCCAAAGAGCTTGAGATAACGAAACAGCAGCTTGTATTCTCCTGGATCGTTACGATGGGCATTAATGCGGATCTGGCTAGCTTTGTAAAAGATGCCCTGTACCTGAGCAAGGTTGTAGCGATGCAGCAGTGCTTCTGGGGTCGGTGGGTTGAATTGGGTGAGGATGCGGTTTTCAGACAGGTCGGCATAAAGCCCAGTGCGAATTTGGTCGGGTAGAACTTCGTAGGCGAGTTCTTCGCTGAGTTGGAGGGCTAGGGTCGTTAGGGTGGCTGAGGCAGTTTGAGGCAGGGCTGGCGAGGGGGCTGAGAGGGCAAAGACCCGTTGGCGCAAAAGCTGAGGTTCGAGGGGGCTGATGATTTCAAAGGTGCTGAAGGTTTCGCTTTTGAGTAAATGGGCTAGCCCTCGTTTGATGCGATAGTCGGTGCTTTCGCCTTCTAGTTCTTGCAGGAGGCGATCGAGTTCCTTCTGAGGATTGCCTTGAGACTGTTGGAACAGCGTGATGAGATGCGTGGCGATCGCCAAACTTTTGCCATCCAAAGGCAATCGTTTCGGCACTAACTCTTCGCCAGCGGGGCGGGACATTAACAAATCAGTTGGCAGCACCGGATTTTCCTTGCTCGTGCAGCACCCGCCCATAAATCGCTTCAGTTTGTTGTGCCAGCTTATTCCAGCTAAAACGCGCTTCTAAGTCTTTGTAAGCGTCCTCAGACCATTGTTTAGCCCGCTCTGGGTTCTGTAACATTTCTAAAATGCCCCAGGCGATCGAATCTGGATTACCGGTCTGGGTAACAATTCCTGTCTTGCCATGACGCACGACTTCCGGCAAGCCGCCCGTGTCAGACACAACGACCGGAACACGCACTGCAAAACTTTCGAGTGCCACAATGCCAAAGGGCTCGTACAGGCTAGGAAAAACAGAGCAGTCCGCGATCGTGCGGAATCGCATCAGATCATGTTCAGACATAAAGCCCGTGAAATAGCACTTATGCCAAATGCCCAAGTTCCACGCTTGGCGCTTGAGGTGATCGGTGTTGCCGCCCCCAATAATGACAAACTTAACGCGACCTTGCATTGCCCAAAGCACCTGAGGGGCAGCACTGAGGAGTAAATCTACGCCTTTCTCGTAGGTCATCCGCCCCACGTAATACACAATTTTTTCTTGGTCGGCAGCAAAACGACGGCGGAATGAGGTGGCATCAAAGTTGAGGAGAGGGGGCTGATCTCGGCGGACACCATTGTAAACGACATCAATTTTGTCCCAGGGGCACTGGAAAACTCGCTCTACTTCTAGGCGCATATAGTTGGTGCAAACAATGACCCGGCACGCCTCATGGGCAAGCGTGGATTCTTTTTGGCTAATGTAGCGGTGAGTGTCGTTGTATAAGCCGTTGTAGCGACCGTATTCTGTGGCGTGAATGGTAGCGACTAGGGGCACGTTGAAGAGATGTTTGAGGCGATCGCCGCATCCCCCACCAGCCAATCATGGGCATGAATAATATCAAAAGGCGCTTCTTCTTGCATCAGCTTGCCCCCATGCTGCCCCATACTGGCATTCATATTAACCACCCAGTGGAAAAAATTTTGGCTCTCTGCCACCGGCACCCGATGGACATGAATGCCTTCAACCACTTCATAGTGCGGAGCCAACCCAAACTCTACCGTCAGCAAATGAACCTCGTTTCCGGTCTGCACTATTTCAGGATATAGCTCTGCCACATGACGAGAAATCCCCCCGACAATTCGGGGTGGAAACTCCCACGCCAGCACCAGAATCTTCATTGCTTTTCCCCTGCCACCTTATAAATAAGTTTCAACAATATTACATAGCTTATTGAGCACAGCACATCGGCAATGGTTGCCCTCCCTAAAAAATGAACTTTTTCTAGACCTTAGAAGTGGGCTTAGCTGAGTTTGTCGCATCAGTCTCAGCAAAATCTGTCAAAATAATTAAGAAATTGAGTTTTTCTTATGGGTCTTCCCAACTCTCTACACCGCTCCTTGCCGCTTACATAGGTTCAAATGGAGGCACAGTCCCCTCAATTCAAGCTTTCTGAAGCTCCTCTCCAGCTCTTGCTCTTTATTGACAAGCGCCCCAGTTCGGGTGAGAAAATTCGGCAGATTCGCCAGTTTCTGAAGGAGACGGCAACGGATGACACTTATTATGATCTGCAAATTGTTGATGTTGGAGAACAACCTCACTTGGCGGAGTATTTTAAGTTGATGGCAACGCCCTCTTTAATTCGGATTCATCCAGAGCCTCGGCAAGTTTTGGCGGGCAGCGACTTGGTGGCTCAGCTCAGCAGTTGGTGGGGACGATGGCAGCGAGTGGTGGATGAGCAAGCAGCAGAGTCTGCCAGTCATGTCCGCGACAACCCCGCTAGCCCTCATACTATTCATTCGATCGCCCACTCTGCCGAACTGCTTCAGCTTTCTGACGAAATCTTTCGACTTCACCGAGAAAAAGAAGAGCTTCAGGCTCAAGTCCGCTTCAAAGATCAGCTTATTTCCATGCTAGCTCATGATTTGCGCAATCCTTTAACGGCGGTCTCGATCGCCATTGAGACTCTAGAAATTGGCAATAGCTCTCGGGATGAAGCGGGCGGCACGCGGCTTAACCCGGCTTTGATGGCACAAATTATGAAACATGCCCGCACCCAGACTAAAGCCATTGATCGGATGATTACTGATATTTTGCAGGCGGCAAGAGAAAAGGGCGCAGGCATCAAGATTCAGCCCGAAGAAGTTGATCTCACGGCGCTTTGTCTGGAGGTGCTGAATCAGCTAGAAGAACAATTCAAAATTAAATCTCATCAGGTTGCGATCGATATTCCTTCAGATCTGCCTAAGGTTTACGCCGATCCTGAGCGCATCAAGCAGGTCATGATCAACCTTTTAGACAATGCGGTTAAATACACTCCTGAACACGGCACCATTCAAATTGGCATTTTGCACCGCACGACTCAAAAAGTGCAAATCAGCATTGGCGATGATGGACCTGGCATTCCTGAGGAAAACCAGCAGAGTATTTTTGAAGATTGCTTCCGGTTGAAACGAGATGAAGCAAAGGATGGGTATGGAATTGGGCTAGGACTGTGCAAGCGAGTTGTGCAAGCTCATTATGGTCAAATTTGGGTAGATTCTAGTCCTAATCATGGCAGTTGCTTCCACTTTACTCTGCCGGTCTACTGCGGAGTTCCAACCGCTTAAAGCCTGCTATCCTGCATAACATACCTGCAAGGAACTAAACTAGAATAGTGTGAATCTTAAAAAGAACCTCGCCCAAACTTTGCAAGACTTCTGACCATGAAACGTAAACCGCCAAAACCTCCTTCTAGATCTCGCTACTCAGACGATCGCTATGCGGATGATTACTCAGACCGTTCCGATCCCTACTTAGACGATCGGGAGGATCAGCCTAAGCCCAAGTCGGGCGTTGCTGCCGCCTTAAATTGGACGACGATGGCAATTTTTGGGCGCGATTTTTGTTGCCGGGTTAGGGTTAGGCATTTTCTTTAGCTCTGCCACCACTTCAGACTTGGGCAGCGTTGCAACGCGCTACGACATTGATCGCAGTGCCCCTAACCCCGAAATTTGTGTCCAGTATGGAGCCAGTGCGATCGCCGTGGATCTGCGCGCCTTTGTTACCCTTAGCCCCTTTGCGGTTCATGTGTCTCAGCCCAGAATGCAGCCGGGATGTGTCATTCGGAGTAGCAACTGGAGCATTCTTCAAAGTCGTAATCTGGTCACCTCTGAAGATGTCAATCAGTGCCGTAACCGCATGAATACCTTTGGGTTTACGGGCGATATTGAAAAGCGCGACGCAGCTAGCCATCAGATTGATTGTCTGTATCAGAACAATGCAGCCAGCAACCTGTTCTTGCCTCAAACTGGCAATGATAGTACTGCTCCTGAAGTGAATCGGTTTTAGATTTTAGGTCGGAAGATCTGAAATCGCAAATCTAAAATTCCCCCATCCCCCTAAGATAGAAACGTTGGGCATGGGGTATTTTTTTGGGTAGTGTTTTTTTGGGTAAATACTGGAACGAAATCTTAGCCGTGGCAGGACGGATTTTAACCGAACTGCTGCGAAGACGGCGATCGCTCATTTCTTGGACTATTTTTCCTGTCTCAGTTCTGGTTTTGAATGGGCTGATTGTGGCAGAGAAAACGAAGCTGGCGATCGGTGATGCTTTTGAAACAGCGGCACCAGCCAGCTTAATTGGCGCAGCTCTGTTTTTTAGTTGCTTAGGGGGAAGCGTTGCCACCGTAGTTTCTGAACGGGAACAACGAACCCTCAAACGCTTGTTTCTTTCGCCCCTCAGCGGCACGTCTTACTTTTTGGGCATTTTTGTGGCACATACTTGGATTGGCATCGGTCAAACGTTGATTGTCTACCTGGTTGCCGCATTAGTCGGAGCGCAGTTTAATGGAAACTTTGGGCTAGGCGCACTCATTATTTTTTTAAGCATTGCTTCCTATGTGGGAGTCGGTTTTATTTTAGGAACCCAGTTTGCTCGTCGTACTGAAGATGTGAATGCTTTGGTGGCGGCGTTTGGCGTGCCCCTCCTAATTTTAGGGGGCGTATTTTTGCCCGCTTCGCTATTTCCCGACAGCCTCTTGCGATGGGCGGAATACAATCCGGTTTATCACATGAACGAAGCTTTGACAGGCGTATGGGCAGCGGGTAAAAGTTTCTCTGAAATTGCTCGACATTTTTGGTTTTTGGTGGGGTTCGCGGCGTTGACGGTGTTGGGCGGATGGCTGTCGTATCGTCGGATGTTGGTTTCAGAAAGGAGGCTATAACGTTTGCTGCGCATTGAAAAGTTAAACAAGAGGTATGGCGATCGCCTAGTTCTACAAGACCTAAATTTCTCTATTGCAGAAGGTGAAGTGTACGGATTGTTAGGACCCAATGGAGCAGGCAAAACCACAACCATCAACATCATTTGCGATTTGCTTAGAGCCGATAGCGGCACTATTTATATTGAAGGCAAATCTGTTTGCCAAGCCACCAAGAAGCTGATTGGCATTGCACCTCAAGAGAATCTGCTTTATCAATCTCTCACCTGCCGAGAAAATTTAGAATTTTTTGCCCGGATCTATGGTCTATCTAAATCGGAACGGGTTGAGCAAGTGAACCATTGCCTAGAGGCTGTGAACTTAGTAGAACGGGCAAATAGTCCGGTTGAAACCCTCAGCGGTGGAATGCAGCGACGACTGAGTGTGGCGATCGCTCTGGTGCATCAACCCAAACTGGTGATTCTGGATGAACCGACGACAGGACTAGACATTGAAGCCCGCTACGAACTTTGGGAACTGATTCGCCAGCTCAAAAGCCAGGGGATCACGACGCTGCTGACGACTCACTTACTAGAAGAAGCCGAGCGCTTATGTCAACGCATTGGCATTCTTAAAGAAGGAAAGCTTTTGGCAGAAGGTACGTTAACCGAGTTACAACAACTGATTCCGGCTCAAGAGATCGTCATGGTGCAAACCGCAGATGAAGCCGGTGCGATCGCCCGTGCCCAGCAGCAGGGCTTTATTCCTCGATACTATGGTCGTGACCTTGCCTTCTGGATCCCTGAGCATCTAGAGCTAAAAGACATGATTGAGCGATTCGACGGCATCACTCTCAGCTCCATTTCTCGCCAGCCAATTCGCTTAGAACATATTTATGTCGAGGTGACGGGTAGCCAAAGTGATTTTCTAAAGTGCTAAAACTTAAAAATTCTGCGGACTCGTTAGCACTAAAAAGGACGC
The DNA here is from genome assembly GCA_012034615.1 of Leptolyngbyaceae cyanobacterium CSU_1_4. GTDB lineage: Bacteria > Cyanobacteriota > Cyanobacteriia > Elainellales > Elainellaceae > Timaviella. Next base: position 18,202 of record JAAUPA010000024.1, on the reverse strand, counting down.
AAAGCCTCATCTGTGAGGCTTTGCGTCCGACAAAAAGAGAGAAAGACTATCGGGCTAGCGCTAAATCAGCCGCTAGAATGCCGTTCAAAATGGATGCTGGATGTTGTTGATGCTTCCAGGCAAAGGCGTGCCGGAAAGCAGCATTTTGACAAGCTTGGAGCTGCTCAAAATCAATGATGTCGTGAGTGAGCAAGTTTTCATACTCGAAGGGTAGCCGAACGTTGTGAAGTCCGGCGTTGTCGGTGCAAATGGCGATGTCTACTCCGGCTTCAAAGCAGCGATCGAACACAATTTTAAGCTGCTGGATATCTTGAAGCGTCCCTGTTTTGAGATAGGTGGTGGGACAAACTTCTAAACATTGTCTGCGAGCTGCCAAATCTCTCAGCAGTTCGGGGTGCAGAATCGGGATTTGAATACCATGACCAATTCTCATCAGATAGGGCAAGAGTTCGGGGTAACAGCCTGCGGTGGTTTCGTAAACATGCCCTGTTGTGTTGACGTTGAGCGATCGCGCATAGGCATATAGTTCAACAAATTCGTCGAGGCGATCGCGGTAATGTCCGTCGCCCCCCGCTAAGTCGATCGCACAGACATAGTGCTTCATTTGGGCAGCCAGATCGACGATGGCGCGATTAACCTCATAGGGTAACCGGGAGTGCATACAAAGAATCTGGTGGGTCACAATCGGATATTCGCCGACCTGACTGGCTTTGCCAACCACATCGACAATCTCTGCCATGCGATCGATTCGTTCGGTCTGGGTGAGATCGCTGGCAGTTCTCAGGTAAGGCGTGTACCGCAGTTCAAGATATGCCAGGTTCTCAAAAACGTATGCGCCTCGCATCAGGCGATAGATGAAGTAGGGCAGCGAGGCTTCAGTCTGCACCTTTTCTACCAGGGTATGTAGCTCTAAGTATTCGTCTAAGGTGTTGCGAGGTCGGGTGAAAAAGGTTTCAAACTGGTCATAGTTTTCAAAGGGTTGAGCCAAATCGTTACGGTTGCGTTCAAAGTAGCGCCACAGGACACGCGGTACAACCGAACCTCCAAGATGGCGATGAAGTTCTGCGTATAAGGCCACAGGAAAATCTCCTATAAGTTGGTAAAGTGTGAGTCGTTGAGGGGCTGACTACCGTGGACGTTTTTAAAGTAAGGTGAGGGTACAGCGATCGCCTATGATTGGCTATCGTATTGATACTTATAATTGAGTCTATTTAATATAACTTAACTCAGCAGGAGATGGTCAATGGAAGCGGTGAGCGCGCAAAAAGCCGCGATCGCGGTTGAGGGCGATCGCGGCTTTAAATGATTTATCAATTGATCAAGAGATCAATTTCACTACTTGATAAACAGCATTTCCTGATACTTTGGCAAAGGCCATAAATCATCTGCCACATCGTCTTCCAGGGTGTCTGCATACTCCCGAACTTGATCCATGAGAGGACGAAGCGTTTTTGCACAGTACTGCATGTGCTCTTCGACCGTCGCAAACTCGTGCTTGCTCATGGCATCACTCAGCTTGCTAACACTGTCCATCATAAGTTTGGTCGTTGAAGCAACGTGTTCAACAACTTCTGCCTCAAATGAAACGCCAATTTCCTTTAAGTGGGCGATCGTGCAGGCAAGTTCCGATAAATAGCGAGCCGCCACAGGATAGATGGCGGTTTTTGCCATCGTAATGACCAACTTGGCTTCCATCTCAATCACCTGAATGTATTGTTCTGCATAGACCTCAAACCGGCTTTCCAGCTCAGTTGCAGACAGCACCCCTGTTTTTGCAAACAGTTCCTCAATGGACTTCTCTTTCAAAATTGGCAGAGCATCGGCTGTGGTGGGCAGGTTTAACAAGCCCCGTTCCTCCACCGCCATTTTGTGCCACGCTTCGGAGTAGCCATTGCCGCCAAAAACGACCGCGCTATGGTCATTCATGACTTCTTTAAGCACAAAGTAGGTGGCAGCATCAAGAGACGTTCCCTTCGCCAACTCAGCTTCTAGCGCGTCGGCAATCCAGGTGAGAGAGTCGGTGAGAATCGTATTCATCGCTACGAGCGGCCCTGAAACAGACTGGTTCGACCCGACTGCCCGGAACTCAAAGCGGTTGCCCGTGAACGCAAAGGGTGAGGTGCGGTTGCGATCGCCCGGATCTTTAGGAAATTCGGGCAAAGTCAGCACGCCCAGATCCATCACGCCCGCATGGGCAGAGCTTTGCACGTCTCCTTTTTTAATTTGCTCAAACACATCCTCTAACTGCGTGCCCAGATAAACCGAAATAATAGCGGGAGGTGCTTCATTTGCCCCCAGACGGTGATCATTGCTCGCAGTCGCCACCACTGCCCGCAGCAAAGATCCATACTTATGCACACCCCGAATGACAGCCCCACAAAAGAGCAGAAATTGCAGGTTGCTGTGGGGCGTGTCGCCTGGATCGAGCAGGTTGCCTTGGGTGGCGTTGCCCACCGACCAGTTAACGTGCTTCCCTGAACCATTAATGCCAGCAAAGGGTTTTTCATGGAGTAAGCACACAAAGCCATGCTTCTTTGCCATGCTCCTGAGAATGGTCATGGTCATTTGCTGGTGATCGCTAGCCACGTTTGCGGCTTCAAAGAAGGGAGCCAGTTCAAACTGACCAGGGGCAACTTCGTTGTGACGAGTTTTTGCTGGAATGCCCAAGCGGTACATTTTTTCTTCGACATCTTGCATGAAGACCTGGACGCGCTCTGGAATGGCTCCAAAGTAGTGATCATCAAACTGCTGACCTTTTGCCGCAGGTCGTCCAAACAGCGTTCTGCCGGTCAGCATAAGGTCGGGGCGGCTGTGGGCAAAGTGCGCATCGACTAAGAAATATTCTTGCTCTGCGCCACAGCTAGAATTAACCGGTGCCACTTCAGAATGACCCAACAGCTTGAGTAAGCGCGTGGCGGCTTTGCTCATTGCTGCATTGGAACGAAGTAAGGGCGTTTTTTTATCTAGCGCTTCTCCGGTCCAGGAAATGAACACCGTGGGAATGCAAAGAGTTACGCCGTTATCTGTTTCCATGACATAGGCGGGGCTGGTGACATCCCACGCCGTGTAGCCTCGGGCTTCAAAGGTAGAACGGATGCCGCCGTTGGGAAAGGATGAGCCATCGGGTTCGCCTTGCACCAAAACCTTGCCTGTAAATTCGGTTAAAACTGAGCCGTCGCTTTGCACCGAAATAAAGCCGTCGTGCTTTTCTGCGGTGATGTTGGTCATGGGGTAGAAAACGTGGGCGTAATACAATGCGCCTTTAGAAATTGCCCAATCTTTCATAGCGGCAGCAACGGTGCCTGCTATGGATACGTCGAGCTTACCGCCGGTATGAATGGTTTTTTTAACGGATTTGAACACGTCTTTGGGCAGACAGGTCTGCATTTTGTTCAATGTAAAAACGTCGGCTGCCCATAGTTCTTCTAGGCGGCTGGGGGTTTTGGGCGGTAGTTTTTCGCGATCGGTGATTTGGCAAATAGCTTGAAAGCGTAGTTCGTTACCACTATGGTTGTTTTTCCTTTGAAAGTGTTGTTTGAATCGTGCGTTTTGAGTCGCGGTGGAAGGTGAAACTGCGGCAGCAATTCCCATGATCACAAGTCCTGTGATTAATAGACCTGAGGCACAAAGAACTGCTCGTTGCGGGGTGAGCGCACGTAATCGTGGGCATGCTTGCGGGGTGGCAATTCTAGGGGCTCTGGGGTCATGTCGATGTAGGGAACCTTGCTGATGAAGTGGCTGATGCAGTTGAGACGGGCGCGTTTTTTGTCGTCTGCCTCGACTGTAAACCAAGGTGCTTCGGGAATGTTGGTGTGTGTGAACATAGCATCTTTTGCTTGAGAATATTCCACCCAGCGATCGCGCGATTCTAGATCCATGGGGCTGAGTTTCCAGCGCCGTGCCGGATCGGTGGTGCGAGACTGGAAGCGGCGTTCCTGCTCTTCATCGCTGACTGAGAACCAATACTTGAGCAGAATGATGCCCGACCTAACGAGCATTCGCTCAAATTCTGGACAGGTTTGCATAAATTCTTGATATTGCTCATCGGTGCAAAAGCCCATGACGTGCTCAACTCCGGCGCGGTTGTACCAACTGCGATCGAAGCAAACAATTTCACCCGCTGCCGGGAGATGCGGAACGTAGCGCTGAAAATACCACTCGGTTTTTTCGCGATCGCTCGGTGTACCCAGCGCCACGACTCGACAGCCGCGAGGATTGAGCGGTTCGGTAATGCGCTTAATCGTGCCGCCTTTGCCTGCGGCATCTCGCCCTTCAAACAAAATGACAATTCGGGTGCCGGTATGCTTTGCCCAGTACTGCATTTTAACCAGTTCTGTTTGCAGACGAGACAGTTCCTTCTCATAATCTTTACTAGAGAGTTTAGACTTGCTTTCCTGTTCGGATGCGGGTAAGTAAGTCATGGGCTGCGGAGTTGCGATGAGCTTGGCTCTTTTCAGTTTTCTTTTTTTTCTTGTCCTTCTTCTTTTTTTCTTTGGGCGGGTGGGCAACTAATTCTGGATCAAGATGCTCGGCAATAGTGGTAACATGACCGTTTTCAACTTCTTCGGTCTCCATTGCTGTTCTCCAAGGATTGAGAGGATGAGGGGGCAAAATAACAGTAGATAAAATCCATTCCATTAAAATTAATGAATATATGAGTTTAAAATTAATGAATATATGAGTTGAAGCAAAAAAAGAGGAAGCTCCTGATCGAGCCTGTGCGGGCGATCGCGGTTACCTAAGTGGCTGTTTGAAAAGTCAAAATTGTGACCCGAACCGCCCCTTAAAAGCCCTCCATTTGGGGGGACTTTTAAGCCAACTCTTGTTCAAATTCCCCCAAAATGGGGGATTTAGGGGGCGAGTGTAAGAAGCTCTGATACTTTTCAAACATCCTTTAACTAGGTTGCACTGCCCTTGAGGCATGAATTGTAGCTGATCAACATAACACTGAAATAACTTCAAACCTTTATTAAAATCAATTCTTACTCACTGAGAGATTTGACACTTGCTCAATAGTATGGATTGAAAACCTCAGTGTTTGTATTGAAAACTACTAAATTTAACAAAAGCAGAAGATTGATCGTCTTTCAATACTTTAGACCAGCACCCAAAGAGAGATTTATATCCTGCTAATTCGCTCATACAGTTCATAGCCTTGATAGGTTTTTGCAATCAGATTTAGATGTCTTGAGGTGCTCTATAGGCAAGGGAATAATACAGGGTGAAAACAGTACAGAAGTGTAAAATAACGTGCTTTCAACCCTTAAAGAGGCTGCAACATTGAGTAATTTACAGAAGAGATAGATCATTCAATTTCTTTTACTTATTGCGTTATCTAGGCTGTATAAAATGGGTTGTTTTTATTGGTTTAGGCTGTGGCTGCGAGAATAAAAAAGCGCTCGACTTGCCGTTCTTTTCGCAATCATTTTAGCGATTTATGAGTGTTACAATGCTGCAACCTGTGAGTTTTGGGCAGGTTGGTCTAGGGCAGACTGATGCAGCGTATGGCGGCAAATCGCTTCAACCCGTTGCATGGGCTGAGCCAGAATCGTGTAGAGCGCGAGCTTTCCCCTAGCTTGCTAAACTGGTAGGAGAGTCTTAATCAACTGGGGGATCAGCGAGTGGTAACGTCTATTTCTTTGCAAGATCGGCTGCTCGATGCGATCGCTCCTTACCGCGATCGGGTTGACTATTTGGAAATTCGGTTAGAGCAAAGTGAATCCACCACCATTGCTTACCGAGGCGCACAACTGGATGCGGTCGATCGCAGCTTATCGTTGGTGGGCGGGGTGCGGGCTTGCCATAAAGGCGGCTGGAGCTTTGTCACCTTTAATGGTTTGGCAGATTTGAAAGGGCGAATTGAAGACGCGATCGCCCAAGCTCAACTCATTGGCAAAGAAACAACCCAGTTGGCAGAAGTAGCCCCGATTCAAGATTATGTGTCGGTGAATTTGGGCAAAGATCCCCGAGGCGTTTCGTTAGATGCAAAACGCAAGCTGATGGAATCGTACAATCAACTGCTGTTAGAGTTTGATCCTCGGATTCAAACCACCATCGCCAGCTACCGCGATCGCTTTGGCACCACCTATTTTGTCAACTCCTTAGGAGCCTGCATCGCCCAGGAACGACTAGATGTCAACGGCGGCTTTAGCGTGGTGGCAAGGGGCGAGGGTAACGTGGTGCGTCAAGGCTTCGAGTCTATCCATTCTCGCTCTGATTATGACGTGCTAGAAGGCATTGAAGACCGAGTGAAAAGCGCAGCCCAGCGGGCAGTCGGGCAACTCGAAGCCAGTCCTGTCAAAGGTGGACAGCACACCGTCGTTTTAGATCCTTACCTGGCAGGTGTATTTATTCACGAGGCGTTTGGGCATCTTTCCGAAGCCGATTTTGTCTATGAAAACCCTCGGATGCAAGAGCTATTGGTCTTGGGTAAGCAAATCGCGATTCCTCAGCTCAACGTGGTAGATGATGGCACGCTGCCCGGTCTGCCGGGTTCGTTGACCTATGACGATGAAGGCGTTCCGGCACAGCGCAAGTACCTAATTAAAGATGGCATTTTGACCCAACGTCTTCACAACCGCGAAACGGCAGGTAAGCTGGGCGAGGCTCCGACTGGCAACGCTCGGGCCCTCAGCGCCATGTATCCTCCTATTGTGCGGATGACGAATACGGGCATTGAGAGCGGCGATCGCACCTTTGAAGACATGATTAGCGATATTGAAGAAGGCGTTTATGCGGTGCGAATGTTGGGCGGACAAACCAATGGTGAAATGTTCACCTTTGCGGCTGCCGAAGGCTACATGATTCGCCATGGACAGATCGCTGAACCCGTGAGCGATGTGACTTTAAGCGGCAATGTTTTTCAGACCTTGAAAGATGTTGAGGCGATCGGCAATGATTCGGTTTACAAAAATGGCGGTTGTGGCAAGGGCGGACAATCTCCTTTACCCGTTAGCGTTGGCGGTCCTCATGTGCGCATTAAAAACGTTGTGGTTGGGGGACGGTAAAATCTAGCGACGGATGACTGGGTTCCAAGCACTTGGGACAAGTTCCTGGAACTGTGCCACCCCTTGCAGGTATCTCATGGCGACGCTCCTATCTAGAAAAGGCAAAGTTTTCCTACGATGAGGGTTGAATGAGGATTGAAAGAGTGCCTACTGTGGAAACGATTGGCTCTTCCGACTTCCGGGTGATAAGAAAAAATTAATTTCCCGTAGGGGCAGGCATCTTGCCTGCGCAGGCAAGATGCCTGCCCTACAGTTTCTACCATGATTTCAAAAGAGCCAAACGATTTCTGAAAGCCTAGAGGCTACGCTTCGTGATAAGCCTCCATGGGTAAACAGGAGCAAATGAGATTGCGATCGCCATAGGCATTATCAACTCGTCCGACTGCTGCCCAGAACTTGTTTTCTCGAGTCCACGGCGTTGGATAGGCTGCCTGCTGACGAGTATAGGGACGGTCCCAGTCTTCACTCATTAAACTCGCCGCTGTATGGGGCGCATTCTTCAGCAAATTGTTCTGCTGATTGACCAAGCCTTGCTCAATTTCGCGGATTTCTTCACGGATCGCAATCAGGGCATCGCAAAAGCGATCGAGCTCCTGCAAAGACTCGCTTTCAGTGGGCTCTACCATGACGGTTCCTGCTACAGGCCAAGAGACCGTGGGCGGATGAAAGCCGTAGTCAATCAGTCGTTTGGCAATATCATCGACCTCGATCGCTGCGGTTTTCTTAAACTCGCGCAAATCGAGAATGCACTCATGCGCCACCAAATCTCCTTTGCCTTTGTAGAGAATGGGGTAATGGCTCTCTAGCCGTTTGGCGATGTAATTGGCATTGAGAATTGCGACCTGAGTTGCCTTTGTTAATCCAGCACTTCCCATCAGCGCAATATAGACCCAGGAAATCGGTAAAATGCTACCACTGCCCCAAGGAGCCGCTGAAACTGCCCCAATTCTTGGCGATCGCTCTCCCGTGCCATCCATCTCCACCACCTGATGTCCGGGTAGAAAGGGCACCAAGTGCGCCTGCACCCCGATCGGTCCCATCCCTGGACCACCGCCGCCATGGGGAATGCAGAAGGTTTTGTGAAGATTAAGATGACACACATCTGCGCCAAAATCTGCTGGGCGGCATAGACCCACCTGGGCGTTCATATTAGCTCCATCCATATAAACCTGTCCGCCGTTGGTATGAACGATCGCACAGATTTTTGAATCTCTTCCTCAAAAACGCCATGGGTTGAAGGATAGGTCACCATTAGGGCAGCAAGATGATCCTGATGTTTCTCGGCTTTAGCCTGAAGGTCAGCGATATCGATATTGCCATTGCGATCGCAAGCCACAGGCACCACCTTCATGCCTGCCATCACAGCACTGGCAGGATTAGTGCCATGAGCAGATTCAGGAATGAGACACAAATTGCGATGCCCTTCACCCCGTTGCTCATGATATTGCCGAATGACTAGCAAGCCCGTGTACTCGCCTTGCGAACCCGCATTAGGCTGAAGAGAAATTCCGGCAAACCCCGTAATTTCAGCCAGCCATTCCTCTAACTGTCGAAACATGATTTGGTAGCCCCGCGCTTGCTGGAGAGGCGCAAAAGGATGAATTTGCCCAAATTCTGCCCACGTCACCGGAATCATTTCAGAGGTGGCATTGAGCTTCATGGTGCACGAGCCCAGCGGGATCATTGCCGTTGCTAAGGATAAATCCTTCATTTGCAACCGATACATGTATCGCAGCAGTTCGGTTTCAGAGTGATAGGTATTAAAAACAGGATGAGCTAAATAAGGCGTGGTTCGAGCCAACTGCCCCCAGTCATCGGTTGAAGGAGCCGCCTGGAGATATCCAGATCCACCCCCAAAAATTTGTAGAAGATCAAACAAGTCCTCTGAGTTCGTGGTTTCATCTAACGAAATTCCGATCGCCCTATCTCCGATCGCCCGTAGGTTTATCCGTTTGGCGATCGCTCCTGCCATAATCTCGGTTTGGCGATCGCCCACCTCTACCCGCAACGTGTCAAAAAAAGGCGAATCACTTAATTTAAAATCCAGTGCCCGTAACCCATTTGCCAACGTCGTCGTTTGTTGATGAATCGTCTCAGCAATTTGCCTCAGCCCGCGCCCCCCATGGTACACCGCATACATCCCAGCCATGACCGCCAACAAAACCTGTGCCGTACAAATATTACTGGTCGCCTTATCGCGCCGAATATGCTGCTCACGAGTTTGAAGCGCCAAACGCAACGCCGGATGCCCTGACCCATCTTTAGAAATACCCACCAGCCGACCCGGCAACTGTCGCTTATATACCTCTTTGGTCGCAAAGTACGCTGCATGAGGACCGCCATACCCCAAAGGCACACCAAAGCGCTGAGTGTTCCCCACTGCAATATCTGCCCCAAATTCTCCGGGAGGCTTCAGCAACGTCAGGCTTAATAGATCGGCCGCCACAGTCACCAATGCACCCGCCTTGTGCGCCTGCTGGATGAAGGCATGATAGTTGTAAATTGCGCCATCGGTGGCAGGATATTGCAGCAGCACTCCAAACACTGGCAGATCAAAGGCAAACGTGCGGTGATCCCCCACCCTTACCTCAATGCCGAGGGGAATTGCTCGCGTTTTGACTACATCAATGGTTTGCGGATGGCAAGCGTCAGAGACCCAAAAGGCTTTAGATTCGCCTTTGTATTGCCCGTAGCTCATCGTCATGGCTTCAGCCGCGGCAGTCCCTTCATCCAAGAGGGAGGCGTTAGCAATTTCTAGCCCAGTTAGGTCAGTCACCAAGGTCTGATAGTTGAGAAGGGCTTCTAAGCGTCCTTGGGAAATTTCGGGTTGATAGGGGGTGTACTGAGTATACCAACCGGGGTTTTCTAAGATATTGCGTTGAATCACAGGTGGGGTAATGCAGTTGGAGTAGCCCATGCCAATGTAGGAGCGGAAGATTTGATTTTGAGTGGCGATCGCCCTCAACTCTTGCAAAACTTCCGGCTCGGTTCGACCCTCTGCCAACTTCAAGGGTCGCTGGAGCCGAATATCGGCCGGAATAGTTGCCTCTATCAAGCCTTCCAACGACCCAAAGCCCAAATACGAAAGCATATGCTGAATATCGTCTGCCTGAGGTCCAATGTGCCTGCGTCCAAAATCATGCACCCGCCAATCGGCAGCCCCCCTAGGGGCAGGAGTGGAGGGAGGAGCATCACTAGATCGATCAGATAATGATTCGGAAAGACCGACTGAACTGGAGCCTGGAATTTGAACAGGGGCAGAAAACTCTGAGGTCATGGCGGAGCCTGGAGATGGGGTAGCGGAACAGAGGGATTAAATAATGTTTAACCATTTGCGCAATATTTTGCAACAATGCTCCGCATATTTATACTCGCCTCACGATCGCTGCCAGATCGCTGTCTCAACGATCGCCCCCTCATCTCTCCTTCTGCTACTCTCCTTCTGCTACTCTCCTTCTGTCAGCGCTCGGTACTCGTCGGCAGACAACGCCTCGTCCAACTCATCAACGTTGTTGACTCGGATCTTGAGCATCCAAGCTTCGCCGTAGGGGTCTTCAGCCAGTTGCTCTGGGGCTTCGATGACTGCATTGTTGCGCTCGATCACGGTGCCAGAGAGGGGAGCTTTCAAATCTTCAACAGCTTTGACTGACTCGACCGTGCCGAAGGTTTCGCCTTGGGCGATCGCCTCTCCCACATCAGGCAATTCTAAAAATACAATGTCGCCTAGTTGATCAATGGCAAAAGCCGAGATGCCAATAGTAGCAATTTCCCCATCCAGGCGGGCATATTCGTGACTATCCAAATATTTCAAATCATCAGGATATTCCAGGGTCATAGCTGTCCTTTTTCTTGACTCGGTGGGCAGGCGAACTTCACAAAATTAACTCAAAATGCGACCAAAACATCAAAGCTAAACCAACCATTTTCTTTGAACCGATTAGGGGTCTGCGTTGAAATAAAGTCTCAGTGGGATGCTCTAGCTTTCTAGCCCCCTTGTGTCTTACAGCATCGAGAAGACACTACTGCTCTACAGGTCTCTATGAACCGTTGTCAGCCTCGTCCGGGCTCTCATGGCTACGGCTTCCCCCCCCCACAGAAGACGGACGCAAGCAAATGTCTGAGGTATTTCATCGTAAGCTAGGTGGGGAGAATTAGAGACTGAAAGCATGATTACCGTTGCGCTGCCTAAAGGAGGACTGCTGAAAGATAGCATTCGCCTTTTTCAATCCATTGGCTTAGACTTTAGTGCCTTTTTAGATGACTCCAATCGCCAATTAGAAATTTGGGACACGACTCATACCGCTAAAGCTTTACTGGTGCGCAATTATGATGTGCCTGTGTATGTGGAATATGGTCAGGCACAGCTTGGCGTGGTGGGTTACGATATTTTGCGAGAGAAACGTCCTCAAGTGGCGCACCTGGTTGACTTAGGGTTTGGGCAGTGTCGGTTGTCGGTGGCGGTGAAAGCGTCTAGCCCCTACGGTTCGGCGCTAGAACTGCCGCCCCATAGCCGAGTGGCAAGTAAGTTTGTGCAGTGCGCTGGAGAATTTTTCAACGCGCTGGATCTGCCTGTGGAAATTGTGCCGCTGTATGGCTCGGTTGAGTTGGGACCTATACAGGTATGTCAGAGGCGATCGTGGATTGGTGGCATCGGGCAAAACGCTGAAAGAGAACAATTTGGTCGAAATCGATCGCCTGTTTGAAAGTACAGCCCGGCTCATTGCCCATCCCCTCAGCTACCGGATTAACCGAGGCAACGTCCAGGCGCGAATTGAGCAAATCCGGGCTTGGACTCAGGCTGAGGTCACTCATTGAGCATAGGTTCGTAAGTAACGAGGGCGACACGGACTGCCCCAGCACACTTGTTGGTTGGGAATGTTGGAAAGAACGTTGCTGCGGGCCCCAACGACGGCGTTTGCTCCAATTTGAACCCCTGGGGCAATAAAGCAATCTGCCGCCACCCACGCTCCGTTGCCAATGGCGATCGCGGCTGTCTTTAAGCCAAATGCTGGATCGTGAAGATCATGGCTGCCTGTGCAGAGGTAGCTTTTTTGCGAAATCACGCAATGGTTGCCAATGGTGATCCAATCCAGGCTATACAGCACCACATCATCGCCAATCCAGCTATGGTCGCCAATGCAAACTTTCCAGGGATAGGTAAAGCGCGCGGTAGGACGGATGCTGACTCCTTGCCCAATGCGAGCCCCAAAGAGCCGCAGCAGAAAGACCCGAGCGCCGTGAAAAGAGTGGGGCGTGAGCGGAAAGGCGATCGCCTGCACCAGCCACCAGAGGAGGATGAACCCGCCCGATCGCCCCCGATCAAACCACGATTGGTCATAGCGACGCAAATCAACCCGAGCGGGTTCATCTCGTTTAACAAAGCTCGGTAGAGGCTTGAGGCAAGTCTGGCACCCGATTCACCCAATACTCGCTATTCATGTGCCTAACCTTCCCCGCTGGTTTGCGCAACAGGCAAGCCGATGGAGGGTGTTTTGTTCAACCGTCCACCAAACCGCAACTCATAAAGCTTGACTCCAATCTGGTACTCATACTGGCTCAGAAGCTGAGCATAAATCAGCCCTGCCTTGCCATCTAAAAACCCAAGGCGAATAAAATACGCCAAGATAAATCTTAAGAAAGGTTTAAAGGGTAGGCGTATCCAAATTCGTTTTAAGAAGCGTTTGCGCTGCACAGAATCGCCAAATAAATTGGCACCAATGGTGCCGCCTTCTTCCATGCCCATCAATAAATTGTAGTAAACACGGGCTTCCCAGTTCGAGTAGCGGTTGTGGCGCTCTAGCCAATGAAACATGTCTTTAAAGTCAATGTGCAACATGTCGCTTTGTAAATAGCCAACTTTTCCTGCCAAAACCACATGTTCATGAACTTCGTTGTCGCCTGTGTTGCGAATTTCTTCAGTGTTGAGGTTTTCGTAACGTCCTTTCGCATGGCGAAATAAGCGGAGGTTCCAGTCAGGATACTTGCCCCCAAACCGAATCCATTGTCCCAAAAAGAACACTTTACGGTTGAGGTAGTAGCCGTCGTAGTTGGGGTTTTGAATGGCTTGTTCAATCTCGCTCCACAATTCTGGAGTAATGCGCTCATCGCAATCCACAATCAGCACCCATTCATTGCGAAAGGGCAGATTTTCTAGAGACCAGTTTTTCTTTTTGGGCCAGCGTCCATTGAACTGAAACTGCACGACCTTTGCCCCGTGGCTCTCAGAAATTTCAACCGAGCGATCGCTACTCTGGGAATCGACCACAAAGACTTCATCGGCGATCGCCACACTGGCTAAGCAAGCCGATAAATTTTCTTGTTCATTTTTGGCAGGAATCAAAACAGACACAGGAAGTTTCATAGGAAAAAAAGAAGTAAGGACAAAACCAATCTCAAAGCCTGCCATCCAAAATCTGTTAGAGCAATACTTCTGGACATGCCACAGAATTAATTTTTCTTGAAAAATATTCCCTGAAGCGCTGCCTTCAAGTATCCGACTTGTCCATAGGCATAAGCAAAATCATCAAAACTCTGGGCCGGATCATGCCAATGAATGAGCGATCGATAAATTCCACGCAACAACTTTTCGCTGCCGTGGGGCAACTGCCTAACCCCAGCACGCCCTGCCAACTGCTCACGGTAGCACTCGCTCATTCCCTGCCACCAGCCTCGGTGCAAAAACCACTGCCGCTGAACCCTCTCGGGGGCAACGTTGTGGGCAACAACAGCAGTAGGCAAATAGGCAACCTGCCATCCGAGGTTTAGGGCTTGCTCGGTCATGACGAGTTCTTCGTTGGACAGGAGGTTTTTACCCACTCGCCCCAAGTTCACATCAAAACCGCCAATCTGCTTCAAAAAGCTTTGACGAATTGAGTAGTTCAAGCCTCTAGGAGTCAGTCCGGGGCGATCGATATAAACGACTGCATCCCCTAAGTCATAGGCTCCTAAGTTCCCCGCTAAGCCGGCCGAAAGCCAGCGGGGTGCTGTCATACCCTCTGCCCATAGCAAAGTTACCTTGCCCCCTGCGATCGCCAATTTTTCATTGGTTTGAAAGGCACTCTGTAAAACCTGTAGCCACTGTGAGCTTGCTACGGCATCGTCATCTAGATAAGCCAAAATTGGGCTGAGCGCTTGTTTCGCACCTGTATTGCGTGCCACCGACAGCCCCAGCACAGACTCATGAACGTAGCGTAAACGGGGATGGGACAACCTTGCTTCAATGACCTCACGAGTGCGATCGCTCGACGCATTGTCCACCACAATCACTTCGTATTCTTCAGTAAAATCCTGACTGAGCAAGCTATCAATAGCCGCCCCCAAATATTGATCACGGTTATGGGTGCAAATAATTGCAGAAATCTGCGGATCGGGCATAAGTTTAAGCCTTGCAGACGAATCAGCTAGCCTCTAGAATGCCCAGACTAACCCGATCGCTAACGACAAACTGATTTAGATACCTCAGGCGTTTTGGTTAAGATTTTTGGATCTGTCCGCTGAGCACAGTAAGACTTTGAATCAGTTGATTGAGACGATTCTCTAACGTTTGCTTTTGCCCTAAAAGAATGCGAAGCTTTTGGTAGCGCGCGATCGCCAAACTGACATAGGGAACCTGCGGAGTGGGGCAAGAGCGGCTCCAAAGCCGCCCATCTGCATCTAGCCCGCAGAGACGGTAGGCAGTGCAAGAATCTTCAGGGGTTCGCACAGAAGCTTGTCCCTGACTTTGCGACCCTTGGCTTTGTGCCACTTGCGCTTGCGACCCCTGGCTTTGCGACCCTAAGTTAGAGTTGCAAATAGCTTCGACATAATCCATTAAGCGATCGACTTCTCCATGTCGCAACGTTGCTGTAGCCTCAGACGAAGCGCTAGGCTGAGGCTGAACCTGGCTTGCCTGTGACTCTAGCCAGCCCTCCACAATTGGCCCATCTGCATAAACCGCCTGAATTTGCAAAATGATTTGCTCTAACTCCAATTGCCAAGCTACAACCGTTGTTTCAATGTCTTTCAGTAGACTAATTGCCAAATTTGGATTGGTCGCGTGGCGATGATGGCTCAAGCTGACAGCCTTTGCATGAGGTAAAGCCAGCGACTGAGTTCCTTGGGCTGGGAAGGGTTGAACGACCTCAGCCGGAGACGCACCTGGAAGAGCAAAAAGGGTAGCACCAGACTTGTCAGAAGACGTTTTTTACGGGGAGGGGGGAGGGGCTCAGAATGGCACTGATGATGTGAGGTAGCTTGTAAGGGCAGAGGAAAGGGATCTGAATCTGAATGGGTTCGAGGTTCAGCAAGGGTTCGAGGCATAGAAGTACTGGCAATTGGATGAGTCGCTTGGCTACAGGCAGGAGGAGATGGGGATGGTACATCATTCTGGGTATTCAATTGCTCTAACATGGCTCCAATCCGTTCCAGTCCAAATTTCATAATTGCCTCGTTCCCAGAAGTATCAAGTTTTAGAGCAGTCGGTACTTTAGATTAGCCAAGAGTAGCCTTACCCGAAAATTAGGATGTAGACACACCGTAGTCCTACTGGTTATGTTCAATGCTCAACAGAGAACTAGCGTGAAAACACGGTTTACAGTTAGATTTTAAGATAAAAATTCTTGGAAGGAAGGCTTGACCCCAAAATTTAGGTCATCTTAGCGGCAATTATTTATTATGACCAGAGTTTCTTCATGAATGTCTATCCGAAGCGCGCAAACCTCATTACTTTAGTCACGGGTTCTTGTCGATCGGGCAAAAGCGAGTGGGCTGAAGGGTTAGCGACCCAATCAGAAAAGTCAGTGATCTATGTGGCAACTGCTCAAGCTGACCCAGATGATTTGGAGTGGCAAAACCGGATTGACCTCCATCAGCGGCGGCGACCAGCCGACTGGAAAACTTTAGCGGTTCCGGTAGAGATTGCTGCCGCAATTCAATCCGCAGAAGCTTCGGAATGCTTATTGATAGATTCTCTAGGGACTTGGTTGGCAAATTGCTTGGAGCAAGATGAAGCCGTTTGGCAACAAACAGTGCAGCAGTTGATGGCAAGCTTAGAGCAAACCTCTGGCTCGATTATTTTGGTGGCAGAAGAGACAGGCTGGGGCGTTGTGCCTGCTTACCCGATGGGGCGGTTATTCCGCGATCGCTTAGGCAACCTGACTCGCCAAGTCGGCGCGATCGCCCACACAGTCTATCTCGTCACTGCGGGCTATGCTCTAGATCTCACCCAGCTTGGAACTCCTCTACAAAATCAAAAGGCACTTAAGCTCTAGATTGCCTTCCTAAATTGTAGGTAAAAAACTCTAGGGTGTACGAAGCAAATTGGAATACACCAAACTTTAGCGATGGTACGTTTTCACCTCATGCATCCGACAGGGCTGCCTTACCCATTCAAGGGGATTGATAGAGATTCTCGATCGGATCATTATCGAGGTGCGCTGAAATTTGAATTACGATACAGCTTTACTTGAGAGGGCGAGAGCTGTATTCAGTGCATAAACGGTATGTTAAAGTACGTCGGGCAGTTTTTGAACAAACTTACAGAGATTAGAATTCAAATATTGAGCTATTTTTCAAGTTTAGTTCTGGATCCTAAGCTCTAGAGAATATCCTTTCCACAATTGAATAAGGAAGATTAATCCTCAAATTTTGTCTCAATTATTGGTGTTAGTTAACCTGATGTTAGTTAAACTAATATCTGCTAAGTGAGTTAACTTTTCTCAGGAAGTGGGTCAACTATTTTTTCAGGGGTTTTGTGTTTCGTTGTTATCCCGGTGTTTCTACAACTTCTACGGTCAAGGCAGCCCCATTGCGGTTTGTGTAAATCATAAACTGCGTACTAAACTTTCAAGAAGCCAGATCCGTAGAATCTCTACATGCCATGTAGAAATAATACAGTTCTTTTTATCTACGTTAGAGTTGTTGTACTAGCATGTTAACAGCACCAGGAAACGATAGACTCGCTAAGGAACGCTTGGCGAAATTAATCAAAGAGTTAAGAGGTCATGCGACGCAGCGAGAGTTTGCGAAGATGCTCGGAACGTCGTATACAGCCATCCAAGATTGGGAGAAGCAGGTTCGTCTTCCTAAGGATATTAACTTGGGGCGTATTGCCAAGCTCAAAGGCTGGACTCAGGATGAACTCTTTCGATATCTATTTGTGCTGGATGCTCAATCAGAAATTTTCCCAGCCGATTCTTTGGAGATTATCTTCACCCATATCCAAAGTTTGTCTCTGTCTCAGATGCAGGAACTGAGCCATTATTTAAAGGTTCAACTGAGTGAAGTTCAAAATATTAAGGAGACTAGCGCAAGTTGTTTGCTCAGTGAGAAACAGAAGCACAACTTGCATGTGCTGCTTAGAGCTTCACTGAGAGAGCAAAGTCCCACTGAGGCAATGGCAAGAGTTGGGATTGCGGCAGAACTGTTTACAGATGTTTTTTTGCGAAATAATAAAAATCGATTAGTTGATTATGATTCTCTTGAAAAACTGAGCGGTTTATGTTGTCGGGTTATTCGATGGCAAGCCGATCAACTACCCGAAATTGACTGTAGTCAGACTTACTTGGGCGAGACAATGACATTGTTTAATGCGTTGGCTGGAGGGGATGAGGAGATTGCGAGTTAGGGGATTGCGGGTTGGCATTGAGGCGAAAGATTGCCCACTGAGAATAATAAAGATCGACCATTGCATGAACTGTGCATTTCATTGAACATGCGTCTGCGTTTTGCAGCCAGACCGTTTGGGAAGATTCTCCGGTTTCCTGGAGTTCTTGATCAATTTGCTGGTGCATGTCTGGTTCAACGGCAAAGTGAAGAAATTGAAACCCAACGGCATCGATCGCCAATAGTTCAAATGCTGGCAAATTGATTGATAAGATGTAGCCTGATTGGCGATCGATGACTAGGGCAGGGCATTTTTCGTTATCTAAATTAGCTCGGAGGCAATAAAAATAAGCGGATAAGTATGCCGATACAGAGGCGGTTGCCTCTACTGAAAATCGCTGCTGGGTTTTGTATCGATGGGCGATCGTTCCTCGTCCACCAATTAAAAATTTATAGTATTTTTGTCCTGAGTGGTGGGGCAAACAACGCTTGACTGTCCATTGATTAAAACACGTTGTTTTGAGATGCATCATTTTCATAAAGATTGGCAGTAAATTTTTTTGAAACTTCTCAGAAATAGAGCATTTTAATCGTTAATGTAATTTGAAGTAATG
>JAAUPA010000295.1 GCA_012034615.1 Leptolyngbyaceae cyanobacterium CSU_1_4 | reverse complement strand
GTTATTAAAGTGGACTCTGTACAACTAATAACCCAATAAAGGGAGTTAGGTGGAAATCTTCCGTATATCTTCCAATTTTCGGGAGTTAGAGAGAAAGCAATTACGCTACAACCGAGCACTTGATGCGAGCCAGAAGATCTTGAAATGGCTGCCAGTTGTCTTCTTGGGCGATCGCCTCCCACACGGCTTCAATCTCAGGTCTAATCAACACCGTTGTCGGATTATGTTGCGCCAACCGATGCGCGATCGCCCCCATTTCGTCGGGCGGCAAACTGTTTAAGACTTGACGATAAAGCGATCGCCATTGTTCAAAAGAACTCGCTTCTCCACTGAAATTCTCACTGATTTGCTCAAAAATCTTGCCCTCATCCGATCGCCAATCTGCGGCAAACTGCTCTCTCAGCCTCATAAAAAAGTCGTGATACCCTGCCTTGCTTTCCCACAAAAGTTTCAAGGTTAGCTTTAACAACTCATCTCCAACTGGTTCAGACACCGCAGCAAAACCAAGCTCAAAACCAAGCCTGCGTAGCATCCGCTGCCGATAAATCGTTTGGAAATGCGGATAGAACCCTGCCAAAGCTGCCTCCATTTCCATCGGATCGATGACCGCTTTGAGGGGAGCCTGCAACATTTGTAAATTCCAAACGCACACTTCGGGCTGATTGCCGTAACAGTAGCGTCCAAAATAGTCGAAATAGGCAGCGGTAAATTTTGGATCGTATTGGTTAATGAACGCATAAGGTCCATAGTCAAAACTTTCGCCCGTAATTGACATATTATCGGTATTCAAAACAGCGTGACAGAAACCCACTGACATCCATTGGGCGGCAAGTTCTGCAACCCGTTGAACTAACTCGGCATAAAAGCGAACGTAGGAATTTTCCTCATTTATTAAATGCGGATAGTAATACTGAATCACATGATCCAACAAAGTTTTAATTAGATCTTTTCGCCCCAAATAATGCAGTCGCTCAAAGGTGCCAAAGCGAATATGCGATCGGGAAAACCGCACCATCACCGACGATCGAGTGGGCGAAGGTTCATCGCCTCGCCAAAGTCCTTCTCCCGTTTCTACCAAGCTCAGACAACGAGAAGTCCTTACCCCTAAGCGATGCAAAGCCTCAGCCGCCAACACTTCCCGAACTCCTCCTTTCAAGGTCAGTCGTCCGTCGCCACCGCGAGAATAAGGCGTTCTGCCCGAACCTTTGGTGCCAAAGTCGTATAGTTCGCCATCTGTGCCGCGCACTTGCCCATATAAAGCCCCGTCCATCGCCCAATTGAGGATTGTATTCACCAAACTGGTAGCCGTGGTAACGAAGAGCAATACAGGGCTGAGATCCGGAAAAAGTGCCAAAAGCTTCAATAAAATGATCATCCGTGACTGTCTGCGGGTCTAGCCCTAAGAGAGGCAGAACGTCGTCATTGCGGAAGCGAAGGATATGTTGAGGAAACGCTTCGGCAGTGACGCGATCGCCATAATCTTCGCCCAAGCTTTCTAAGGCAGGCTCGTAAGGGAGCGAAAAAAACGGGTTAGCGGATGGGTTCGATCCAATAGGTTGATTCACGGCACAGCAGATGAGGCGTTCCTATCTAGGATAAATGGTGGGCATCCTTGATCGGGGCTGACTTGGCACTAATTTCTGCAACTTCCTACAATTTCCTACCATAGATGGCGAATGCCTTAAAAATGAGTGCAAAAAGGGAGAGCCGTTTGCAAACTCTCCCAACCATCAGGGTGCATCTACAAAACAGATTATGGCACTAATGGGGTGAGGGGTGTAACCCCTTATTCCAAAAATCATGAGAAATTTTAGATAAAAAAGTGGGTAATTAGGTGGGTTTGGTCAGAATTTGCTTGGCGATCGCTTCCCGTCCCCCTTCTAAGATAAGCCTTCAAGCGCTTTTTTCTCAATCCCATGACTTTATATATTGTTACAATGTAGACAACCGTGCTTTTGGGAAACGCAATGTATCTAACTTGGCTAGACAGTAATTCTTGGCTCATTGAAATGGGTGGAAAACGAATCTTGTTAGACCCCTGGCTCGTGGGTTCTCTAAGCTTTGGCAATTTAACTTGGCTATTCGAGGGCAAGAAAAACACCGATCGCCCCATTCCCGAAAACATTGACTTAATCCTGCTGTCTCAAGGCTTACCCGATCACGCGCACCCGCCCACATTGGAGAAGCTCGATCGCGCCATTCCGGTAGTCGGTTCCCCCGGTGCCGCAAAAGTGGTTGAAAAAATGGGCTATACCCAGGTTACGGCGATCGCCCATGGTGAAACATTTACCTTAGCGGAGCAGGTGCAAATCCGGGCATTCCCTGGCTCTCCAGTAGGTCCGACGCTTGTAGAGAATGGCTATTTGCTGACGGATTTGGAGCAGAATACTAAGCTTTATTACGAACCTCACGGCTATCACTCGCCGACGCTCAAAGATGTGGCTCCGGTCGATGTGGTGATTACGCCCATTATTGATCTCAAGTTGCCGCTACTGGGTTCGGTGATTAAAGGCAGCGCTAGTGCGGTTGAGGCGGCAGAATGGCTCAAGACCCCTAGGTAATTTTGCCGACGGCGGCAGGCGGTGATATTACGTTTGAGGGGCTGTTGATGTCGGTGTTAAAAGCTGAGGGTGGAGCGGAGGGCGTGCGATCGCTTTTAGCACAAAAACAACTCTCCACCCAAGTCCTCGAACCTGAAGCTTGGCAATCGATTCGAGGTAAACTGGGCGTATCGGTCTAAGTATCTTTTGCCTTAAGTCGCTCCATAGATTTGATTGACGGTTCCAGTCACGGTTCGGTCAAATTTTCCAATGCCAGTAGTGGGATCGATGATGATTTGCAGACGATTAGAGGTGTAACCGTAGACGGTGCCGTTGGCGATCGCTAAGCCCCAAACGCTATGGAACCCAATATTCCCAATCACTGTAGCGTCTCCGCCTAGACCAATGGAGTACAGAAAATCTTTGGTTGGGAAGGGAGCATCTGAGGTGGCTAAAAATCGACCAGAGGCATCGTCGTACAGCAAATCGCCGCTACTATCGAAGCCTGGAATGTTAGCTACAAACGAAGCCGCTCCCGTGGCAGTATTAATGGAATAAAAGCCTGAACTACCTGCTGCGTAAAGGTTGCCAGAGGACGTAAAGCCTAATGACTCTATTTTTACAGAAGCGCCAAGGCTGCCAATGAGAGATGAGGCTCCTGTCGCTGGATCAATTTGGTAGAGCGAATTAGATGAAACCCCAAACAGCCCACCGTTCGGAGCGGAGGCAATGTCGTTGTACGAGGTGCTGAAATTTGCTAGGGGTGAAAAGATGCCAGTGGTAGGGTCAATGGAGCCGATTTCTGATCCACTGGTTGAGAGCAATTGCGGAATAGGAACACGCGGAATGGGGACAATGGGCGGTGGTTCAAGGGTGCCTCCTACCGGATTAGGATCAGGTAAGAGAGAGTCCACTGCTGAGATAATGGGTGCTGAGATGATGGGCGATGCGCTTAATTTAAGACGATATTTGCTGTCGTTACGACCAGGGTAAACCCGGATATGGTAAGTCCCGGCGGCTAAAGTGGTGCGATCGCCTCAGATTTTTTCCCGGCTCTAGCAGATTTCAGAAGCGTCTGCCCTGCTTGAATTAGCGCAACATTAACGTTGTTTTTCAACTGGGACA
Source organism: Leptolyngbyaceae cyanobacterium CSU_1_4 (assembly GCA_012034615.1). GTDB lineage: Bacteria > Cyanobacteriota > Cyanobacteriia > Elainellales > Elainellaceae > Timaviella. The sequence continues at coordinate 1,583 of JAAUPA010000295.1, read as the reverse complement.
GGTTCAGAGTAAAGCTACTGCTGCGATTGAGCGTGAAGCTGTAGAAATCGTTTTTGTCTTTGCGCCCGACAGAACCCCGAAATACGTTCAACCCATTGAGCGCACCAACATTACGCGCTTTCGCAAAGCTATTATCTTGTGACATAAGAAGAAACTGCCGCAGATGAGGGACTAGGTAACTATTTAGAGCACCCAGAAGCTAGAGTCTGCTCTTCTAACGCCCCAATTTTTTCTAAAAGCTGGCGATCGCTATCTTGATCAGGATTGGCGGTGGTCAGCAGCTTATCGCCATAGAAAATCGAATTTGCCCCTGCCAGAAAACAGAGAACTTGCGCCTCATCCGATAACCGCGATCGCCCTGCACTGAGCCGTACTCGCGCTTTGGGCATGAGAATACGAGCAGTGGCGCACATCCGCACCAGATCAAACGGATCGACGGGCGGCTGATCGGCTAGAGGCGTTCCGGCAACGGCAACGAGGGCATTAATAGGAACACTTTCGGGATGGGGTTGCAGGGTGGCAAGAACTTGCAGCATTTGAGCGCGATCGCCCCACGTTTCGCCCAAGCCAATGATACCGCCAGAACAAACCTGAACGCCCGATTGCCGCACATGATCGAGGGTTTGGAGGCGATCGCCATAGGTGCGCGTGGTAATAATGTTGTCGTAGTTTTCGGGGCTGGTATCTAAATTATGGTTGTATGCCGTCAAGCCTGCCGCTGCCAACCGCTGTGCCTGAGATTCGTTCAGCATTCCCGCCGTGACGCACGCCTCCAGACCCAGATTCTTGACACCTTGCACCATCTCTAGCATTTGGTCGAAGGCTTCGCCATCCCGAATTTCGCGCCATGCCCAACCCATGCAAAAGCGGCTGGCTCCTAAATCCTTCGCTTTTTGTGCAGACGCTAAAACTTCTGCTACGGGTAGAATTGGCTGCTTTTGAACAGTGGTTTCGTAGTGGGCAGACTGGGGACAGTAGGCGCAATTCTCGGCACATCCGCCAGTTTTGACACTCAGCAATGTAGCAAGCTGAATTTGGCGATCGCTATATTGCCGATGCAGGGTTTGAGCGCGATACACCAAGTCTAAAAGCGGTTGGTGCAGCAGATCTTGGATTTCTGCGGTAGTCCAGTCGTGACGGATATCAGCCATGAGGAATTGTTTAAGGAGATGTCGCTACAAGATCATACCGCTGATCCTTACAAAGGTAGATACAGCACAATGCCCTTCCATTCTGCTTGTTCACTGCAATCTATTATCAGTAATAACTCATCGATCGCCTGTCGAACAGGCATTCGATCGTTGATTACAAACACCCCTAGCATCTGTTCTTCTCTCAATAAACGCTCGTAAGCGAAGTCTGGCATAGTTGCCCGATCATGAGTGAGAAGAATACGCTTATGACTTGTAGCCCAATCTAAAATCGCTGGATCGTTTACTTCCTGCAAGCCCACATCTTGAACCCGAAGTAAGTCAAGATGGGGTTGACGCAAAAACAAGCCCCGAACAATGTCACCATTAAAGTTCTCATCGCTCAACAATCTCAACATCACTACTTCTGAGACTGCTGTTGGGACAACAAAC
>JAAUPA010000294.1 GCA_012034615.1 Leptolyngbyaceae cyanobacterium CSU_1_4 | reverse complement strand
GGGATGTGGAAAGTACGTTGGGGCAGGTGGGGCAGAAGGCTGGGGAGTTGAGGGGGTATGCCAGTCAGGGTGTGCAGTTGATTGATTGGTTATTGAACTAAAACCTGGAGAACAAATGCAAATTTCTAATTATCGTGATGCTTATTGGATTGCTTATGGCTTCACTTTTGGAACGATACTTTTTATTTCACGGGGTGACTTCGATCGGGTATCTAGAGTGGTCAAGACCAAACAGGCTCTCCAGCCACGCTAAAGTCGGCATAAAACTGGTCATACACCACGCTGCTATCGCAGTAGACCGGACTATAAAGGCGATTGAGCCGCTCCATCAGCTTCCACTCATCCGACGTGCGCAGATAGTTCAGCGTCACCAATAGCCAGTAGCGCAGCGCCTCACCCCCCAGCACATCTCCAGCCCGACTAACATCCGCCAAAAACTCACCAAACATATAAATTCGGGCTTGCAAGCCAAACACTTGCAGAACCCACTCCAGTAAAGTCCTTGACCCTTTGTTCTCCCAGATATCTGTAAAGCTGTTGGCTAGGAGCTGCCTTTTGACCGTCACATTCCAGTCAACGCTCCAATACTCACCCGTAAAGCCGCACAGTTGCGCCAACCAATCTAAGTTCTCAGCTTCGGCGGTCAGTGGGTTGAGATGCGTTGTGTAGACGTTCTCAATTTTGGTCTTGAGTTCCATCAACAAACCATCCCACGGCTCAGTCAGCCAACGGGCGATCGGCGGATCAACATCGGGAGCATAACCATCCCAACTTTCGTCCTTGCGATACCCCTCATTCTCTCCCGGCAAGCGATCGTGAATGGGGTTTCCAGTATTCCAACCTGCCATACTCTTCTCTCCTAATCTGGATCGCCATTACCAAAGGCATACGTGTAAGACTTCGCCCCATCCACCATTTCCACCCCCAACGAAGCCAACCTTGCCGCGCTGAAATCATAGGGCAAAGTTAGGTTGGTGCCGTAGCGAGGTTGCAAATATCTGCCCATCGTCACGCTTTGCACGTAGTCTACGCCGCTGGCATTGCGGGTTAGATATTCCAATTCTTTAAGAACGATCGTTGCTCCCAAGGGCAAGCTGCCAGGTTTGAGATAGTCTTGCAGCGATCGCCAAATCGCCGCCGCCGTCACCTGCGGATTCGTACCTGGAATCATGGCGCAAATTACATACAGGTCTAACTCCACAATATCCAGATTGCTCACATGAACTCTTGCCGCTACGTGCGTTCGCTTTTGCAGCGCTGCCTTTACCGATTCCATTTGCGCCTCATTCAGCAAACTGCCGTCTGGATTCAGGCAAAAACATGGGCGGTGCCGAGCTGGTAGCTAATGCGATCGGCAGAACGATTGCCTATACAATGCGCCACACTGCCCAATCCCAGCAGACTTTTTGTTTCCTCCTGGTAGTCATCAGCGCTTACCAGCCCTCGCCGGCGAAGACTCGCAAACCCTCGCGCCTTAGTCTGCTCTATAGTTTCCGGGTCGGTGCCCCCCGTTGCCCCTTGAATATTCGTCACCGATTGCAGAAAAGCAAGGGGTTGGGTCAGTTGTACCAGACTGTAAGTTCCTACATCCCCCTGCTTCCCCAATTCCGTGCAGGTGGCGCTGACCTGTCCCGCCACCTGCCCCGCTGAAATAATCAGGACCTCATCAGTGGCGAACGTGATTTTTCCCGATCGATCCTTCACCAGGTAGCCCTGTGGCACTGTAAACGGCGAAGCCAACGGCGCAGTCAAAGTGAAGGTGAGAATCGTCTGCGAAGTCGTCCCCAGCCGCCGCTGCACCCCAGCAATTTGCAGCACTTGAATGCTGACAGCCTCAACAAACTGATTTGCCCAGAACAAATGCTCGGCTGCACTAAACGCCTGTCCTTCAATCAGCGCTCGAACTGGACTGGAGGTAGAAAAGTCGTTGATGCGCCCGCCGCTGGCAAGGAATACCCGCTCGATCGCCATCTCAACCAATTTTTCCTCATTGCGAGGGTCGAGAATGGGCGCTTCCAGTGGAGTAAATCGAGTGATAGACATGGCAATTGGGCGATCGTTGTGGTCAGGATGCCTTGACACTCATATTGCTCCTAGAATATCTTGAGATCAAGGACAGGGAACGACACACCCGCCTCATCCGCCCAATCCCTACAGGGCATACCCACAAGTTTTAAGGAATCAAGATATGAATGCTACTCTGCAAGCCTATGCTGAAGTTTTGCGCACCATGCACCGCTCTGGCTGGTCAACCCTGCAAATTCTCGATCGTCAAGCCCGCAAAGATGTCTGTAAAGTAATGCAGTTTTCGATCGCCACTTACCGCGTCTTCACCAGCCCCAATGCCATCAAAACTTACCGCATGATGGGACAGCTTATGGTGATTGCCGGAATGGTGACGATCGCCCTCGGCATGACCGCGCGGGATTGGTGCAACGCCTATATTGATTCGTGTTTGGAACAACCGATCGAACCCGCAGTTGAATCCCCAGTAGAACTCCAGGTAGAACCTGAACCGCAGCCTCAACCTACTCCAGAACCTATTGCTGAAGTAATGTCGATCGCTTCAACATCTCCTCAAGATGTGTCGATAAAAACCGATTCCATCGACACATCCCGCCCCAAGCGCCGCACCAAAAAAGCTAAGACCCCAACCGATAAGCGATCGGTGGCTGAGGCACTTGCCGAGCCTGCCAGCTAATCGCCAGACTGCACACGCCATCCTCCCCCAGTTTCCCGGACACTTCAAATTCACACTCCGGGATCTGGGTGGTGAGGCTAATTCTCACCCGTTCCACCACGATCCAAATGCTGGGGTAGGTATTGAACACAAAGCTGGGAGTGCCGTAAGTCGGCTGCATCACCCGCTCATAGGGCACCGTTTCAAGCACTTGAAAAATGCGCTCTTTCAATACGTCAAAATCTTCTGAGAGTTTGAGGGAGCCATTTTCGAGAGTCAAAGGATAGGTGAGCGATCGCAGAACTGCCATGTTTCAACCTCGAAGAAAAAGCGATCGTTCTGAATTAATGCAGACGATCGCCGTCGTCACCATGCATAACGATGCGCTCAGGATGCCTCAATAACCCCGAGTAATATTGTCATCGCCGCGTGTATCAGTACTACCAATTACCAGCACCGACTTATTCTGAATCTGCACATCTCCCGCGTTGCTAATCCCCAGCGCTTGTCCGCCCAAATTCCATTCCGCTCCAGCAACAGCCTTAAGGTCAAAGTCGCTGGACATCCCCAGGTCCGCCGAGGCACCGCCCAAAGTCAGCCTGTTTTTCCATTTATCTTCCAGAATGACCGCCCCACTCTCATGCAGCGTCAAACTTGCCCCCGCGTCATTTTGAATCGTGATTTGCTTGCCCACCTTAATCGTGAGGCTGCCCTCAATCCGCTCGTCTGAACTGCCAGGAATGGTCTGAGAATTATCGTTGATCGGGTCGCCCTGGTTGTCATCCTGGGGATTGGTTTGGTTGATGACGGGTCCAAGCCAGATCATGTGATGGGGATTGCCGCCGATCGCTGCGATAATCACCGAGGTTCCGACCAGGGGCAGTGGCGGATCATAGTTAGGAATTAGCCGCATTGCCATCACCCAATCCGTTTCGGTCAAGCCCCCCTTCGCCTCCGTCGTCACCTTTATACGCCGGAGTTTCAGGGGATCTTGGTTGTTGGTGACGATGCCAAACATTAGACCTAACTGCCGCCCTTGCAGATCAAGGGCAACTTGATTGGCGCGTAAGCTTTCGGCTAAAACCTCTAAAATCTTGGACATAATGATGAAAATTATCCTAGCTGCATTGCTCTTGCTCGCCATGATGCCTTTCTCCGCAAACGCTCAAACACCCCAGACCGCCGATGATTACATTCAGGCAGCCTTCGACCTGGCTGATGCTGGCAAGTATGACGATGCCATGATTAACTACCAGCGGGCGATCGATGCCTCAGCAGTGGGAAGCTGCGATCGGGGTCATGCGGAAGCAGGGTTGACCGCTGCTAAAGCTGCCAAAGAAGGTGAGACATTCCTAGACGTGCTGACTCGTGAGAGTGGCAAGCTGCCCGGAGAGTGCCTGATTTAAGGTGAGTGGATAGCCCTTCTACCCTGCTCTGGGAAGGAAGAAGGGCATCCTCTGAAGAGTTTTGGATGACGCTATGAACCAACTGATAGACGCAGTTTTCTTCTCCAACCTTCGAGGTTTTTTAATAGAAAATTATTCCGAGCGCACCGCCGAAACACTTATCCCCAAAGATGTCCTATCATCCCTTGTCAGCCGAAATGCGGCTGAGTTTCGAGAGGCAATGGGTTCTCTGGAATTCGGTTCTGCTAAGCAACCTGGCGGCGCAAAGCGGAAGAAGCAATGTGAAAAAGGCTGGAGCTGTGGCAACACCTGCATTGCCAGAAAGCGAAGTTGTAGAAGTCCCTTGTCTGGTCAAGCAAAAACCTATGCAGATTGGATGGCAACTCGGACAAAGCAAGTCAAGAAAGCTCAATCTCGCTATGACGCGAACAGTTTAACGGTTGCAAGAGATTCAAGCAAAACCATTAATAACGGTTCAACCCAGATTGAGACAGAAAATTGGAAGTTCTCCACCAAAACAGGAGGGCGATCGGCATCTGTTCAGGTTGAGAAAACAATTGATCGAAAAATAGGGACTCGCTACTTCATCTTGGGCGCGAACGGACAGGCTGTAAGTTCAGCTAAAACCCTGGAAGATGCAAAGACTAAAGCATTGGAGCAGATTGCCAAACAGGAAACAGCTTAAAATCAGCCTGCCATCGGAATCTGAGGTTTCGGCAGAAATTCTCTAGGGTCACGAGGCTGATCGCCCGCATCTCGGATCTCGAAGTGAAGGTGGATGTCAAAGTCTCCCCCTGTATTACCTCGTTTCCCAACTCTTTGACCTTGCTTCACCTGTTGTCCCGACTGCACCCCAATTTCAGCCAAATGAGCATAGTAAGACTGCCACCCATCCGATCGCTTAATGATGACCAGGTTGCCGTAACCTGGTCCATTATTCTGAGCGTAGTCCACCACCCCATCACTGGCAGCAAACACCCCATCCGGGTCAGAGCCAGAACCATAGCCCCCATAGTCAATTCCCGCGTGCAGTCGCCCTCTGGCATAGCCAAACTCACACTTCGCGCCACAACTGCTATTCCCCTCAGTCGGCATCGGCGCTGCCCAAGCGCTAGAAGATTCGCTCCCGCCCAAAGTTGCCACCAGCGCCGGATCACTGATCGAACCCCC
>JAAUPA010000293.1 GCA_012034615.1 Leptolyngbyaceae cyanobacterium CSU_1_4 | reverse complement strand
AGTCCCCGGCAAACCTGCCCCCTAAATCCCCCAAATTGGGGACTTTGAAGAACAGAACTGCCCGCTAAATCCCCCAACTTGGGGGATTTAGCGGGCGAAAAAGACTACAACGGAGCTAGTTTAGACTTGTGGATACACGGCAGCCCGTTTTGGGAGAGGGATTTTGATTCTGACTCCCTTCTCCCGCTCTGGGAAAAGGGTTGGGGATGAGGGCGGCTCGGAGATTTGCAAAAGTGGATGTAGCCGTTTCAATCAGCCCTTCATTGAGATACCCATCAAGTAGGTAAGTAGATCGGTCTAATTAAACGTCAGACATTAAATGTCAGACGTGTGGAAATGTCAGACGTAGTGTGGGCATCTTGCCCGCAAGCGAGATGCTTGCCCCACGGCTATCTGTAAATTAATCACGCCCACTTACTGATTAACAGTAGGTATTACTAAAACTAGCCCCCCGAACTAGTTAAAGTATCGGAGGGTAGGCAGGGTTAGAACGTTACTTAAAACTAGACTTTAAAGCTAGACCTTAAAGTTAGACGTTAACAAAGTCCTTGGGCGTAATTTGGTCCGACTGAACGCCAACCAACACTGCCAACTCATCTTTGCCAAAGCTAACGACTGTGTTCTTTCCCTTCTGAGAAATACCTAATTTATTAGGCTTCATGCCTGGAACTGCCAAGCGATCGAGACCGTTTTTGAAGTCTTGAACGATATCAAACCCCTTGCCTTTTTCTAGAACAAAGATGTCTTTGCCCTTACCGCCAAATAACTTGTCCTTACCTTTGTTGCCAAATAATTGGTCGTTGCCGCTGCCGCCTTTAAGCACATCGTTGCTGTTGCCACCGATCAAAGTTTCATTTTTGCTGGTGCCGATCAGGCGATCGCGCCCTTCTGTTCCTTGAATTGTGGCATCATCTCCGACTCCTTTAGTCGGGGTCACTGCAATACCAGGAGTGCTGGGGGTGGCTGGAGTGGTGGGAGTACCCGGAATCACAGGAGTTCCTGAGGTAACCGGAGTGCCAGATGAAACAGGAGTCGCCACGGCATTGACCTTTAGATTGAACACATCAGACACCGCCACGCCTGCTCCATCAGTTGCTGTTACCTTAATGTTAAGGGCTCCTGATTGAGCATTGGTCGGCTTGCCCGAAAATGTTAGAGTCGTGCCATCAAAGCCGAGCCAGTTGGGTAGCGCACCGCCCTCATCAAGCTGAGCAGTAATTGTCAGAAAATCGCCAGGGTCAGTGTTGCTAAACGTGTTGGCAGCTAGGGCGAAGTTTAAGACGCTGTTGGCATTAATCACCTGATCGGCGATCGCACTGAGTAGAATCGGTGCAGTATTAGCAGCCACTGTTAAGTCAAACGCATCGCTGACAATGCCACCATTCCCATCGTTAGCTGTGACAATAATGTTGGTAGTTCCAATCTCTGTGGGTGCTCCAGACAAAATGCCAGTGGTTGCATTGAGGCTCAACCCTGTCGGTAATCCCGTTACTTCATAGGTCAGGCTATCGCCCAAATCAATGTCGGCAAAGTTGCTGCTTAGGCTCAGGCTCAGTGGCACGTTCTGAGTCGCAGCGCGATCGGCAATCGGCAGGGCAACGGTGGGATCATCGTTTGTATTCGTAGTAGTAATTGTGAAAACATCGCTGGTTTTACCGCCATTACTATCAGTAGCAGTCACCGTTACCTCATTGGCACCGACTGCGGTGTTAGTCGGTGTTCCAGTAATGATGCCTGTGGTGGTATCAATGCTCAATCCATCGGGTAAATTTTGTGCCGTAAAGGAGAGGGTATCACCTGTATCAATATCGGTAAAGTTGCCGCTGATATCAAATGTGAAGGCTGTTTCTTCAGTTGTGGGGCGATCGGCAATAGGGTTTACAACCGTCGGTACATCATTGGTGTTGGTAATGGTCAGAGCGAACATGTCACTAGCAGTACCGCCATCGCCATCATCAGCAACTACTGTGATACTACGGGTGCCCACACCGTCATTAGTAGCAGAGCCGCTAATGACACCTGTGTTAGGATCAATTTCTACTCCTTCTGGTAAGCCCGCAGCAGAAAAGGTAAGACTATCGCCTAGATCAATATCGGCAAAGTTGCCACTAATGTTGAGGCTGAAGGGCGTGTCTTCGATCACCGTTTTATCCCCGATCGCCATCTTTACGTTGGGATCATCATTGGTATCGGTCACTGTCAGAACAAAAGTACCGTCAACGGTTCCGCCTTTGCCATCATCCGCAGTTACAGTAATGCTCTTTGTTCCGACTGCGGCGTTAGTGGGTGAACCGCTAATGGTTCCTGTCGCATTGTCAAAAGTTAGACCGTCTGGCAATGCGGTAGCTGAGAAGGTGAGTGTATCGCCATTATCGGGGTCAGCAAAATAGCTGCTAATGTTGACGGTGAAGGAGCTGTCTTCTAGGGCAGTTTGAGGTGGTAATGGCTCTATTAATATAGGAGAATCATTCGTATTCGCAACCGTTAATGTAAACGTACTATTAACGGTACCACCATTGCCATCTGAAGCAGTAATGGTGATGGTATTAGCGCCGACAGCAGTATTCGTAGCGATACCACTAATTACACCTGTGCTTGCATTGATCGCCAATCCCACAGGCAGTCCACTAGCAAAGTAGTTCAGAGTATCGACAGTATCAACATCAGTAAAGTTATTTTTAATCGACATGCTGAAGAACACATCTTCGGTCGCACTCTGATTTGCGATCGGCATGACGACTGTAGGAATATCATTCGTGTTCGCAATGGCGATCGCAAATGTATCACTTACGGTTCCACCTTTACTATCATTGGCGGTAACGGTGATGTTTTTTACACCCACTGCATCATTAATCGGTGTTCCACTAATCACGCCTGTAACCGAGTCAATGGCTAACCCTGCTGGCAAACCTGCGGCAGAAAAAGTCAGCGTATCCCCCGCATCAACATCGGCAAAACTGCTGCTGGTACTCACTGTAAAGGGGGAATCTTCAGTGGCGGTTTGGTCAGGGATAGGATCGGCAATTGTGGGTGCATCATTTGTATTGCTAACCGTCAGCACAAAGCTATCGCTAACCGTACCGCCGTTACCATCGCTGGCTGTTATGGTAATGGTGTTAGCGCCCACATTAGCATTGGTTGGAACGCCATTCAGTACACCAGTTGTGGGGTTGAGCGTCAATCCAGTCGGTAGACCCGTTGCCCCAAAAGTCAGCGTATCTCCGCCATCCACATCGGCAAAGTTACCGCGAATGTTCATGCTAAACAGTGCATCTTCTGTGGCAGTGCGATCGGGAAGAGGCGTTGATACTGTAGGTGCATCATTCGTGTTTATTACCGTTAAGACAAACGTATCACTGACATTCCCCCCTTTGCCATCATTGGCGGTCACTGTGATGTTCCGCAAACCTACAGCGTTGTTGGTAGGGCTGCCGCTAATAATGCCATTTGTCGAGTTAATGCTGAGTCCATCTGGTAGCCCGATCGCTGTATAGGTGAGAATATCACCTGCATCAATATCACTAAAATAAGAAGTAATATCGAGATTAAACGAACTGTCTTCTGTCGCTGTTGTATCTGGAATCAGGTTGGCAACCACAGGTGCATCGTTTGTGTTCGCTACCGTTAAAATAAAGGTATCGCTAGCGGTGCCGCCGTTGCCATCGTTAGCCGTAATAATAATTGTGTTGTTGCCCACAGCCGCATTGCTGGGCGTACCGCTAATGACTCCGTTACTGGTAATGCTGAGTCCGGCAGGTAGTCCTGTTGCAGTAAAAGTCAGGCTGTTGCCCACGTCTATATCCGCAAAGTTACTGCGAATATTAGTACTGAAAAAGTATCTTCGTTAATGCTTCGATCGGCGATTGGGGTGGTAACCGTGGGTGCATCGTTTGTGTTCTCAACCGTTAGCAAAAACGTACTGTTAACCGTACCGCCTTTGCCATCATTAGCCGTTACCGTAACGTTTCTGCTTCCTACCGCTGCATTCGTCGCCGTACCACTAATCACTCCAGTACTAGCACTGATGGTCAAGCCAGATGGCAATCCGGTGGCTGAAAAGGTTAGGGTATCTCCCACATCAATATCGCTGAAGCTTGGCTTGGTGTCGAGGGTAAAAGCGATATCTTCTGTTGCTGTACTGTTTGGAATGGGTGCCGTAACCGTGGGAGCGTCATTCGAGTTGTTAACGGTGATGGTGAATGTGTCGGTAACGCTGCCTCCATTGCCGTCACTGGCTATAACGGTAATGGTGTAGTCTGCAACAGCGGGATTAGTGGGGATGCCGTCAATCACCCCTGTCGTAGAGTTTAGCGTCAGTCCATCGGGCAGGGGTGTGGCCGCATCTAGGATAAAAGTGAGCGTGTCACCATCCATATCCTTAAAATTATTTTTAATGTTCATGCCAAACAGAACATCTTCGTTGGCAACTTGATCAGGGATGGGCGTAAATACACTTGGGTTGCTATTTGGCATGACAGATGATTCCTTGGGAGGTCAGAATTAAGTGGATAATCTGAAGTGTTCCCAAAATCACGGGTAATTTATGCTACGAGAGACTTAAAAACCTCTCACTCAGGGTTTACATCCCTCTTTTAGCAATGCCAAAAAACTAACGGGCAGGGCGAGAGGATTTTAGTAGCGGTTTCATTTCTGCTGCTGTAATTTCTCGCCATTGTCCTGGCTCTAAACCTTCTAACCGAAGATGCGCGATCGCACTCGCACCAGCCGCAGGGTTGGAAACCCCACTGCCGCTGTCATCCGCCTCACCTGCCGATTTTTCCCTTCGGTCAACGTTATTTCTAGCCATGCGGTTGGAATTGTTTTCCGTACCCGAATGGGCGGCTGACGGGGCGGCAAAGCGGGTTCATTGTCTAACAAGCGCACTTGAGCCGGACGAGTTTGATAGTTTTGAATGGTTACGCCTTGGCGAAGTTGTTGCAATGCTGCTTCAGGAGGGATGCGTTCGACCTGCACCCAGTAGGTTTTGGAATGCTCAAATTTTGGATCGCTGAGCTGATGTTGCACTCGTCCATTGTTGGTTAACAGCAGCAATCCTTCACTATCTTGATCTAAGCGCCCTGCTGCATAAACTTCGGGGATAGAAATGTAGTCCTTAAGGGTCTGGCGCGCGCTTTGAGATTCCTGTAAGGGGTCAATGTTGGCTGGGGTAAATTGACAAAGGACGTTATAGGGTTTGTAAAAAAGAATATGGCGATCGGGCATGAATGGGGAATGGGTTCGGTAGACAATTTTATCTCTGCGATCGTCGTTTGGACTGATTTTGGGAATAGGGATAGGAGGGGTGGAG
>JAAUPA010000292.1 GCA_012034615.1 Leptolyngbyaceae cyanobacterium CSU_1_4 | reverse complement strand
TTAGGAGTGGCTGCGGCTTGCCTATGCGCCTCGTTGAGCGTCATTGCGCAAGACCGCATTTACCGATGTGATGGCAATGAATACACGAACAATGCAAGCACTGCGGCTCAAAGGGTTGCAAGCTCGTTGAAGGCGGTAATCTCACAGTTGTCTCGAATCCACGCCGCGCGGCTGCACCTGCGCCTGCGCCCGCACAGCTAACTGTGGGGATTGCCGCTAGTCCGACGACCTTAGTGGAAGAATCTAAGACGGTGACTACACTAACCTTTACCTTGAGTGAAGCCCCTCCTGCTGGAGGCGTGGTGGTGTCAATTGATAGTGATTTGGCGCGATCGCTAGCCCAGTTTGATGTGTTTGGAGCACAGTTTAATGGCGCTTCCTTAGTCTCCGCAAATGCCGATTCTAGCGGTCTTACACTTCGGCTCAATCAGCAAACCGCTACCATTCGGCTCCCGGTGTTTGACGATGATGTGGCGGATAGTCCGTTGCCCATTACCTACGCATTACAATCGGGTACAGGATACGCGATCGATCCAAATGCCAGTGCCGTAACATTAACAATCCCAAGATGGTGATGGATCAACTCCAGCCCCAACTCCGGCCCCAGCCCCGGCCCCGACTCCAGTTCCGGCCCCGGCCCCAGCCCCAGCTCCGACTCCAGTCCCGGCACCTACGCCAGAACCTACACCTACGCCCGCTCCGACCCCAACTCCAACGCCGACACCGGGGAATGACCTCGTGGTTAGTTTTGAAGCTATACCTGCCAACGTTTCTGAGGAGGATGTTGATGCAGTCGTTGTCTGGAAGTGGACTGTGACGGGTGATTTCCCTGAAGAAGGAATCCTTATCAACCTCGACACACTGGGTGACAACGACGTAATTAAATTCACTGAGCAATTTGCTGGCGATCGCCAGATTGAGTTTATCAACTCTGAGATTGCCAACTTCGACCCAGCGACAGGCAGGTTGTCAATTTTACTATCTGCCCCCAATGCTTCCTTCGTGCTGCCAATTCTTAACGACGTGATTGAAGAAGGGGCACAAACGTTTGACTTTAGACTAGCGACAGGAGAGGGCTACACCGTCAACCCCTCTCAAAATGCTACTCTGCTCACCATCACCGATGACAATGGTGGATCTGGCGTAGGACCCACGGTAGGACTGTCGGTGAGCAAAACAGAGCTGACCGAAGCCGGAGATGAGTTTACCGTTAATTTCACAGTCGATGGAGAAATCCCTGAAGAAGGAGTAACTGTCTTTGTGCAAAGCTCCTCACCCACGGCGATCGCTGACTTTGATATCGCTGCCCTTAATCCAGCCACCGACATTACAGGCAGCAATGGTGAGCTGCCAGAAGGCAATGCAGGTGGCTTCTTATTTACGATTACCAAGCCACAAGCCTCAATCACCCTGTCTACGTTTGATGATGATATTGATGAAGGCATCGAAAGTCTTTCCTTTAGCCTGGTTAATGGCGAAGAGTACGAGATCAATTCTGAGGCTGGTGAAGTTACGTTACGCATTGATGATCAGGTCGATACAACCAACAGACCTACGGTTTCTTTGCAAACGATCGCCAGTGCATTTGACAGCGAAGACAATTTGTTAGCGCCAGCGATCGTTCAATCTTTAGAAGAAGGTACTTCTCTGCTCAGTTTTGTGTTCACTGTTGAGGGTGATATTCCTGAAGAAGGCGTTGTTGTTGGTGTGAACAGCACCATCCTGATTCAAGATTATTTCTCTAACTTAGGAGCAGAACTATTTAGCCCAGGTGCTGAATTAATCGAAGCGATTACCAATCCTGAAACGGGTGATCCGACTGGTTTTCTCGTCCGAATTACCCAACCCAACGCCCTGATCAATCTGTCAGTCAAAAACGATCCCAGCAGCGATGAACCTGTGGATGCAACCTTCTCGCTAGAGCCGATCGAGGGCTACAGTATTGACGCAGATGCGGGCAGTTCCACGGTCACTTTCTACAACACGCTGGATCAAGTTCCCCAACCCACTGTAATTCCAGAAGTTAGCTTCAGTGTGGAGAATGCCACGCTAGATGAATCGACGGGCAACCTCACAACGCTCACCTTTAGCTTGAGCGAAGCACCGCCCCCGGAAGGCGTGATCGTTTACGTCAAGAGTGGCTCTCAAACAGCGGGCGAGGGTAATCCATCTGGGCGCGATCTGGCTGAGTTTGATATCTACAATGCTGCGATCGCCGGAGGCGTATTCCCCACTCCCAACTTTGCCGCCAACGGGTTTTACTTCAAGATCACTGAGCAAACCGCGACTATTACTCTGCCAGCTTTTGCCGATGAAGAGTTAGAAGGGATTGAAGAGTTTAGCTTTGATTTACAAGCTGCACCCGGTTATGCGATCGCCGCCAATGCCGGATCAGTTACTTTGAAGGCGATCGATAACGAGAACTCGCAGATTCAGGTCAGCCTCACCACCGAGCCAGCCATACTAATTGAGTCTGAGAAAACCGTCTCAGTGCATAATTTCAGCCTCAGTGCTGCGCCTCCTGAAGAAGGGTTGATTGTCTCGGTGGTTGCTCCCAACCTCAGCGAGTTTGACCTCAGCGGCGCAAAACTCGAAGGCGGCGAATTAGAAAGGCTTACCCCCAGCGGCTTCGACTTCAAGATTACGGCAAAGAATGCCACGATCGAGTTGCCCATCGCTAATGACGGCACAGCCGAAGAATTGGAAGAAGCGATCTTTACCCTGCAAGATACGCCCGATTATCAGATTAACCCTGATGCCACCGTAGGCACGTTCCAAATCGTCGATACTCCAGACCAGGCACCTGTGCTAGAGGTAACCGAGCCGAACGATACGATCGGGAAGGCGTTAGATACAAAGTTAAGTGCCACCAACAACAAGGTCTCCTTTAAGAGCACCCTCGACCAAGATGGAGACAATTTCTATGAAAATGCAGAGGGTAGCGTTACTTATGTAGATGGCAGCGAAGATGTTGACCTTTACAAAGTAAGTCTGAAGGCAGGCGACAAGATTTATATCGATGCAGACTCTAATCAGTTTGATGAAGGTCGTAAAGTAGATACTTGGCTGCGCGTTTTTGATGGAACGGGTGCTGTGCTTGCTAGCAATGATGATGGAGCGGCACCCGATGAAATCTTCGAGGCTAACTTCCAATCCTACATTGAGTTTACGGCTCCAGCAGATGGCGATTACTACACAGGAATTAGCCTCTACGCCAACAGTAAGTATGACCCAACCCAACCCGGCAGCGGTGGCGGAAGTTCTTCAACCGACCCCAATGAGTTTGGTACAGGTGAGTACACGCTGAACATCAGCCTCAATGAAGCGATCGTGGCAGCACCCACTGCAATCAAGCGAGGCAATGGCAGTGGTTCAGAAATCTCACTATTGACCGTTGCAGGAATCTACGGCTCTGACTTTGATAATTTGGGCTTTGATATTCTTGCCACTAATCTCGCTGAAACCGTAGCAGAAGGTCAAGGATCGGCACTCAATGTGGTTCTAACCGCAGATGGAGAAATCCCTGAAGGCGGACTTGAGGTCATTGTTAAGAGTGATGTCGATCTAACCCAATATTTTGGTGGGGTGAACGAAGAGAATTATACCGTTGGTTATGGTGGTAATTTGAACGGTAAACCCTTCACAAGAGGTGGACAATTCCTGAACGCCGTCTATGATGCAACGGGTAAGCCCACAGGCTTTAAGTTCCGCTTAGAAGAGTCCTTTGCTACCATCGTTCTCAATCCTACTAACCGCGAGCAAGCTGAAACTGATGGGGTCGAGGCTGTCACCTTCTCGGTGATAGAAAGCGAAGGTTATAGGGCTTCTGATCTCAGCAGTTCTACCGTCAACTTCTATGACACTGTCGCTCAAATTCCGCTTCCTGCTACCACGCCAGAGGTTAGCTTGGAACTGAGCACTACCGAGCTCATCGAGTCTGAAGAAACAAAACTGACCCTGAGCCTAAGCCTGAGTGAGCCCCCTCCAAGGGGCGGTGTGCAGGTTTACGTGAGCGGTAATGCCCAAGACTTCCTCAATGAGTTTGCTATTTTTGATGCTGAATTCTCGGGTGGGGTTGCGGTTGCCGATGGCGCAGTCAGTGGCTTTTATTTCCAAATGTATGAGCAGACGGCTACAATCACCCTGCCTGTATTTAACAGTGCCGATATTGTGGAAGGCATTGAAGAGTTCAAAGTCTCGCTGAGACCGGGTGTGGGCTACAAGGTGAATGAAGCTAAGAGCGGCGCAACGCTGAAGATTAAAGACAATTCTGACTCGTTAGTGCAGGTCAGCCTGACGACTGAACCGGAAGTGCTGATTGAATCGGAAGGCACTGTTGCAAAGGTGAACTTTAGTCTCAGTGCTGCGCCCCCAGCGGACGGAGTATTGGTAACAGTCAAAGCCGCCGAGATGATTGAGTTTAATCCCAAGAGCCTCATGGCAGAAGGGGGTGAACTGGTGGGTGCGGCACCGGATAATACTAGCTTTACGTTCCGTATTAAGGAAAAGACGGCTAGTGTGAGTGTGGCTGTTGCCAATGATGGTGCGGCAGAAGGGGTTGAGAAGGCGACGTTTAGCATTGAGTCTGGGGCAGGTTATCAGGTTAATCCTGATGCCAACAGTGGTACTTTTACGATCGCCGACGCTCCAGAATTTGCTCCTACTTCGACTGACGAGTCGAATGATACCTTGGCAACGGCGATCGTCACGGGTCTTCGTTTCGACGGTAATGCCAACGTCAGACTGGATGGAGAAATTGCTGAACATGCGATCGAGACCAGTCTGGGAGAAGAAGTCACGATCGACGGTACGGAAGATGTTGATTTGTACAAGGTGGATCTGCTGACAGGGCAAATTTTGACAATCGATGTGGATGCAGCAGAGATTGGCTCAAAGTTGCTTTATTCTCAGCTTCGGGTATTTGATGCCAGCGGCAAAGAGTTAGCTAAAACTGGCTTCGACGATTATCAAGCAGCACCCGATGAACTGTTCAAGGTCATTGGTGATTCTTACCTGAAGTTCACGGCTGAGATGGCTGGCACTTACTATGTAGGAATCAGCAACCTTGGCAACGAAACCTACGATCCGCTTAAAGCAGGCAGTGGTTCGGGTCAAGTTTATCCCGACTTCGGCATCGACCTTGGCAAATATACGCTGAATTTGGGGGTAAGCGCGCCTATTGCATAACCCTTACTTACTTTCCCTCTCCCTAGGGAGCTACGGTGTATACATAAGTCTAGACTGACCTCGTTCCAAAGCTTTTCGCCCCTAAATCCCCAATTGGGGACTTGAAGCACAGAACTGGATCGGAAGTCCCAATT
>JAAUPA010000291.1 GCA_012034615.1 Leptolyngbyaceae cyanobacterium CSU_1_4 | reverse complement strand
CAAAATTGGGGCTCTAGGGGGCGAATCGGGTCATAATCTATACTTTTAAAGCATTACTTTTAAAGCATTCTCTAATATTACTTAGACCTGCCTGCCGACTTTTAAATTCTTACCTTCAAAAATATCTACCTTTTGATTGCAAAAGTCATAACTTGTAGGTAATTGACTTTGATTAACTCTATCTAAAGATAGATTGATTTCTCTTCTCTTTTGCTGAACACTAATATGACACCTGCCATATCAAGAAAACTTATGAAACTGGGTAAACGGGTAATCTCTAAACCAACGAATGGATTAATACAACCTGCCGTTAGCACGCTGATTCAGGAAATTCGGCAGTTAACCCAGCTTACACAAGTGCAGCTTGCCGCAGCGCTAGGAGTTTCCTATGAAACCATTAATCGGTGGGAAAATGGGCATATTCAGCCTTCCCCTCTAGCCATTAAACAGATTCAAGCATTTGTGCAGAAACTAAGTTTGTCTCCGTCCCTAGCCGTGCGCGATAAAAGCAAGCAGCTTCTGGCAAAGTATCTGGTAGGGGCAGGGGAAGAATGATGACCGAGGATCAGGAGAGCGGACAAGAAACCAAGATAGAGGACAGCGTCTTTGCAAGCGGCGGCGAGATGGGCATGTTAATGCGATCGCACAATTGGGCACAAACCCCTCTAGAGCCTGTCGATCAATGGTCGCAGAGCCTCAAAACAGCAGTTCGCATCATGTTAACGTCTCGGCAGCCCATGTTTGTTTGGTGGGGGAAGGAGCTAGTTAATCTTTATAACGATGCTTATCGAGCGATCGTCGGTGGAAAACATCCAGCAGCATTAGGTCAACCCGCTGCTGAGGTATGGCGCGAAATTTGGGATCAGGTGGGACCGCGAGCAGAATCTGCAATGCTCAATAATGCAGGAACTTATGATGAAGCCTTGTTGCTAATCATGGAGCGGAATGGCTATCCAGAGGAAACCTACTATACATTTTCCTATAGTCCGATTCCTGATGAGCAGGGCAACACGGGCGGTATTATTTGTGCTAACACTAACGACACCCAGCGCATTATTGACGAGCGGCAGTTAGTGCTGTTACGAGAACTAGCAGCTCGAACCGCAGATGCACGTACTCTTGAAGAAGCTTGTAGGCTGAGTGCCAGTTGTTTAGAAGTCAATCTTTATGATGTACCCTTGCCATGATTTATCGGATTGACCTCGATCGATCGTGCTTTTCTTTGGCAGGAACAAGCGGCATCGATCGCTCTCATACAGCAGCGATCGAATCGGTTGCATTCGATGCCGATTCGATCTGGTCCTTTAAAGAAGTCCTTAGCACCCATCAGGCTTACTTAGTTTCTAATTTAGAAGGATTGTTAGGTCAGTTGCCGACGGGGGCTTGGCAGCGATCGCCCCAGCAAGCCCTAGTCGTTCCCTTAGGTGCAAAGCCTTCTCCTGAGGGAGATCTGAGCCTGGGTCAAATGGGTCGAGCTGGAATTCTGGTGGTGGGATTAAACCCCTTTCGATTACTGGATGATCACTATCGGAGATTTATTGATTTAGTTGCCGCCCAAATTTCAGCCAGTCTTGCCAATGCCAATGCCTATGAGGAAGAACGCAAACGATCCGAGACGTTAGCAGAACTGAATCACGCTAAAACTACTTTTTTTAGCAACGTTTCGCACGAGTTTCGCACACCCTTAACTCTCATGCTCAGCCCACTTGAAGACATACTGGCTAATGTTACCGGAGAGTTATCTCAGCCGCTGCGAAAAACACTAGAGCTCATTCATCGAAACGGATTGCGCTTGCTCAAGTTGGTGAATACTTTGCTCGATTTCTCGCGCATTGAAGCAGAACGAAATCAGGCATTGTATGAGCCCACAGACTTATCCACTTTTACAGCAGAACTGGCAAGTGTGTTTCGAGCGGCGATCGAGCGGGCTGGTTTACAGTTAGTCGTTGAGTGCGCTCCTGTTCCTAAGGCGGTTTATGTCGATCGCGATTTGTGGGAAAAGATTGTTCTAAATTTGCTTTCAAATGCATTCAAATTTACCTTTACAGGAAAAATCACAGTTCGGTTACAAACTAACGACAATCAGGTTGTTCTGACGGTGCAAGACACAGGAGTAGGGATTCCATCTCACGAACTACCCCATTTGTTCAAGCGGTTTCACCGAGTAGTGGGTAGCCGTTCCCGAAGCTATGAAGGATCAGGTATTGGGTTATCATTGGTGCAAGAATTAGTCAAGCTGCATGGCGGTACAGTTAGTGTTGCCAGCGTGGTAGAACAAGGCACCACGTTTACCGTTAGTATCCCCTTGGGTCAGGCTCATCTGCCCATGGAACAGGTTCAGCGCGATCGGGCGTTGCAATCAACGGCTTTGGGGGCGGCTCCATTTGTTGAAGAAGCGGCTCGTTGGATTGTGGAAGAAGACCCAGGCAACCGTAAAGACTCAAGCCTAGAGGCTTCTGAACTCCTTGCTTCGCCTTCGTCACAACCGCAGGCTCGAATTCTTTTGGCAGATGACAACGCCGACATGCGCCAGTATGTAAAGCGGCTTTTGAACCCATTTTATGAGGTTGAAACAGTTGCCGATGGCGTTGCTGCCCTCGATCTGATCAGAGCATCGCTTCATGAAAAAGATGCAAGACCCCTGATTAGTTTGGTTCTCACGGATGTCATGATGCCAAATCTGAATGGTTTTGAGCTGCTGCGAGAATTAAGAGCAGATCCTCAAACTCAAGATTTGCCTGTAATTTTGTTGTCTGCACGCGCAGGGGAAGAATCGCGGGTAGGAGGGCTAGAAGCTGGAGCGGATGATTATTTGGTTAAGCCTTTCTCCGCGCGAGAATTGATAGCGCGGGTACAGTCAACCTTAAAGCTAGCTCAATTGCGGCAAGCGATCGCCCACCAAGAGCAGCGAAGTGAGGAACGTTATCGGGCATTTATTGCACAGAGTTCAGAAGCAATTTGGTGTTTTGAAATTGCACAGCCGTTGCCTATCAGCAGTTCCGAAGACGAGCAAATTCAGCAATTCTATCAGCATGGCTATCTGTCAGAATGTAATCAAACCATGGCGCAAATGTATGGGGTTGCTTCGCCTCAAGAAATCATTGGAGCAAGGCTGGGAGAGTTTCTAGTCCAGTCAGATCCCAACAATATTGAGTATTTGCAAACCTTCATTCGCTCAGGCTATCGACTGGTCGATGCAGAATCCTATGAAGTTGATCAGCAGGGCAATTCAAAAGTCTTCTTAAACAACTTGGTAGGAATAGTGGAAGATGGACATTTACTGCGGGCTTGGGGAACTCAGCGCGATATTACCGATCGCAAGCGTGCGGAAGAGCGATTACAGCTTTATGCAGATGTAGTTCGGAATGCTCAAGTCGGAATAGTGGTATGGCAGCTCGAAGACGTTAATGATCCGGGTTCTTTCCGTTTACGGATTGCCAATCCGATGGCATCGACAGCGACAGGTGTTAATTTCGAGCCACTCATTGGCATGAGGCTGGCTGAAACCTTCCCAATGTTGTTGAATACGGCGTTGGTGCAACAATATGTGACCGTTGTTTGTACAGGACAAGCCCTAGATTTGGGAGAGGTTCCTTACCAGGAAGATGGCATTACCGCAGGCATTTACAGCTTGAAAGCTTTTCCACTTCCAAATCAATGTTTGGGATTGTCGTTTGAAAATATTACCGATCGCAGGCAAACCGAAGTTCAGTTGCGTGAGACTCAGCATTTTAATCAGCAAGTTGCAGAAACAATGCCGGGTATTTTATTTGTACATGATTTGCTAGAACAGCGAAATGTTTACATTAACCGTCAGATTAATGACCTGTTGGGCTATACCACTGAGCAAGTTCAGGCAATGGGAACCGATATCGTTCCGACCATTATTCACCCCGATGATTTAGAGCGGGTAGCGGCTCACTTCGAGGCTTTTAGTTCTGCGCCTGAGGGAGCCGTGTTAGATCTTGAGTATCGGGCGCACCATGCTAACGGTGAGTGGCGGTGGCTGTGTTCTCAAAGTGTGGTGTTTAGTCGAACCGCAGAACACTTGCCCCGGCAAATTTTAGGCGTGGCGATCGACATCACCGATCGCAAACAGGGTGAAGAATCTCTACAGAATGCTCAGAGCCAACTGGAATCTGCTTTAGAAGCAGGCGCAATCTACACTTGGCGTTGGAAAGTTATAGAAGATCAGCTCTTTGTTAATTCTGCGTTCGCTCACTTGTTCGGCATTGATCCTGAACTTGCCGTAGACGGGTTACCGCTTGAGGTATTTGTCAATTCAATTCATGAAGACGATCGCGATCGCATTGTTGCGGCAATTGACCAGGCGATCGAAACAGGCGAAAACTTTACGGCGGAATATCGCGTTTGTGCTGCCAGTGGTGAAGAGCGATGGGTGACCGCACGGGGTCGGGTTGAATACGATGCCGATGGTACAGCGATCGCCTTTCCGGGCGCACTGGCAGACATTACCGATCAAAAAGAAATTGAAGAGAATCTGCGCCAACGCGAAGCCGAGCTGCGGTTGGTGACCAACAGCGTGCCTGCTTTAATTTCTTTCGTCGATCAAGATCAACGCTACCGATTTAATAACCGAGGCTACGAAGACTGGTTTGGGCGACCTGCCAGCACGGTCTATGGCAAGTATTTGTGGGAGGTATTAGGAGAAGAAGCTTACGCCGCTATTCGTCCCTATGTCGAACGAGTTCTCTCCGGAGAACAAGTCACCTTTGAAAGCTGCTTGCCTTACCAAGCGGGAGGAACTCGTAGTATCAGTGCTACCTATGTTCCTCGCCTGAGCGATCGCGGCACGATCCAAGGATTTGTAGCACTTGTTAACGATATTAGCGATCGTAAACGCGCTGAAGCGGAACGAGAACAGTTACTCGTGCGTGAACAGGAAGCCCGAGAGCAAGCTGAATCTGCAAACCGGATTAAGGATGAATTTTTAGCCGTCTTGTCTCACGAACTCCGAACGCCGCTAAATCCGATCTTGGGCTGGGCGAAGCTATTGCGGCGCGGCAAATTAGATGCTCCAAAAACCGCTCATGCCCTAGAGATCATCGAGCGCAATGCTAAATTACAAACTCAACTCATTGAAGATCTGCTAGATGTCTCACGCATTTTACAAGGCAAGCTCACCCTTAAAATGTTTCCTGTAGATTTAACGACAACCCTTAATGCCGCGCTGGAAACAGTACAATTGGCGGCAGAAGCCAAGTCCATTCAGCTTGAAACATACTTTGACGCAACTGAGCAGGTATTAGGAGACTCGGCACGGCTTCAGCAAGTGTTTTGGAATCTCCTTTCCAATGCAATTAAGTTCACGTCTGGGGGTG
>JAAUPA010000023.1 GCA_012034615.1 Leptolyngbyaceae cyanobacterium CSU_1_4 | reverse complement strand
CCTCCACCCCTCAAATCAAAGCTGCCAGTCTATTAGTTTCTGAGGCAATAAACTAATAGAATCCGTACCCTGGTTTGCTGTGATCATTCATTGCTCAATCTATTCGGTATAAACTAAAACACTAAATTTTTGATGTCTTTGATCTGATGTTTTTTAATGGTGAAATTGCGTGGCTGATTCATCCTACGATTCATTAACAACTTGTTCAGAGGTGTTAGGGCTACCTCAAATTCAACGTCACGTTTTTATCTGTGCTGATCAGACTCATCCAAAATGCTGTGATAAGGCTGAGAGTATTGTGGCGTGGAATTATCTGAAGCAGCGGTTGAAGGAGCTTGGGCTTGATCAACCCACGAGCCGAAGCGCTGAGCAATTGGCAGATGATCGCCCTGCCTGTATCTTTCGGACTAAGGCAAACTGCCTGCGCGTTTGCCAGCAAGGACCTATTTTGGTTGTTTACCCGGATGGCGTATGGTATAGAAGTACTACTCCTGAAATCATTGAACGAATCATTCAAGAGCATTTAATGGGCAATCAAATCGTCGAAGAGTATGCATTTTTAGTGCATCCCTTGCCCGAACCCAACACCTCCGGAGCTAAATGAGGCAAGCTGCTTAATAACAATCCCCTAGTCTAAAAAATTATTCAAGATACTGAGTAATTTGCGTTAAGGGTTTCTGTTTATCATATATATTTAGTTGAAGTATGTCGTGTGCTTTCAATACATGATGATTGAAGTCATATTTTTAGCCTTTTGTTGTTAGATAGATCGTTTAGATTTAAGACGTTTTAGGCTAAGCCACGATAATTCCAGCGCAGTTTGAAAATACTAGGTATTATGTTGGCAAGTTTGCGATCGATTCTGAGTATGGCGAGTACCAAGGCATGAGCAAGGAAACCAGTGTGGGAGAGCACAAACGTCTGCTGTTAATTGACGACGACCCCAACTTAATCTTGTTGGTTAAAGATTATCTTGAGTTTCGGGGATACGAAGTGGTCACCGCAGAAAATGGTCAGGAAGCCCTAGAAGTCTTGGATAAAGATACTCCAGATATGATCATTTGTGATGTGATGATGCCTCAAATGGATGGGTATTCCCTGGTTGAGCATGTGAGAAAAAATCCGAGAACCAGTTGGATTCCGGTGCTTTTTCTTTCGGCAAAAGGGCAAAGTCAAGACCGGGTGAAAGGGCTTAACACCGGGGCAGATGTCTATATGGTCAAGCCCTTTGAGCCAGAAGAGCTCGTGGCTCAGGTGGAGTCTTCTCTCAAGCAAGCATCGCGGCTGATTCAAAGACAGGATAAGGGTTCTGATTCTTCGCCTAAGATTCAGGTTCCATTTGATGTAGAGCTAACCCCGACAGAGCTACGAGTGGTGCAGTTTGTTGCGCGAGGCATGGCAAACCGTGAGATTGCAGAAGAGTTGAATGTGAGTCAGCGGACGATCGAAAGTCATGTGAGCAATATGTTGGGTAAAACGGGTTTGCACAACCGGACTGAGCTAGCTCGATGGGCGATCGAAAACAGCATGGCGTAGAGTTTCTCTCAATCGCTCTAGTTCCCCAGAATCTTGACCGATCTGGGGAATTTTTTATCGCAGGGCTTTTAAGCCGCCTAATTCGTCATAATAGGCGCGAGGCAAATGATTTTGAGGTGAGTTGTGGCTTCAGGGACGTTTGAAAAAAGCAGTGCTGACTGGTGGATTCAGCAACAACAACAGCAGGTGGGCGAAGGGATAGAGGCTTGGTTTTCGGGGTTTCGTTTGGGCAACTTAGGCACCGAAGATTGGACTTTGCCAGCATGGTTTCTGCAAGGATTTTTCTGGGCTGTGATAGGGGGGCTAGGGGCTGGGCTGGGCTGGCAGTTGTATCAAATCCTTAAGCCCTATGGGGCGAGTTTTTTAAGGCGGGACTCCTCCCGATCGCCCTCCCTCTCTACTTCAGTCCAACCATCCGCCGCAGATTGGCTAGAGCGATCGCGCCATGCCCAACAGCAGGGCAATTACCGTGAAGCCTGTCGATCGCTGTATATGGCATCGCTCCATCACCTCAGCGATCGCAATCTGATTCGTCAACAGGAAAGCCGAACCGATGGGGAATATCTCAGCCTAATTTTGCAGATCGATCCGCCTCAAAATCGCTCTAATTCCTATCAGCTATTGATTCGCACCCACGAGCGGCTCTGCTTCAGCGATGCCAGCCCTTCAGCAGAAACATTTGAGCGCTGTTGGCAGGCTTACCAGGAAATTCAAAACCCATGAACAAAATTTTGTCGAGGCGATGGCGATGGGCATTCCTGCTCATTCCCTGGTTGATAGTGATGTTCTGGATCTCCTTGCGCGCTCCAGCCCTGCAAGGATCGACCTACAGCCGTGTGCCCAGTGGCTATGGAGCTTGGTACGCTTATCTTCAGCAGCAGGGAATCCCGGTAAACCGCTGGCAGCGCCCTCCAGAAGAGCTGTGGAAGGAGCCCTCTTTGCCGCAAGGAGAGGCAGTGGCATGGCAGAATCGTACCCCTCCTCTTGCCAAGCCCCTTCTCTCCCAGGGCGGCGCACCGATGACGCTGGTGCGGGTAGCCAATGGACGGGACAAGGTTTCGCTGCCGATCGCCCATCAAGATTGGATCAAGCAAGGCAATGTGGTGGTGTTGCTGGGGGTGCGATCGCCCGTCACCAGCGCGCCGTTCAGTTCTAGTCTCCCCAGTTCAGTCGGCGCAATCAAGGTCGAGACCGCCGCAGACGAACCGAAAAGACCGCTGAACCCGCTGCTATCCTGCTCAAAGACACAGCCGGAGCAGTCGTTTGGGCACAAGAGCTAGGACAAGGAAAAATCATTTCGGTGGTCACGCCGCATCTTGCCGCCAATGCCTATCAAAACGAACCTGGAAACTTCAAGTTTTTAACCAAGCTGGTGACTGCGCCTGGCAACCCCATTTGGGTTGATGAGTACTCCCATGGATTTCGAGATCCAACCGCGATCGCCCAGCAAGATAAATCGGGCAGCCTCGCCCGCTACTTAGCCCAAACCTCCTTGCCCGTCTTAGCCCTACAAGCCTTGATCATTCTCCTGGTTTTAATTTGGGAAAAAAATCAGCGATTCGGGCTGCCCCTGAAGCTATTGCCACCCCAGATAGATAACAGCGAGGCATACATTCAGGCATTAGCAGGGGTTTTGCAACAAGCAAACTGTGGCAGATTCGTTTGGGAAACCGTCGGCAAGGCAGAACGGGCGTATGTGCAGCGATCGCTGGGCTTAGGGGCAGATCCCCTTGCATCTCAGGTCATCCTGGAGGCTTGGGTGCAACAAACCGGACAACCCGCCACCGCCCTAGAAGCCGTGTTGAGCCCACCCCCCCAAAAGCGCCCAAATCGCCAAGAGTTGCTAACCTGGTTGGAAAAAGTACAGACCCTTCATCGTCAACTTGGAAACCCGTGAACGATAACACCACCTTTACCCAACTCGCCAAAGCTCTCAGCCACATTGTAGTAGGGCAACCGACCCTCATTCAACAGCTCATGGTCGCGTTCTTGGCGGGCGGACACGTCATTTTAGAAGGCGTTCCTGGCACAGGCAAAACCCTCACCGTCAAAGCCCTCGCCCAGTTGGTACAAGCCGACTTTCGCCGGATTCAGCTCACCCCAGATGTGTTGCCCTCCGACATTTTGGGCACCAATATTTTTGACTTTAACACCCGCAACTTCACCCTCAAGCCAGGACCGGTTTTCACCGAAATCTTGCTAGCCGACGAAATCAACCGGACTCCTCCTAAAACCCAAGCAGCGCTTTTAGAGGCAATGGAAGAGCAACAGGTCACTTTAGATGGCGACAGTATGCGCTTGCCTGATCTCTTCTGGGTGATTGCCACTCAAAACTCCCTAGAGTTTGAAGGCACCTATCCTTTGCCCGAAGCCCAGCTCGATCGCTTCTTATTTAAGCTACTGGTGGAATATCCTGATGCCAAAGCCG
Organism: Leptolyngbyaceae cyanobacterium CSU_1_4; assembly: GCA_012034615.1. GTDB lineage: Bacteria > Cyanobacteriota > Cyanobacteriia > Elainellales > Elainellaceae > Timaviella. The sequence goes on along the minus strand of JAAUPA010000023.1, from coordinate 27,677 downwards.
AAAGGCAAATGCTGTTAAATTCCCAGGCAGGGCTGCAAACAAAGCGGCTAGATTTAACAAAATTGAAACCGATCGCCACGGTTCAGCAAGTCTTAACGGCGCGGCAAGCCCTTCGCTCAGTGCAGGTTTCAGAAGCCCTACTCGACTATTTACTCACCCTAGTGCAGCGAACTCGCCAACATCCTGACCTGGCGTTGGGTGCATCGCCGCGATCGGCAGTGGCTTGGTTGCAGGCAAGCAAGGCAAACGCTTGGCTATGCAATCGAGATTTTGTCACGCCAGATGATATTAAAGCGATCGCCCTACCCCTACTCCGTCATCGCCTCATCCTGCGTCCTGAGGCACAAATGGACGGGCTAAAGGTCGATGGATTGGTGGCTTCGCTACTCGGACAAGTGCCTGTGCCTCGGTGAAAGCCGTGCCTTGGCGAAAAGAATCTCCTGATGCCTACTGATTTTCTACAGTTTCGCCCAAATACTTCGACAGGCAAGGCGAAAACACCTCGTAAATTAACGTAATCGGCTGCTCGTTGTGCCAAAACAGATAGTGCCGTCCCCAAAAAGGACCCGGCTCCCCAAAAGCAAGTTCTAGGGCCGGCGAGTGACCATAGTGGATGCCCTGGATATCGCGGTAAAGTTCAGTGCGCGATCGCGCTAAACTTGTCCAAATAGGAAGCGATCGATTCTCCAGATATTCATCTAAATGACTTGCCTCCCACCAAGAAGCCGCATAGGTGAGCCGTTGTCCTGCCGCATTTCGCAGCCAAACCTGACGGCGCATCCAAGGATTAGGCACCACCTTAACAATCTCTGGTGCTCCCTCCGGGTCAGTGCCAATCACCGACATATCGATCACATCGACCTCAACGGGTTCGCCCGTCAACAATTGCAAGTTGCGAGTATGGGAGCCATCGCCCAACAGCAGCATTTGCCAGGTTGTTGCCAACTGTTGCTTAGGTAGCCCGCACTGCACCACCTCCTCGCCACCCTGCCAAATCGGTTGAAGTGCGTGCCAGGAGGCTGGAATAGAAAGACCTTTAGAGGTTTGGATAGTTGAAGTCAAGGTTAAAAAGAGAGTTACAAAACTTTATTTTCCTTCCTGCATCATAACGGATTGCAGTATTTCTGCCGGAGCAACCCACGAAAAAGGGCTAGGAGTCACCTCCTAGCCCTTCAACGTTGGTCATGCGGATGGCGAGACTCGAACTCGCAAGGCTAAAGCCACACGCACCTCAAGCGTGCGCGTATACCAATTCCGCCACATCCGCAAGGTGTTAATGAACTACGACCAAACCGCAGCTCGCTTTACAGTAGATAAGCATACTGCATAAGTTCCCTCTCTGCACATTCAGTTTTTACCCTCAGGGTTTACCTTCAGGTTTTGCCCTCCATCTTCAGAAAAACAAAAGTTAAGCCCTGTTCTGAAAATGCGTCCATAAGATAGAGGCATAGGCTTCTAACCTAAAATCTGAAGAACAATCTGAAGAACAATCTGAAGAACCTTGCGGCTTGAAAAACAACTCTCTACCTCACTCGGTCTTGAGACCGTCGGAATCTACCTAACGGGAGGAACCCCATGACTGACACTGAACAACCGTTAGACCTTACTCGTCAATATGCGCTCGATCGCGACTGCACCACCCTTTCGCGGCACGTTCTTCAGCAACTCCACAGTTTCTCAGGCGATGCCCAAGACCTGAGTGCTTTGATGAGCCGGATTGCCCTAGCCGGCAAATTCATTGCTCGCCGCCTGAGCAGTGCCGGATTAATTGAAGACGCACTAGGATTTACGGGGCAAAGAAACGTTCAAGGCGAAGCAGTCAAAAAGATGGATGTTTACACCAACCAGGTGTTTATCTCGGTATTTGAGCAGAGTGGACTGGTTTGTCGCTTAGCTTCTGAAGAAATGGACAAGCCCTATTACCTTCCCGAAAACTGTCCGGTGGGGCGCTATACGTTACTTTACGACCCCCTAGACGGGTCATCTAATGTGGATGTCAACCTGAACGTGGGTTCGATTTTTTCGATTCGCAAGCAGGAGGGAGAAGATTTAGATGGCACTGCTCAGGATTTGCTCCAAGCAGGACGCAAGCAAGTGGGAGCCGGATATATTCTGTATGGTCCTAGCACCATTCTGGTTTATTCGATCGGCACAGGCGTTCATGCTTTTATCCTAGACCCGAGTTTGGGCGAATTTATTTTGGCTCAAGAAAATATTCAAATTCCTGACCATGGGCCTGTCTACAGCGTCAACGAAGGCAACTTCTGGCAGTGGGAAGAACCGCTGCGAGACTATATTCGCTACGTTCACCGGCATGAGGGCTATACTGCCCGCTATGGGGGGGCACTGGTGGGAGATTTCCATCGGATTTTGTTCCAGGGCGGCGTTTTTCTCTATCCTGGAACCATCAAACAGCCTGAAGGTAAGTTGCGGCTCCTGTACGAATCTGCGCCCATGGCTTATTTAATTGAGCAAGCGGGGGGCAGAGCGACGACGGGCAGGCTGGAGATTATGGATGTGATTCCTGAAAAGATTCATGCCCGATCGCCCTTAATTATTGGCAGCCGAGACGATGTGGCGCTGGTTGAATCCTTTATTCAGGAGCGCGATCGCGAATAACCTTAACCTTTAAGGAGTAAATTATCTTTTTAACCAAGCTAGCCCGTTGATCAAAAGACCTGCGATCGCCTAGTCTTGACCCTCACAAAAATATCCCTATCCTTTCTACTGTCCCCTAAAGTCTATGGTTGCTCAACTCGAAAACCCCCTCCGCGTTGGTTTACAACAAGATCGAATTCCCGAACCCCAAGTCTTAGTCATTTTTGGAGCGTCTGGAGATTTAACCCAGCGCAAGCTCATCCCTGCATTTATCAAATGAAGCTAGAGCGGCGTTTGCCCCCAGAATTAACCATTGTGGGCGTTGCTCGACGAGAATGGGATCACGATTATTTCCGGGCGCAAATGCGCGAAGGCATTGAAGACTACGGCGGCGGCTTAGGTCGAGAAGAAATTTGGCAGGATTTTGCAAAAGGCTTATTTTACTGTTCCGGTGATATTGATAATCCCGCAAGCTATCAAAAGCTCAAGGCTTTTCTGGGTGAGTTAGATGAACAGCGGGGCACCAGAGGCAATCGATTATTTTACTTAGCGGTTGCGCCCCGTTATTTCGCAGAAGCCATGCAGCAGCTTGGAGCCGCCAACATGCTGAATGATCCCCGCAAACAGCGATTGGTCATTGAAAAACCTTTTGGCACCGATCTTCCGTCTGCACAAGCCCTTAACCGAGTGGTGCGCCAAGTTTGCCCCGAAGAGCAGGTCTACCGAATTGACCACTATTTGGGCAAAGAAACGGTTCAAAATCTGTTAGTCTTTCGCTTTGCCAATGCTATTTTTGAGCCGCTTTGGAATCGTCAGTTTGTCGATCACATCCAAATTACGGTCGCCGAAACAGTCGGCTTGGAAGGTCGGGCTGGCTATTACGAAACGGCTGGAGCCCTCCGCGACATGGTGCAAAATCACCTGATGCAGCTCTTTTGCCTAACCGTGATGGAACCTCCGAACTCTTTAGATGCTGACAGCATTCGGAACGAAAAAGTCAAGGTGTTGCAAGCGACTCGGCTGGCAAACGTAGAAGATTTAGGGCTGTCGGCAGTGCGCGGACAATACAGTGCGGGCTGGATGAGCGGTAAATCGGTTCCGAGCTACCGTGAAGAAGAAGGCGCTGCCCCCGGCTCTACCACTCCGACCTACGCAGCGCTGAAGCTCGTCATCGACAATTGGCGCTGGAAGGGTGTACCGATTTATTTGCGAACGGGCAAACGGATGCCGAAGAAGGTTTCGGAGGTGGCGATTCAGTTTAAGGATGTGCCGTTTTTGATGTTTCAATCGGCAACGAAGCAGGCAAACCCGAATGTTTTGGCGATGCGGATTCAGCCAGATGAGGGAATTTCGATGCGGTTTGAGGTAAAAACGCCAGGAAGTTCGTTGCGGACTCGTCCGGTGGATATGGATTTTCGCTATGATTCGGCGTTTGGTCAAGCCAATACAGATGCTTATGCGCGGCTTTTGGTTGACTGTATGTTGAAGGATCAAACCCTCTTTACGCGAGGTGATGAGGTAGAGGCTTCCTGGCGGATTCTTTCGCCTTTGTTGGATGTTTGGGATGCTCCGGCTCCACCTGAAGCGGTTTCACTTTATGAGGCAGGAACTTGGGGCCCTGTGGAATCTGAATTGTTGCTAAATCGGGATGGTCGCCGCTGGCGCAGGCTTTAGTTGATCGTTTGATCAGTGTTCACTCATTTTTTCTTTACCTATGACTACTACACCGATTGTTGCATTACAAAAACCGAAAGAAATTTCGCTCAATGAAATTGAGACAGAGTTAAGCCAAATTTGGCATCTTCAGAACGGCAATAAGGATGATGCGGGTGCTATTAGAGCGGCGACATTTAGTATGGTGGTTTATGAGCCGGAGGAGTTTCAGCAGCTTTTGGCAATTTTAGGATTTTATAAAGGGGCGATCGACGGTATTTATCGCACGATGACTAGATCGGCCATTTATGAAGCTCAAAAAGCTTATGGACTAAGGCTTACAAGTCGAATTGATACAGAAACATTGGCTCGATTGCGGGAGGAGGTGAGTAAACTTTCACCAGAGCAGAAAAAGATCTCCAACCCAAATATGCGGGGATTTGGGGTAAGTGATGTGATTGCAGTGCAAAATCCTTGCCGAATTGTTAGTATTTGTCCTGTTCTGGGTGATGAGGAAGGAGTAACTACGCAAGTCTCTGTTTCTTGTCCGTTGCCGTTGCAAAGGACGAGCGCTAGTTTAATTTGCTGTGAGTATATTACCTTGCGGGGAAATAAGGCAGCATTAAACCAAATTGGGGAAGAGGTGGCTGCATTAATGATTGCGGATTTGCCGAAGTTTGTGTGGTGGAAAGCGACCCCCAACCCAGAGCAAGATTTGTTCAAACAGATGGTGAATTCCTGTAATGGGATCATTCTAGATTCTTCTTACTTTAGTGATCCTGAGTCGGAGTTTTTGAAGATTTATGAGCTAGTTGAAACGGGAACCTCGGTGGTGGATTTGAATTGGCACCGAATTTCGGCTTGGCAGGAGCTGAGCGCAGAAGCGTATGATCCACCAGAGCGTCGGGCTTCTCTGGAGGAGATTGATCAGATTGCGATCGATTATGAAAAGGGAAATGCGGCGCAGGCGTTGATGTATTTGGGTTGGATTGCCAGTCGGCTAGGCTGGGAGCCTGTTTCTTATACAGAGGAGGGTGGCGATTATGAACTGCGCCATGTGCGGTTTACGGGCAGCCAGGGTCGAGAGATTGTGGCTGAACTGGCAGCAATTCCAACAGCAGATTCAGGGGAGATTGTTGGAGATTTGATTGGACTGCGGATGACTTCGACCAATCCAAATGCAGATTGTTGTACGATTCTTTGTTCTGAAACGACGGGTTGTATGCGGATGGAGGCTGGAGGAAGTGCGCAGGCTTGTCGAACGGAGTTAGTGACGGCGATTAATGATCAGCGGGCTGAGTTGTTGTTGAGTCAGCAGTTGCAGCGCTGGGGACAGGATGTTTTGTATGAGGAGAGTTTGGGAGTTGTGAATCGTATTTTGCAAATTCGCAATCGATGAAATGTATGCCTCACGAACCTTCCAGAAATCTAGAGAACATTATGCTGAGATCTCTGTTAAATCTGAGCCAGTAAAAATGTGGTGATTTTCCAGGAAGAAATCTCGTCGGTTGTGTGGGGTATTTGTGTTTCGAGCAAGTTCACAATCTGAGGATGGTTCAGGTCAAGATGCTGAGCTAGCAGGGTGTTTGAATTGTTCTGCCAAGTGATTTTTGCGGGTTCACCGTGACATTCGTAGCAACGTAAAACCCATTGGTTGGAATCATCCTCGGATTGCTTAAAGGCGCTGACTACTAGATTTTCGTTAGGTAGATTGAGAAACTGCCCGATCGCTGGCAGCTTTCTATCTATTTTTGACAGTTTTATTTTTGATAGTTTAATCACGCGCAAGGGTTGGTTGAGTTCATAACCCTGGTGAACAGTTTGTGCCGATCGCCATCCTGCTGCATGGGGATACAACGCATAAGTAAATTCATGCTCCCCTTCATCAGCATGAGGATTGGGCCATTCTGCACCTCGCAACAGCGTTAAGCGAATCTGGTTAGTCTGTGCGTCATAACCATATTTACAATCGTTCAATAAGCTAATCCCGTAGGTATCGTCGGCTAAATCTGCCCAGCGTAAAGCCGGAACTTCCCATTGAGCTTTTTGGCGATCGCTCTCCCTTTTTGTCGTCCGTTGAATGGCACCAAAAGGAATCTCATAGCTCGCATAATCCGCTTCTAGATTTAAACAGAAAGCAGCTTTAACTAAAACATGGCGTTCATGCCAATTTACCTTTGTTTTAATTTTGAGAACCGAGGAATGATTTGCAAAATATAGGTTTGTTGGAATAGCGATCGCCCAATTTTTCGTTCTACCCAAACCTGTGTCTCTAGCGCATTTTTTACTCCGGCATCGATCCGAATCAGTTCGACAGGCAAGGGATGCTGAGCGTAATTAGGATCAATATTCCAAGCATCCCAATATTGCCCTTCATCGCGGAATGCTTGGAGTTGATTACCCGCTCCGCTCAACACTTCTCGGCGCTGCAATTTATCGAAAATACTAGATAGATCGCCTGTCGTGGGATCGATCGTGACTCGCAGAAAATCGTTTTCTAGGACAGAGCATTCTGCGGGCTGATGTTGAGGCAATTCAGCAGGTGCAGGAACGAGCCAGAAACAACGATATCCCAGAGCAGGAACGGCTTCAGCTAAGAAGGAGATTAATTGGGAGTCTGGCGAGAAAGCTTGCGACAGGGGTAAGCCTTCCAGGCTACAAACTTGCCAATCGCCGGAAGAATTGGGGATCTCGACAATTTGCGATCGCTCCCAGTTCAGCGCATTAAACACGGCGATCGCTTGAGCATCAGGATGAGGCGGTTCTGGCAATTGAATTTGAGCGGCGATCGCTTCCAAAGATTGATCCCTCAGATCCTCTCCCACAGTTTCTACTTCTAACCATGCAGCATCAGCATCTTCATAAACTTTTGGAATTGCCGAGCCTGGTAAAATATCGTGAAATTGGTTGAATAAAACTTTTTTCCAAGCCGATTCAATCTCGGTTTTGGGATAATTTGCGCCTGTGAGTAAAGAGGCGATCGCGGCAAATAATTCTGCCTCATACAGCAATTCTTCACACCGTCGATTTCGCAGTTTTTGATCAGCGTGCGTAGTGTAGCAACCCCGATGAAATTCCAGGTAAAGCTCCTCATCCCAAACGGGTAATTCTGCATGAGTTTGAGCTTTACTTTGACTCTCTATATTTTCTAAAAAGTCCAATACTGTCCCAAATTCCATTTTTGGGAAAAACGGCGATCGCTGCCACCGCTGCGCCACTTGCAACATATCACGGGTCGGTCCACCGCCATGATCCCCCACGCCTGGAAGCCAGAGCGATCGCTGCAACCCTGTCTTAAATTCCCAATCACAGGCATACTTTGCCATCTTTACAGGATCAATCCCTTCACCAATAGGCGCAGAATTAAGGCTGAGAATGGGCGATCGATCGGCAGCTTCCCACCAAAATACTTCATGGGGAAACTGAGTCGTATCATTCCAGCGCAGCTTTTGAGTGACAAAATAATCAACGCCGCCCTGCTTCAAAATTTGGGGCAACTGCCAGCAAAATCCAAAACTATCGGGAAGCCAAGCGATTTTGCTAAGACTGCCAAACTTTTCCTGCACATAGCGCTGACCGTAAAGCACCTGACGCACCAGCGATTCGCCGCTAACCAAATTTAGCTCCGGCTCTACCCAAAGACCCGCCACCACCTCCCAACGCCCCCCAGCAACTTGTTGTTGAATAGCGGCAAATAATTCTGGACGGTTTTCCTCAATCCAGGCGTAAAGGGCTGGGGAAGTGTGGCAAAAGGTCAGTTGAGGAAATTCTTGCTGAAGTTGGAGGACAGATTTGAAAGTCCGTTCGGCAGCTTCCCAGGTTTCGGCAACATCCCACAGCCAAGCCAGATCAAGATGAGAATGTCCGACTAGTTGGATCGATCGCCCCTTAATTTCCTCACTCAAAGGCAGCAGGGTTTGTCGTAATGTAGTCAGCGATCGGTCGAATATGGGGCGATTGCCAACCTCTGTCCAATTGATCCGAGCCACGTTTTCGGTAAATTCCTCTGATCGTTCAGGCAAACACTGAGTTAAATACTCTTGCAAAACTGCTAGCTCATCCGCCACAAAGCCGGGTTCTGGGCAAGATACCGACTGATCAGCACGTTCATAAACGCAAACAGATTTTACTAACGCTCCCTCGTCATGTCCTGGGCTAACAAGACGGATTAAGATGGCGATCGCTTCTCCTGGCTGAACTGCCTTACTTAAGACAATTCGCGCCGAATGATCAAATAAATCGCCCTCTTGAACCAATTCGCCATTCACAAAAATCTGAGCCGACTGTGCCCACCAAGTCAATGATAAAAGTAGCTCAAAGCCTTCTAACGGATAGCCTTGAAGAGATATCGGGACAACGATTTTTTGCCCTAGCCAGATCGTCTGCTGACTTGCCCAAGCGATATGCTCACGGGTGTTGAGAGGCGCAATCGCCCAATCTTCCCAACTCGCCTGTAACGCTTCATCTGCTGCTAAATCCAAGCGGCACTGATGCCAGAGGGACTGGACGCTGACCTGCGTTAAACTACGAAGCTGGGCGATCGCCTCTGCCAAAGAATAACCAGACATAATCTAGGATTGAAGGACATTAAAAACCCCCGACATTTCTGAATATGCCGGAGGTTTGCCGTCAATATATCACTTTGCTGCGGACTTAAAAGGACTGCGCTTCTTCTTCGCCTTTTCCTTGACCTTTTCCTTCTCATACTCCACTTCCTTCAGCTTCTTCATAATCCGGCTGAAGTACTCCTCCATGTAACTCTCTAAGGTGGTCACTTCACTGGCATCAACCCCTAAAACTGCGTAAGTTTCATCCATCGACGCAGCCAAAGGCTTGCCAGAAGCAATTACTTCAGTAAAGGCAAGCCGATCTGCCAAGTTCCAGCCCCATTGGAAAAACCGGGCGATCCGCTGCACCGTTCGCAACAAACCTATCGGCATCCGGGTGACCTTGGCTTGCTTTCCTGAGAGCCGTTCACAAAGGCGAATAATTTCGTAAGCCCCCCACGCCCTAGAACCCACGACCGGAAAACTGCGGTTGGCGGCTTCAGGCACTTTTAGCGCTTGGATGGCAAACCGAGCAATGTCTTGAGTATCCATGTAGGCGATCGGCGAACTGTCTCCCATCACCCACACCGCTTGGTTTTCCAAAATGGGAATAGCATACTGTCCAATCAAACCTTGCAAGAAGCCGCACAGTTTTAAGACCGTGTAGTTTAAGCCAGATTCAGCCAAATATTGCTCTGTACAGCGCTTGATTTCCATCAAGGGCACGTTGGGATACTTCTCGCAGTCTTGAATTGAGAAAAAGATAAACCGCTCAATTCCAGCTTTTTGGCGGCTTGAATCAGATTTACTTTGCCATCCCAATCCACTTGTCTAATCGTCAGTGAGTCGGTGGCTCTTGAGGTTGACGCATCGACAATTGCCGTCATCCCCTCTAGGGCAAGCGGTAGGCTCTCTGGTTTACAAAGATCACCCTGCACCAGTTCAGCACCCCATTCTCTGAGAAACGAGGCTCTTCTAAAACTTCTGACTAAACAACGAACCGAATAGCCTTCGTCTAGAGCGCGACGAACAACCTGCCTTCCTAAAGTACCTGTGGCACCGACGACTAATAAACTCATGAGAAGCTCTGTAACAGATTATTAACTTTATTAGTTTAATCTACAGAGTGATCAGTCATCCATATGTTCAACGAATAACCGACCTATTCTTCTCCACCTTGAATCTTTAGCATGAGAAAGCCCAGGCTCAAACCCACTAAAATTAAAACAAAAGATAAAATGACTGCGTTGTAAAATTCGGGACCCATGACCAGCGTTCCTCTTGTAATTAAATATTTCTAGGTTAAACCTATAGATATCCTAATTGAGTTTGGTGCCTGTATGAGTGATCGCCCCTCCTCTATTTCCCCGCATTTGGCGATCGCCCTCGGCGATCCGGCTGGCATTGGCGCTGAAGTGGTCTTAAAAGCCCTAGCTGATCCCAGCCTGACTCAAGACTGCCAAATTACTTTAGTCGGTAACCGATCGCTACTGCGCCAAACCTATGAGCAACTCGCGCCCACTTCAGTCATGATCGATCCCGATCGCCTCTCCATGATCGATGTGCCGATCGCCCCCTCTGAAATCAGACAAATTACTCCTGGAGTTGGCAATGCTGCCAGTGGAGCCGCTAGCTTTCAATTTTTGGAAACAGCGATCGCCCACACGCTTTCTGGTGATTTTCAAGGGATCGTCACTGCTCCGATCTCTAAATCTGCCTGGAAAGCAGCAGGGCATTCTTATCCAGGGCAAACCGAGTTGTTGGCAGAAAAAGCAGGGAGCCAGCGCTTCGGGATGATGTTTGTCGGGCGATCGCCCCATACAGGCTGGACACTCCGCGCCCTCCTCGCCACCACTCATATTCCTTTGCGACAAGTTCCCGATGCCCTCACTCCGGCTCTGCTCACTCTTAAGCTTGAGCTGTTAATCGATTGTCTACAGCAAGACTTTGGCATTGCTGAGCCACGCATTGCGATCGCCGGACTGAACCCCCATAGCGGTGAACAGGGTCAACTGGGCACGGAAGAAATCGATTGGCTGATTCCCTGGATGAAAGAAATGGGCGATCGCCATCCGACCGTTCACCTAACTGGACCCATCCCCCCCCGATACAATGTGGGTTCGTCCGGCGCAACACTGGTATTTCTCGCAATCCCCAGCTTTTCCAGCCCACGATGCTTACCTTGCCCTCTATCACGACCAGGGGCTAATTCCTGTGAAGCTGATGGCGTTCGATCGGGCTGTGAATACGACTATTGGCTTACCCTTCGTACGGACTTCGCCAGATCACGGCACAGCTTTTGATATTGCCGGACAGGGAATTGCTGATGAAACTAGCCTGAAAGCCGCCGTGGAGCTGGCGATCGAGCTAGCGCAATAGTTCGCAATATTCCGTAGGGTGCAAATTTCAACGGCAGCAACCTCTGGAGATATAAAAAAGAGTGATCAGATTTTCATCCGGGGCTTCATACCCGCATAAAAATCTAGAAAAATCCTGCAATTCGGGTTATAAAGCCTCCATACACAAAATGGGTGATTCGATTAATACAATAGGGCTTAACATATCGCGAACAGGGTGATACCATTAGGGAGATATTTCGTATATCTAGCTACAGATTTGCTCTTCAACACAATTAAGCCTTTGGGTGTCCTCCGTGGGCAAACTTAAACGACTTAGAACGCTTTTCTATTTGTGACATTGCTTTTCCAGAACTGAACAATTGAGGGTAAGGATTATGATTCAGGCTATTCAATATTCCGTTGAGCTCATTCAAGACGAAGCTCGGCAGCTTGTACAGAAAGGTGTTATTGGTTCTCAGCAGCCCATCTATGTGCTGTGTAAGTATATTCCTGCCCGCGAATGGGGTTTTGTAGAATCTGTCCTAGAAGAAAACGACTATCTTTTGAGAGACAGAATCGGCGATTTAATTGGTCGAGAAGACTGGAACAACGACTAGACATCAACTAGAAAAATGCAGCCTGTTCCAAGGCTGCGAGTCAAAAAAAGGCATTGCTCAGTAAAGGTACGAGACTGTTTCAAAGCCCTTTCCTTCAGAAAAGAGGCTTGGGGAGATCTCTTTCGCTGTTTTGCTCAATGAGCCGATGTTCTCAATCCTTAACCTCTTGCCCAAAAGGACAGAAGAGCCGGACTTTTACAAAGCTTAATCTTACCAAAACATAAGCCTAGAAAAGCTGTGAGTATTATGCTCGCAGCTTTTCTAGTTCGATGCGAATAGCAGCAAGCTGGGCAGTCAATTCTTGCAGATCTTGCTGAATGGCAGCGGTTCGAGGGGGAATAGAAGCACTCGTTTCAGAGGGGCTAGTGCCAGCCGAGGGCTGACTGAACACTCCATCGACAAAGCTGCGAGCTTCTCTTTCGGTGACTTCGCCTTTAGCCGCAAGTTCTTCAATCAGTTGAGCGGGATCACTCTTTAGCTTTGCAAAGTTTTCTTCTCGACGCTGAGAGTCTTGTAGCGATTCCAGAATGGAGGCAGTTGCGCCAATGGTCACACGATATCCTTTTTGGAGGGTTTGAATGAGGGTGTCGGGGTTCATAAGAGGAGAATTTAGAAGGGAAATTTGAGGAAGAATTTGGGAGGGAAACTTCAGGAAGCGCTTAGCCGCATTGTTCGAGGTATTGGTTGATATCTTCGATGATGCGGGTGAGTTCGGCTTCGGTGTTGATGCGAATGCGATCGTCGCGCAGGGTAATCAAAACTTTGGCAGCGAAGGGGGTAGACCAGATATTGGGATTACAGAAAATTCTAGAAATACATACGCTGTGTGCTGATATTCCATCGCTTTTTTGGGTGTGGGTCTGCCGCCTGTGCCCGGAGTTGCCGGAGCTTTGAGGCTGTCCATGAGAAGGGCGATCGCCCCTTGCAGATCTCGTGCTGCTTGGGGGCTAAAGCTAAAGGAAACCGCACCCTCAGCCAAATTTAATCGAAGAGGTAAAGCCATAGTGTTTTAAGTAATGTTTTCAGTAGGGTCTGTTTCTCTTATTTATCCTACCAGTCTCAAAATCCCCAGGTTCGTTTCGGTCCCACATCTAGATGCACAATATCCGATCGGGCTCCGGCATAGGTGCCAACGCCCCCCTCCCACCAAGGCAGGAACTCAAAGGCAAGCTGCCGTCCGGTGTAGCCTTCCACCCAAAAATCAACGGCTTTACCCGTTAAGTGTTGGCTATTAGACACCCCGCCCGCGTCAGAATTAAAGGGTTCTGGACGATACCAAGAGGTGATATTAAAAGGTTTACCAATTTGGTTGCGGGCGCGTTGGAGTTGCCTAGCTAGGGCAATAATGCCATTCACCTCCTCAACCAATTGGGGAATACGTTCGCCGTTGCGGGTCGCTTCGCCCCACGTGAGGCTGCCGCCTGGAATTATGGGCTGATCGGTGAAAAGACGCTGGTGTTGCCTGGAAGCCTGAAGCCCGTTCCGCTGAACGATTGACTTCTGCGCAGGGGGTAAACAACCTTGCCGTCATATAAAACTTGGGCGTGTTGATTGTAGACGTACCAGGTGTTCCAGCCATTAATGTAATCTTCAGGTCGTTGCAGCGCAATTTTAATATGATTGTTAAAACTGCCCTGGGCATTGGCAAAGGCGTAGGAGTGAAGCGTAAAAACACGACCTTTTGGAATTTTCTGGCGACCTTTTTCGGGCAGCAGAATGGCGGGAATAGGCGTTCGCTTGAACTGAGTATCTTGGGTGATTTTAAGGAAAAGAATGGCAATCTGGTCTTCTTGGGGATAGACGACTTTGCCATCTGCCAGCACTTGGGCATGGCGGTTGTAAACGTACCAGGTGTTAATGCCGCGTACCCAGTCGGCTGATTTTTTTAACGCCACCCTGATATGCCCATCAAAGTCTACGCCCCCTTCTGCGTAGGCGTAGGAGTCAATTTCAAAGATTTTGCCAACAGAGACTTCAAATTTTTGTTCGGCGGGCAGTTCGATCGCTTGTAGAGGTTGCCGCTTGAACACCGTATCCTTCGTAATTTTTAAAATTTGAGTCACCATTTTCTAAAATCCTCGTTAGATTGACAGAAAGGGCGTGGGCATCTGGGCTTAACCTCGCTTCGTTCAATCGATAGATTAGCCAATGGAACTGAGCAATCTTGAGAGGGCTTAACCATTTCTTTCTGAGTGGGGAAGTTCAATTCCTTAACAATTCGATTATTGTTCGATTATTGGTTTGATTCCTTAAAAGATATGCCAAGCGATCGCCTGCCCCACTAGTCCCCTCAAGGGTGCTTGTATAGAGTCTACCAACGCCATGCAACATTCTCAGAAGATTGTCTCGAAGAGAACTGATCATCGCCCTGCTGTGCAAAAGGTGTTGCTCATCACCTTGGGGCTTAACCTGATGGTCATGGTGCTTAAGGTCATCGTCGGCTACTGGACAGGTTCCCTGAGTCTCATGGCAGATGCCCTCCATAGTGTGACAGACAGCGCCAATAACGTGTTGGGGCTGGTGACCAGTCACATGTCCTCGCCCATCCCCGATCGCGACCATCCTTACGGACATCAAAAATATGAGGCGCTAGGAGCGCTGGGCATTGCTGCCTTTTTAGGAATTGCCTGCTTCAGCATTTTTCAAGGAGTGATCGATCGCCTCTTTGAGGCAGGTGCCCCCGTTACTATTTCGCCGCCCGAACTAGGGTTACTGCTGGTTGTTTTAGGGATTAATATTTTTGTCGCTTTTTATGAACGCCATGTGGGACAAAAAGTTGGCAGTCCTATTTTAATTGCCGATGCTCAACATACGATGAGCGATATTTGGGTGACCATTAGCGTCATGGCAGGGCTGGTAGGCATTTGGATTTGGGGGTTTCAGTGGTTGGATGTGGTGTTGGCGTTTCCGGTGGCGGTGTTGGTGTTCTGGAGTGGATGGACGGTTTTGAAGTCTAATTTGCCTTGGTTGGTGGATGAAATGGCGATCGCGCCGGAAGTGATTCAGCAGGAAGTGATGCAGGTTCCGGGAGTCATTAATTGCCATAGCATTGCCTCTCGGGGGGTAGTCGGTCGGCAGGTATTTATCGAAATGCACCTGATTGTTGAGGCTCAGGATGTGGAAGCTGCCCATGAAATTACAGAAGCAGTCGAAGCTCGGCTAGAGGAAAAATATAGTCCGGTGCGCGTTAACATTCATGTGGAGCCGCCCAAATATAGTTCAGAAGAAATCAGCTATGAGTCGTAGTAGAGGTTTGTCAATCGAATTCAAAATTAAAGGCTGTTCATTTTGAACTTTGAATTCTTTTATCACCCCATCATTGATTGCTTGACAGATCAGTAGTTTCTCTCCCGCTTCAACATTGACTGTGGAGAAATAGTCAGAGATATCTTGCAAGTCCGGACAGGTAGGTAATGAGATGCTGTATTGACTCACATTTAACTCTGTTTTGCTCGTTGCAATTGGTTGAGCAAGCCATTAACAAAGGTTTCACTATCGACTTTTCCGCCGCGATCGAGGGCAGCAATCCCTTCATTAATTTTATGACGAGTCTTATCCAACCACTCAAGATGGGCTTTCCGTTCAGCAGCCAGCAAGACTAGCGCCACCTGAAGAACTTCATCAGCGTTCTGGAATGAGCCATCTGCCATCAGTTCTTGAATCAGGGCAGTTTGTTTGGGTTTGAGGGTGATACTCATGGATGGGTAAAGAACAACTCCTTCTCCCCAAAGAATCTTTCCGTGGTTTGTGTTGTTGGGGGGATTGGGGGCACCGTTTTGCTCTTCTCTCGCACAGAGACTTGTGAATGGTAGTATTTAGCTTAAGAGATCCCCTCAGCGTTATTCATAGAAATGAATATGAACTCTGGATCATATGGCACTTGCCCCCAACAAACAAGCCAACAAAGCCTTCTGCGCGTGAAGCCGATTTTCCGCCTGATCCCACACCAAAGACTGCGATCCCTCCATCACCTCATCGGTAATTTCTTCACCCCGATGCGCGGGCAAACAATGCAGCACGATCGCCTGTTCATCGGCATGACTCAAGAGTGGATCATTCACTTGATACGGCTGAAAAATGGGCAACCGCCCCTCCGCCAAATCTTCCTGCCCCATGCTTGCCCACACGTCGGTATAAATCACATGGGCACCTTTAACCGCCTCCACCGGATCTTGAGTGACTAAAACCTCAGAACCCGCCGCAATTTCTGTTGCTTGTTGCGCGATCGCCCCATCCGGTTCGTAGCCACTAGGAGCCGCAATTCGTACATTCATGCCCACCAACGCACAGCCCAACATCAACGAATTCGCCATGTTGTTGCCATCGCCCACATAGGTCAGGGTCAAGCCTTTTAGTTGCCCAAACTGCTCTTTCACCGTCTGGAGATCGGCTAATACCTGGCAAGGATGCTCTAAATCAGTCAATGCATTAATCACAGGGATTTTGGCGTAGCTGGCAAAAGTTTCTAGCTCTTGCTGCTCAAAGGTGCGA
Source organism: Leptolyngbyaceae cyanobacterium CSU_1_4 (assembly GCA_012034615.1). GTDB lineage: Bacteria > Cyanobacteriota > Cyanobacteriia > Elainellales > Elainellaceae > Timaviella. The sequence continues at coordinate 11,432 of JAAUPA010000023.1, read as the reverse complement.
ATGGCCAAAACATCGAGATAGCGATCGAGTACGCGCGCCGTATCGATCGTGGGTTCGCCCCGTCCCACCTGCGTCACACTAGAATTCAGGTCAATTACCTGCCCGCCGAGTTGATACATCGCCACTGTAAAGCTGACCCGTGTCCGAGTCGAAGCCTTTTGAAACAACAGCCCCAGCACCTTATTACAGCGAAGATTAACCTTTCCTGTTTTCATTGCAGCAGCTAAATCCAATAGCCCCCGCAACTCGTCTACACTCAGATCTGCCATGCTTAGCAAATCCCTTCCCCGCAATGACTCTACGCTCATCTGTGGTACTTAAATAAATGGATGGTGAAACCGTTTTAAGACACTAGCAGATCTAATCTGATTGATACAGTTAATCAGTTACTTCTGAGCTACTTTAGAAGCTCAACTTGAGGTAAACCTGCTTCATTGATCCAGACAATTTGGCGAATTCGACGACGTTGAGCATAGGCAGCAACTGATTCCGAAGCTTCTCGGCTCCCCAGATCAATCTCTACACGCACTGTGGGGTCAGCATTGCGCAACTGCTGGGCGTGGGCAAAAGCGGCGGCACAGGCAGCGGGCGTTGTGGGCACCACAAGCCAATCGCTGGCTGGGGTTTGGGCAGGCAATTGTCCGGTGGGCAATAAAACTTGGTGGAGTTCTTCAATGTTCATGACAAATCCGATGCCGGGACAGGTTTCGCCTTGGGGATGGTAAAGACCTAAAAGCTGGTCATAGCGTCCACCTTGCCCTAAAACTCGTTGTCCGAACGTCGTGCCACTGACTACTTCAAAGACAATGCCTGTGTAGTAATCAAAGGTTTGAATCAGGCTGAGGTCAAGCAGACCCTTGCCGTATCTGCAAAGCAGCCCGCCATACCACTTTGACCTGCCCAACTCGCCTGCCACAGTTCTAGCAACGCTTTAAGATCAGCCACGATCGCCCGCTGACCTGCGTCTAAATCTAGCACCGCTACCCGTTGCAACACATCGGCGGGTTGTCCGCGCAAATCCATAATCAGTAGCGCCCGATCGCGCAAAGCTGGAGAAAGAGGCAAAGTTTCTAACGTAATGCGATCGAGTGTGGCGATGGCGATCCGCACTTTTTCGCGCAGGGTTTCAGGAAAAGCAGAGAGGAGCGATCGGGTTAATTCTGCCTCGCCCAGCACTAAATAAGAATCCTCTAAACCCAAGCTGGTCAGACAGTTCATCATCACCAGCAGCACCTCGGCATCAGCCGCTACACCGCTGCCACCTAACAGTTCTAAGCCCGCTTGATAAAACTCTTGCTGCCGATTATGGTCGCCCTTCAGCGATCGCCGAAACACGTTGGTATTGTAATAAAGCCGCTGCGGGCGGCTCACTCCTGCCATGCGCGTGACGGCGGCACGGGCGATCGAAGCTGTCAATTCGGGGCGTAACCCCAGCGCTTCGCCCTCCCGATCTTGGAGTTGAATGACCGTCGATTGTTCAACTGCCCCCCCCGCCATCAACGTATCCAGGCGCTCCAGGGTAGAAGTAATAATGCGGTGATAACCCCAACTGTGGAAGACCTGCCGGAGACGATTCTCAATCCATCGTTTTTGCGCCACATCTAAGGGAAACAGATCCCTAGCTCCCACAGGAGATTGATAAACCATTATTTTTTCTTCCCACCAAATAATCCAAATAGCCCGCCTTCGGGTTTCGGATCAACCTTACCGCTTTTCGGGGTAGCCTTTGGATCAACTTTTCCAGATTTTTTCCCAGAAGCAATCTCGGCGGGTGCCCTGTTGCCCTCTACTTTTTTCAGACCTGCCAGAGCCGCTTCGTCTTTAGAATTCAGCTCCAATGCTTTCATGAAATGAATTTTTGCCATCTTTGCTTGGTTCGTTTTCAGATAAATTTCACCCAGACGGCTATGGCAACTACTGTTTCTTGGATCAATGCGCGTCGCATCTCGTAACTCTAAGATGACGCGAGAATAGTCTTGCTTTTTCTCATATTCTTGCGCGCGGCGTAAATATGCCGACACTAAACTATCGGTAGTTTGAACCACCGGAGCGGGAGCAGCGGCGATCGCTGGTTTTTCGCTAGAAGAAGCATTGCCTACCGCTGTCTTCTTTCCTAAATTCAGCTCACCTCGTCCTTCTTTACGCATGAGGTAGATCAGATTCATCTCACTGATTTGTCCCGTCAACTCTAAAGTCTGCTCCAGATGTTCGTACTGCTGGTCAGCCAAATTTCTCAGCGTGAGGCGATATAAATTATCAATATCGCTAGCTGCCGCCAGTTTTCGCGCGAGTTCACTCGTCAACAGTACCGTCTCTTGCTGCTTCAACGCCTGCTGCCCCTTAATGCGCAACAGCACACAATACTCGGTGTAATTGCGTTCCTGGGAAAGCTTTTCGTATGCCGGATTGACCAGTTTTGACAGGAACTCAGCCGCTCGTTGGCGATCGCACTCTGCATCTTGGGCGCAGCTATCTGGGTGCAGTCGCCGCGCGATTTTAAGATATCCCTTGCGAATATCCTTCATATCCGCATCGACCGGAACGCCTAAAATGGCATGATAATCGGTGAAGTCTAGATTAAATAATCCTTGTTCAATCTTCAAAGACATACTGATTCATCCCAGAAACTTACCCATAGAGGGTTCCCGCGAATGAATGACCCATAACTCTAAAAAGTGTTTAATATCAGGCAAAATACCTGCCCCATCCAATTAAAAGTAGTTCATTCCCATTTCATATTGAAGGGCACAGTTTTAACTAACTCTCCACTTAAAGCGCCATGAATTTGCCCATTTGTGGCTAAAATTCGCCCCGACTCCATGGCAAAAGCGCCTTGATCATAAGCGGTGACTTTCCCTCCTGCCTCTTCCACGATCGCCACTCCTGCCGCAATATCCCAAGGCGACAGCCCCCGCTCCCAATAGCCATCTAGCCGCCCACACGCCACATAAGCCAAATCGATCGCCGCCGAGCCGCCCCGGCGCACGCCCTGGGTTAAGTGGGTCAGGCGACAAAATTCAGCATAGTTATTATCAGCCGTTTCGTGGCGATCGTAAGCAAAGCCAGTGACCAGCAAACTCCGCGATAGCTCACTCGCCCGCGACACGCGAATGGGACGACGGTTACAAGTTGCCCCTAGCCCCTTTGCCGCTCGAAATAATTCTTGCCGAGACGGGTCAAAAATCACGCCAACTTGGGGCACGCCATCAATCAATAAGCCGATCGACGTGGAATAAAAAGGATATTGGTGAGCAAAATTGGTGGTGCCATCTAGGGGATCGATCGCCCACAAAAACTTGCTCGTCGCCTCACCCAACTTCCCCGACTCTTCCGCCAAAATGCCATGCTCAGGAAAATGCCGCTGAATGACCGCCAAAATCGCCGCCTCAGCCCCCTTATCGGCTTCAGTGACTAAATCGCCCGGTCGTCCTTTTTCTTGAATATCTTCTAATTTACCGAGGTACGCTTGCAAAACTGCGCCGCCTGCGAGCGCTGCCTCAGTGGCAATATCTAGAAATACTTGAAGAGATAGAGTCATAAAAAGAACAGAGTAAGATTAATCTTCATCGAGCGGTAAACGTTTGCGCACCTTGCCCTTGCCAAAGTATCGCCCAAACTGAAGTTCGTACACTTCATCCTCATCCTGGGTTTCGACTTCTAAATCCGATCGCGCATAGCTGACGCACAGCAACGCATAGCCTTTTGCCCGCAAGTGAGGCGATAAACCCATGGCTTCAGGTTGATAAATTTCGCCCGAAACGACGCGAACAGCACAGGCGGTGCAGGCTCCGTTGCGGCAAGAAAAGGGAAGTTCAACGCCCTGGTTCTCGGTGGAGGCGAGGACGTAGCGGTCTTCGGGAACCTGGACAATGTGGTGGGTGTTGGTTTGGCGGTTGTAGATCCGCACAGTATGAACACGGGGCATAGGGTAAAGGGCGATTCCTATCGGGGATCTCGAAGAGGGCGCGGGACTGCACAAGGGTCATGATAGCGGGTATTGCGGCTCCAGCGCTAAACCTCTTTGGGTGGAGGTACGAGATATTCAACATCTTCGCGCCAAAGGATAGCTGTGATGATCGTCAGCGATACCTCAGCGTCAGGCAGTCTGGCGATCGTTGATCAATTTCAAGAGATAATGCTAGCGCTTTACCTCCCCCATCTGCACTCGCCACAAGTTTGCATAAATTCCCTGTTGCTCCAACAGTTCCTCATGTCGTCCCTGTTCCACTAACTGTCCTTGTTCCATGACATAAATACGATCGGATTGCGAATGGTTGAGAGCCGATGGGCGATCGCAATGGTGGTACGGTTCTTTGTAATTTGTTCTAGTGATCGCTGAATTGCGGCTTCGGTTTCGTTATCTACAGCAGAAGTAGCTTCATCTAGAATTAAGATCGGTGGGTTTTTTAAGATGGCACGGGCGATCGCTAGCCGTTGTCGTTGTCCTCCCGAAAGCTTTTGTCCTCGCTCTCCCACAATTGTGTCGTAGCCTTGGGGTAATTGGTTAATAAACTCTTCCGCTTCCGCAATTTTAGCGGCGGCGATCGCTTCGGGCAAAGTGGCGCTGGGGCTGCCATAGGTAATATTTTCTAACACCGTGCCATGGAACAAAAATACGTCCTGGCTAACTAACCCGATCGCCCGCCGTAAATCTCGAATTTGTAACTCTGTGAGGGGAATACCATCGATCAAAATGGTGCCCGATTGGACTTCATAAAACCGAAGCAGCAGCTTCACCAATGTACTTTTTCCTGAGCCTGTAGAGCCGACAATGGCGATCGTTTTTCCGGCTGGAATATGTAGCGATAGGTGTTCGATAATGGGATGGCGATCGCGGTAGGCAAACGATACATTTTGCAGGACGATATCTCCCTGCGTTGCGATTTTTTCGCCTAAAAATCTCGTTCCAGAATTCATGGCAATAGGCGTATCTATTAAACTCATGACCCGATTTGTTGAAGCCATAGCGCGTTGATATTGATCCAAAGTTTCACCCAGTCGCGTTAACGGCCACAGCAAACGCTGAATCATAAACATTAACGTGCTGTAGGTGCCTATTGCCATCCTGCCAGCCACTACTTCCCATCCGCCATAGACTAAAAGGGCAGTAAAACCCAGAAAAATAATGATGCGAATTAGTGGTACAAAGGCGGCACTGAGAACGATCGCTCGGTGGTTACTTTGGCGGTAAGCTTCGCTTTCACGGGTCAAGCGCTGAACTTCATAATCCTCAGTCACAAAGCTTTTAATGGTGACAATACCGCTGAGATTATTAGAGAGCCGACCGCTTAAAAAACTCACCCGTTCTCGGACTTCAGCATAGCGAGGAGCGAGAAGCTTTTGAAACGTCAGAGATCCCCAAAGAATAAAAGGCATGGGCAGCATCGCCATCCACGCCACACTAGGAGCCACAATGAAGAATCCTATGCCAACTACAAATACGGTGGTTATAACTTGTAAAACTTCGTTTGCGCCAAAATCCAAAAAGCGTTCTAGTTGGTTGACATCATCGTTGAGAATTGCCATTAACCCACCCGTACTCCGCGATTCAAAATATTCTAGCTCTAGCTCTTGCAAATGAGCGTAAGCATCAATTCGCAAATCGTGCTGAATTTTTTTGGGCTAAGTTGCGCCACAGCCGGGCGTAGGCATATTCAAAAACAGATTCTAAAGTCCAGACAATAAAGGTTAAGATCGCCAACAGTAAAAACTGCTGCTGAATGTCCACAATGCCCCACTGAGCAATTAAGGAGTCTTGCTTTTTAACCACTACATCAACTGCAACCCCAATGAGGACAGGCGGTGCTAGGTCAAAAAACTTATTGAGCACCGAGCAAAGAGTGGCTAGCCAAATTTGCTGACGGTAGGCGTGTCCGTACTGAATCAGGCGGGGCAGCGGGCGTTGTGAGGGCGATCGCCATCCCGATTAAATTTAGACAAGGTTGGATCCCCGAAATGAGTGCATTCTCTATTCTCATCAAGGGGTGGAGATTTGGGTATTTATATTTGTGAAGGGATGAAGGATTAGGGCTGAGACCCGTGGTGAGCGAGTGATGAATAAAAAGCATTCAGCAGTTAATTTTGGCTACCAATCCATCCTCAAGTTTCTAGTATTAATCGAACCCTGAAGAATACAATAAACCTCTAGAAGTTGTTAGTTTGAACTGCTTGCTGAATGCTTCAAAACAACTCAGAACAAAGTTCCCTGTACTTACTTTCTCAGAATATTAATTTTGTTTTATAAAATCAGTGGCTTGGGCTACAAAAAACTTTGAGGTATGAATTTATTACAATTTGTGGATGCAAGGACTGCATATTGAAGTGAAATTGATGTGCGATCGCCTAATTTCCCTGTCACCATAACCTTATCAGTTCTCCATACTGCTCAGTTTCACCCGCCCTAAAAAACGTCTTTATGAATGCCCAAACCTTAGCGCTTATGTCCTCTTCATCTGCCTTCAACCGAGTCGATCAGTCAGATCTAGAGGCGGCATTAGATTTGCTGAAAATGGGCGATTTTCACGATCGTTGGGATGCCGTTAAAATTATTTCTGCTTGGGGAGATGAAGCGATCGCCGTGCTGTTGCCGCTGCTGCAAACTGACGACTGGGAGTTGCAGTGGTTCATTGTTCGCATTTTAGGAAATCTGCAAAACCCCGCAACGATTCCAATTTTGGTAGAGCTAATCCAAGCCAATCATGCTGATGTGGCGAACATGGCTGCTGGGGTACTGTCGAGTTTTGGAGAACTGGCGATCGCTCCTTTAGCTGCCCTCCTAGACCATGAGCCAACGCAGTTGCTGGTGATGCAAGCCCTAGCGCAAATTCATCATCCCCAAGTGATTCCGCTGCTGCTTCGAGAGGTTGAGGATGCGGGGGTACGAGCTGTTGCTATGGAAGCTTTGGGGCATTTTCACCATGCACCAGAAATTCCGCCCGTGTTATTGGCGGCTTTGCAAGATCCGGCGGCAACGGTTCGTCGGGCGGCGGTTGTGGGGTTGGGGTTTCAGGCGGAAGATCATCCAGGAGATTGGGTGAATTGGCTTCACCCGCTGTTGCAAGATTTGGATGGGGAAGTAGCCCAGCAAGCGGCGATCGCGCTAGGACGTATGGGCACACCCGCAGCCGTTGCAGTTCTCAATCAAGCGCTCCTCAATCCAGCCTTACAGTTTTCGCGTCCGGGGCTAGTGGTGGAAATGATTCGGGCGATCGCCAGGGCGGGCACTGACTTGGACGGTTTGCAGACCTATCTTCGAGACGCAACTCAGGCAGGTAAGCAGGAAGCGATCGCTGTATTAGGGCGGGTAGAAAATTTGCAGATTAAGAAGCAAGCGGCTGAGATTTTGCTTCAGCTTTTAGAATCTCAGCCCGACATTAGGGAGAAACAAGCGATCGCTTTTAGCCTGGGTCAATTGGGGCAACTTGAAGCGATGGATGCATTAATTTATCTTCTAGCCGATGCAAATGCCAGCGTTCGGTTTCATGCGATCGCCGCACTCAAACAGCTTGATTCTCAGGCGGCTTATCAACGATTGGAAGGAATGGTGAATGAGTCGTTGAGTCCGGCGTTACAGAATGGCGTGGCGATCGCGCTGCAAGAATGGGGCGATCGGTAGCGGGATTATTCTCCCCACACCATTTTGGGGATCAGTAAAATCTCTTCTCCACTTAAAACTTGCTCGCCAATGCCCAGGAAATTTCCATCCTCGTGGCGAATTTGATAGAAGCCTAAATTTATAGAAGAATCCCCTTCAATTTTTTGCCCTTGACACCAGCGTTTTGCCAGGTCTGCTGCCAAAGTTAGCTGCGGGATATGCTGCAAGGCCAAATCGGGCGCGATCGCCTCAAATGTTCCCGTTTCTAGTTGCTCAGCTAAACTCTCTAACGTCAAGCTATGGGGCAGAGCAAACCCACTGCTGAGCGTCCGTTCTAGTGCGGACAGCGTACCGCCTACGCCCAGCATATCGCCCCAATCCCGCGCGATCGCCCGAATATAGGTGCCCGTACCACAGGCGATCGCCACCTCTAACTCTGGATAATCTCCCGATCGCCAGTCCAACACGTCAATGCCAAAAATTTCCACCGTCCGCACCGGAGCCTCCACCGCTTCGCCTGCTCGTGCCAACTCATACAGGCGTTTGCCGCCCACTTGAATCGCGCTAAAGCTGGGTGGAATTTGTTGGATTTTACCGAGGAACTGGGGCAGAAATTTCTGAACTTCGGGCAAGGTCAAATGCGGACAGGCATCAGCCGCCAACACTTCCCCCGCCATGTCATCCGTCGCCGTTCGCACCCCAAACCGCACCGTTGCCCGATATGCCTTATCGTGCGACAGATATTGCAGCAAACGAGTCGCGCGACCCATGGCGATCGGTAGAACCCCGATCGCCGCCGGATCAAGCGTACCGCCATGCCCTACTCGTTTCAGGTGCAGCAGCCTTCTAACCCGTGCCACACAGTCGTGAGAGGTGAGTCCGAAGGGCTTATTGAGATTGAGGAAACCGTTCATGGGAGCCTGGATGGGAGCCTGAGATTTTGGACTTGCGATTTACGTGGGTCCTAAACCTGCGGCACCTGCATAAATCGCCTGTTTGCCCAATTCTGCCTCAATGCGCAACAAGCGGTTATATTTCGCTACTCGCTCACTTCGGCACAGCGAACCCGTCTTAATTTGTCCGGCACGAGTTGCAACGGCAAGATCGGCGATCGTCGTATCTTCTGTTTCGCCAGAGCGATGGCTGATGACCGCAGTGTAGGCGTTGCGTTGCGCCATATCAATGGTTTCTAGGGTTTCAGTGAGCGAACCAATTTGATTGAGCTTAATCAAAATCGAGTTGCCCGCCACCATTTCAATGCCTCGTTTGAGACGAGTAATGTTGGTGACAAACAGGTCATCGCCCACAAGCTGAATTCGGTTGCCCAATTCCTCGGTCAATATCTGCCAGTTCTCCCAATCTTCTTCAGCCAAACCGTCCTCAATGGACACGATCGGTACTGATTGGTCAAACTCACCAAATAATCCACCATCTCGCTGGGAGCATGGGCTGACCCGTCATACACATACTGCCCATCCTTCAACATCTCATTGGCAGCCACATCCAACGCCAAGGCAATCTCCTCTCCTGGACGGTAGCCCGCTTTCTCGATCGCCGTCATCAATAAATCCAACGCTTCTTGATTCGACTTGAGGTTAGGTGCAAACCCCCCTTCATCGCCCACGCCCGTTAGCAAACCCTTGTCCTTCAAGACCGAACTGAGGCTACTAAATACTTCTGCCCCCACCGTAGCGCTTCACTAAAGCTTGATGCACCCACCGGCACAATCATGAACTCCTGAATATCCACATTGTTATCGGCATGGGCACCGCCATTAATCACATTCATCAATGGCACAGGCAACAGGTTCGCCAAAGGTCCACCCAGATAACGATACAGCGGCAAATCTAGGGCATTCGCGGCGGCTTTAGCCGTTGCCAATGACACGCCCAAAATCGCGTTTGCGCCCAAATTAGATTTGTTTGGAGAACCATCGATCGCAATCATGGTGGCATCGATCAACCCTTGATTGAGCGCATCCATGCCCTTCAGCTTGGGCGTAATCTTTTCATCCACATTCACCACCGCTCGGAGCACTCCTTTGCCGCCATAGCGTCGGGCATCACCATCGCGCAACTCGTGCGCTTCAAAGGTTCCGGTTGATGCACCACTGGGCACTTGAGCTAAACCAACGGCACCATTGGCTAAATAAACCTCAGCCTCGATTGTGGGTCGTCCCCGCGAATCTAAGATTTCTCTGGCTTCGATCGCTTCAATGGCAGTATCAAGTGCATCCATCATTGCTCTTCCTCTTACAGGGTTAATCACTGAACTGTCTTAACTTACATAATCCTTATATTCTTAATCCTTATATCATTAGAAGGGTAAAACTGGAGAATCAGACGATGCGATTACTACACACAATGTTGCGAGTTGGTGACTTGGAGCAGTCTCTCAAGTTCTACTGTGATGTGTTGGGCATGAAGCTGTTGCGCCAAAAAGAATATCCAGGTGGCGAGTTTACGCTGGCGTTTGTGGGCTATGGCGATGAGTCGGATAATGCTGTGATTGAGCTGACATACAACTGGGGCGTAGAAAAATACGATTTGGGCAATGCCTACGGACATATTGCCCTGGGCGTGGATGATATTTACGGCACCTGTGCAAGGATTCGCCTTCAGGGTGGCAAAATTACCCGCGAACCAGGACCGATGAAGCATGGCTCGACAGTGATTGCGTTTGTGGAAGACCCAAATGGTTACAAAGTGGAATTAATTCAGCTTAAAAAGCCTGAGGCAGTGACGGAGCCAGAAGTTGCTATTCAAGCCTTGTAGGGGAGTATTTGCAGAACTATATTTTCCAGTCTGAAGCTTAATTTGAATGAGTCAAATTGTAGGCGTTGCTGAATGCAAGCATGAAAGCCCCCTAAATCCCAAATTGGGGACTTCCGAACCCTTCAAAGTCCCCCAATTTGGGGGATTTAGGGGGCGAGAGAACGGTTAACGTTAGATCAGTTCATACTTTGATTCAGCAACGCTAAATTGCATTGTGTCGGCTTGCGATCGCATTGTGTCGGGTTGCGATCGCATTGCAAGAAAAACAATCGCATTGCGTCAGCTCACAATCGTATTGCAAGAAAGACAATGACATTGTGTAAGGTGACAATGCCATTGTAGAGGTCGCAGTTGAATGTTAAGGAGTCACAATGCCATTGCATCAGCTTACAATCGCATTATCAGGGCTACAGCACAAATACACGTAGCCCCTGAAGCTCTGTCTTACCTCACCAACACGCTCATATACTTGCCGTTGGCAAATGGTGCCGGAATGATGGGTGTGAAATGGAGGCGATCTTTGGCGATCTTTTTCACATAGAACTCATTCATCAAATGCGTCACTTGCTCCCGTGTCCCGACAATCCAGACTTGTGCTTTGTCGCCATGCGAAACGGGCAGCAGTTCGTTGAACTCTGTACTCATGCTATTTTCCTCGCTAATGTTGGGTTGAGAAGAAAAGCTTAAGGTGTGGTGAATCCAACCACTTGTGTAACATTAGCGAGGTGAAACGATAAAATCGTCACAGCCTAGCTTTCTGCCTACTTCAGAAAGTCAGGTTAGCTGGTTGGGAGTGTTGTTACCACTTCTAGCCAGCGTCCTCACCTTAAGCCTGTCTACTGGTATCGAAAAACCAGTGTTGATTAGCATAAGGGCAAAGGCGGGTTTAACACAAGCATTTTAGGGCGTTGCTGAATGTGGAGATGAATTGCCCTCATCCCTAACCCTTCTCCCTAGGAAGAAGCTGCCGTGTGCACACCAGTAAAATCTGACTTCGTTTAAGTTCTTTGCGCCCACTAAATTCCCTATTTTGGGGGACTTTGAGTTTAAGTTCTTTGTGCCCC
>JAAUPA010000290.1 GCA_012034615.1 Leptolyngbyaceae cyanobacterium CSU_1_4 | reverse complement strand
GAACCGCCCCCACCCCCCCAAATTGGGGGACTTCCGATCCAGTTCTGTGCTTCAAAGTCCCCCAATTTGGGGGACTTAGGGGGCAAAAAAGCTTGGAACGAAGCCAGTCTAGACTTATGTGTACACGGTAGCCCTTCGTAAGAGAAGGGATTTAGGGATGAAGGGAAAGAAAGGACAACCTTTATTCAACCTTACTGAATAATAAGGCAACGGGAAAATGGCTCAGAATTTCTTTTAGCCACAGGGTATCATTTCCCTGAACCTCTTGCCCCGTGATCGCGTCTAGCCAGATGGAAGAGGAGCCAGGGGGCTGGAGAATTCGGGTTTCGTGCCAAACCTGTTCGCCCATGGGATACTCGCCTTCCTTGACAACTGGCGTGAGGAAGCGAGGCGTGATGGCGATCGCCCGCATGTCTCCTAAGTCCCGCGCAAAGGCAACAACATGCTCTTTCATACTGCCCAAAATTGTCAGCTTCTGGTATCCGCCCCGCTGGAACAATTCTGCATGGTTGCGGCGAGCTTGCAAAACTCGATGAATTAAGAAAAGCTTGAGCCTACCGTCTTCGGGTGCTTTCAAGAGTTCTTCAATCAGCTTTAAGGTATTTCGCCTCGACTTTATTTTCTTAAGAAACTCTAACCGCTGGGTAAAGTCTATGGGGCGACGATTGTCAGGGTCAACCATGCTCAAATCCCACAGTTCCGCGCCTTGGTAAAGGTCTGGAACGCCCGGTGAGACAAGCTTTAGCAGCGTTTGCGAGAGTGAATTGCAAATGCCGTAATGTTGAATTTTTTGCTGAAAAGGACGGAATGCTTGCAAGAATAAATTGTCCTCAGTATCTTTCAAAACGCGATCGGCAAATTCAAGACAAGCATTCTCATAGTCGATATCAGGTCTGAGCCACTCAGTATGAACTTTTGCCTCCCGAATCGCTTTAATAAGGTATTCCTTAATTCGTTCTAAAAACTGTGGATAGTCGGCTTTCGTAAAGGGAAATGTGCCGATTAAAGTTTGATAAAAGAAGTACTCATCATTGCGATCGGGCGCGTCTAGTCCTTCGACACAGGTTTTCAGAGATTCATTCATTTGATGCCAGTTTTTCAAATGCTCTTCCCATTCCTTCGGAATTTCTGACAACACATTAATTCTCGCTCTGACATCTTCGCCCCGCTTGGTATCGTGGGTTGCCGTTGCATTCATCGCGTGAGGCCATTGAGCACAGCGAACTTGATTAAAAGCATGAAAATCATCGACCGAGATGCCAAAGCAACCGGGGTTAGAGCCGACCTCATTTAAGGAGAGTAGGCGGTTATAAACATACATGACCGTATCCTCTACCCCTTTCGCCATCAGCGGTCCTGTATACTGCTGCAACCGCATTAGGAAATCGAGCCAAAGGTCTTTATCTTCATCTGTCAAAGAATCATCAAAATCGAGGAGCAAAAACCTTTCCATGAAAGCAAGTTCGTTGGCAGAGTTAGGAGTTTTCTCTTTAGCTTTTGCCAGCAATTGCTTCATGCATTCTTGATCCGCTTTACGGCTTCCTTCTCGACTAATATAAGTCCGATAGATAGGCAGTAAAGCCAGAACCTCTACCAACGCTCGTTTTAAGCCATACATGGTAAAGTCGCTAGCGTAGCGGTGGCGTACCGAAAGTTGTTTGAGTAAATGAGCTAAATTGTCAATATCTCCTGCTAAGTGTTTACCAATAATCATTCTTTTGTTTTCGTCAATCAGAGATTCGTAGGCAGTCGCGCGACCGACAAAAGCATAATACACCGCATCAAATTCTGACTGTGATGCTTGCTGACAAAAAAGATTATTCACTTTGTTCATATAGTCATATCCAGTTGTTCCCTGAATAGGCCAACTGAGAGGGAGTTCTTCATTCTCCTCTAAAATCTTTTCGACGAGCAAATAAGCATCAGGCACTTGTTCTCTAAGGCGAATGAGATACTGAGCCGGATCGTAAAGTCCATCAATGTGATCAACTCTCAAACCACTGAATTTTCCATCTTTAATGAGTTCTAAAATAAGTTTGTGAGTATGGTCAAATACGTTCTGATCCTCTACTCGCATTGAGATTAAATCGTTTACAGTAAAGAACCGACGATAGTTCAGTTCTTCGTTACCTACCTTCCAGTATGATAACCGAAAGAATTGTTCTGAAAGCAATCCATCTAAACGGCTGAAGCTCTCTGGCTTACCCACTTCTCCATTGATTAATTTGATATTATTTTCAATAAATTCTCGAATCTCAGGGCTATCGTTCCATAAATCCCAGAGCATTCTTTTGATAAATACAATTTGGTCATAACGTTCTCGCCCTTCTTCGCCTGACGGGATATATTTCACCGCGTATAGAACCCCTAACATTTTGACAAAATTAGGGTCATCTCTGCCTAATTTTTCACGCAAAGCACCCAAGTCATGAATCAATACTTGAATGTAAGATTCAATGCGCAATGGAAATTTGAGAGCATAGTAGTTTAGGGAAAGCCCGCCTTCTTCATATCGAATTTGGAGTTCGCCGCTTTCTAAACAATCGCCATAAAATTTTCCTAAGAACGGGGCTAACACTCGTCCTCGCAAGTCGGCGTAATGGTGATTCCAGCTAATGTCAAAAAAGTTGTGAAACTCTGAGTCGGAACCATTTTCTAAGACATCTACTAGCATTTTGTTTTGGCTGTCGAACGCCATGTGGTTCGGTACTATGTCTTGCAGCCAGCCAATTTCGTACTTTTTTAGGGTTTGGGTCAATTCTTCAAACTTTTCTATGCCGCCTAGTTCGGGGTTGATTTCTTGAGGATTAACGACATCGTAGCCGTGGGTACTCCCTTGTCTGGCTGTGAAGATCGGGGAGGCGTAGAGGTCAGAAATTCCTAGTTCGCTAAGGTAAGGAGCGATCGCCATTGCAGCTTGAAAATTAAAGCCTGCGTGGAATTGAATTCGGTAAGTAACCAAGGGAATCTGCATCATGATTTTGGATCTCGGATTTTAGATTTTGGACTGAGCCTTGGTAACAAAAACTACTTAGTTTGAGAGTTAATGAGTAGACTAAATGAATAGACTATATTTTGCCTTTTTAGGTTACCAAATTACGGTAGGCGATCGCTCTACCCCAAAATTATACCTGTCCTAATTACGGATCACTGCTCTACCTTTGGGAAGAGCTTCCTGCTACTTCAGGGGTTTGCCGCTTGCGTTTAAGTGTTGCACCCATAAACAATCACGCTATGAGGACTCATTTTAAGGTCTTGCTGAGGAACGGTTGCACCCCGCTCAGTCGGCATCACCTCAGGGAGATGGGAACCCGTGCCGCCCCAAACAATATCGGTCGAATCAAGCAGTTTTTTCCAGGTGCCTGGCGGTAGAGTTAGCTTAAACTTAGCCCCCTTAGAGCTTATGTTCAATAAACACAGAACTTGATGATTTTGATGCCAGCGGCGTAATTTTAAGATCTGTTCTGTTTCTAGTACCGAAACCTCTAGACTTTGGCGATCGCCATGGCTTAATGCAGGGTTTTCCGTTCGCAATTTCAGCAGCTTTTGGTAGAACTGCCATAGAGTTTTGTGGGGCTGAACCTGACGAAGTTCCCAATTTAGTTTTGAGGCTTCAAAGGTGGCGATCGCTTGGGGATCAGGCGGCTCCCCTTCTCCTTGAAACGCGGCAAATTCTTCCTTTCTGCCTGCCCGCACTGCTTCTACTAATTGGGGATCAGTGTGGCTAATGAAGAAAAGGAACGGAGCCGTTTCACCATATTCTTCGCCCATAAACAACAGCGGAATGGACGGCGACAGCAGAGTGGCCGCCGCCGCTAACTTTTGGGCTTCAAACGACAGCAAATGAGAAAAGCGATCGCCATTCATCCGATTACCCACCTGATCATGATTTGCGCAAACACCACAAACTGTCTAGGCGAACAGTCTACAGCTCTGTCGCCATGTTGTCGTCGCCTGTGCCGAGAGTAGTTCCATGTGTGCACAAAGTTTTCTCGATAGGCTTTAGCAAGCTGCTCAAGTCCGCCATCGCCTGTTTCATAATCCTCATAATATCCATCTTGTTCTCCCGTTAATAATACGTGCAGGACATGATGAAAATCATCGTTCCACTGAGCATCCATGCCGTATCCTCCCACCGATGCGGGGCGGATAATCCGAGGATCATTCAAGTCGCTTTCTGCAATCAAATACCGCTGTCTTTGCTGTTCCGACAAAAGCGTTGTCGCCTCCATCATCTCTTGCAAAATATGTTTTGCCCCAAAGTCATAAATTGCGTGAATTGCATCCAGCCGCAATCCATCCACATGAAAGACCTCGAACCAGTACAAAACGTTTTGCACAAAATAATGGCGCACCCCATCGCTATATGCCCCATCATAGTTAATGGCGCTTCCCCAGGGTGTTTTATATTTTTCTGTAAAATAGGTTCCTAGTCCCCAAAGATAATTGCCTTCAGGTCCTAAATGGTTGTAAACCACGTCTAAAATAACGGCAATTCCTTGAGCATGACAAGCATCGACCAACTGCTTAAACCCGTCTGCTCCGCCATAAGAATTTTGAACTGCGTAAGGATACACGCCGTCGTAGCCCCAGTTGCGATCGCCCGGAAACTGCGCTATTGGCATAATCTCAAGGGTGTTAATGCCCAATGCTTGTAAGTCGGGCAAGCGAGGAATCACCGCTGCAAAGGTGCCTTCTGGTGTAAAAGTGCCGATATGAAGTTCGTAAATAACGCTTTCTGCCCAAGGAATTCCTGCCCAATTTTCATCAGTCCAAGAAAATGCAGGGTGATCCACGACTGCCGAGGGTCCATGGACACCTTGAGGTTGAAAGTGAGATGCCGGGTCGGCGCAATCGCGCGTTCCTTCGCAGTTACCGCCAAGGTTGCCCTTTAATTGATAAAAATAGAGGCTGCCCGGTTCAACTTCTGCGGTGCCTTGCCAATAACCGTCTTGGCATTGAAGCGGAATTAATTGTTCCGTAGGGGCAACAATATGGAGTGCGACCTCGTTGATTAGGGGTGCCCAAAGGGTGAATTGGCACTGGCGATCGCCAAGGTAATAGGAGCCAAGCTGCATGGTAAAAAAATATGGATGGGGGATTCCTTTTAATTATTCCATATTTTTATGTTGCCTGTCTTCCAATGCTGTTGTTTGTTTAGCTATTTAAGTTAGGGAACATCCCTTTTCGATTTCGATCTCCAAGCCGCACTCATCCTCAACCCGTCTCCCGCTTTGGGAGACGGGAGCCAGAATCAAAGGTTCTCTCCCGTTTTGAGCTACCGTGTATACACAAGTGATCGAATCTAGCCAAGTCCCTGGCGAACCGCCCCCTAAATCCCCCAAATTGGGGGACTTCCGATCCAGTTCT
>JAAUPA010000289.1 GCA_012034615.1 Leptolyngbyaceae cyanobacterium CSU_1_4 | reverse complement strand
AGACGCTGGACAGTGGAACGGTTACATTCTTGGCTCAACCGATTTCGCCGATTGTTGATTCGTTGGGAGAAGAAATCTGAGAACTACTTAGCGATGATTCACTTATCCTTCGCTTGCATTGCTATACGGGCAATTCGAGTTTTCGGATAGGCTCTAAGAGGATGTTTGAAAAGTATATATTGTGATCCGAGCCGCCCCCTAAATCCATTCTGGGGGATTTGAGGGGGCGGAGTGTAAAGTCGCTTTGATACTTTTCAAACATCCTCTAAGACCGCCAAGACCCCGAGGGAACAGATCTCGGGGATAATGGCAAGAGCAGTTCCCTTACATAAGCCCTTAACGAGTCCGATGGTGTTTTCAAGAATTAGATCTATTTGGCAAACCGCGATCGCCCTCAGCATCGCCCTCGTCCTCAACTTTCTCTTTGTCAGTTCCCCCGCTGGGGCAGTTCTGACAGATGATCACTTTGATGGCAATATTTTCCCTTTGTATGCTGGCAATGGTTCTCTGGTGCCCCCCAGAGTCAGCCTAGTCGAAACTTTGCGGGATCATAGACCGGCGTTGCTCGTTTTTTATGCGGATGACAGCAGCGATTGCAAGAAATATGTGTCTGTCGTCTCCTACCTCGATTCTTTCTATGGTCGGAATGCAAACTTCATTCCAGTTATGGTCGATGCGATCCCGCTTAAATCTAGCTACGAATCGACCGAAGCAGGCTATTACTACAAAGGCTATGTGCCCCAAACAGTTCTGCTCGACTCATCCGGGAAGGTGGTGTTAGATGCGGCGGGTGTGCTGCCTTTTGAACAAGTGGATGATGCTTTTCGGGAGGTGTTTAACCTGTTGCCTCGAACTGAGTCTGTTGAACTTAGACGCAGACCGGTCAATGAGGTCAACACAGAACTAACAAATTAATAATTATTTATTTGTAGAGAATTAATAATTTTTACCGTTGCATCTTGAAATACCCGTGATAATAGGTGATGAAGGCTATCTACTCAGGTCTTAATGCCCCTGACTGGCGATCGCCCCCATTGATTTTTGTCACAAGGCAGCCCAAGATACAAAAGTCGAACTAGGATTAAGTGTAAACACTGGTTAATCAGGGCATCGCATCGCTGGTGAGGAATCTGGAGGGGTGATAGAGTACATAGTGCATCTACGATCCATGCTACTAAACGCACGTATTAGTCTCAGGCAAAGACTCTAAACCCATCCAGGGCTTGATGGATAGAAGAAATCTGATGAAGTCAATGTAAACATGAGTCTTTCATTGCCCCAAAGCAGTTCAGAAATTCCTCTGGGCGGACGTTATAAAATTATTAGCCATCTTGGTGCTGGCGGATTCGGTCAGACTTTTCTGGCAGAGGATCTGCATTTGCCAGGGCATCCGGTTTGTGTGTTGAAGCACCTTAAACCCGAAATCAGCAACGACAATACCCTGCAAATGGCAAGACGTTGCTTCAACACTGAGGCAGAAGTCTTATATCAGCTTGGCATCCACGAGCAAATTCCTCGGTTGCTGGCTCACTTTGAGGAAGATAAAGAGTTTTATCTAGCCCAAGAATTTATTGAAGGCAAGTCCTTAACCGAAGAATTAACTGAAGGAAAGGTTTGGTCAGAACAGTATGTAATTAATCTGCTGAAAGAGATTCTTCATATCCTCAGCTTTGTCCATCAACAGCAAGTGATTCACCGCGACATTAAGCCGTCTAACTTGATTCGCCGTAAAAAAGACGATCGCATTGAGCTCATCGACTTTGGGGCGGTCAAGCAAGTAGGCACGTTGGAGGCGATCGATCCAGAGAGCGGGCTAACCAATGTGACGATCTCGATCGGCACGAAGGGATACATGCCCAACGAGCAGCTCGCAGGCAAGCCTCGCTTTAGCAGCGATATCTATGCGGTAGGAATTTTGGGAATTCAGGCGCTGACGGGGGTGCATCCCAGGCACTTTGAGGAGGATACTCAAGGCGAAATTGCTTGGCATCATCGAGCGGCTCAGGTGAGTCCTGGGTTACAGGTCGTGCTCGATCGCATGGTTAACTATGACTTTCGATCGCGCTATTTTGATGCCCTGGAAGCCCTGGAAGCATTGGAAGCCCTGGAAGCATCGCCCGATTCAACCTCGGCACTCCCAAAAGCCGCTGACCGGCTGGAATCTCCTACAGTGTTGCAACATTTAACCCAGTTCCAACCTAAAAACAGTTCTGCGGGAAGGTCGGATCGGGGTGCAGTAGAGTCGCAAGGGCAGGAGGAAGAATCCCCGATTACTGCTATTTGGTTGACCGCAAGCTCGGAGAGTGGAGTCTTGCAACGCTCTGACTTAACGCATTTGACTGATTTAACTCACCTGACGACCCAGGCAGTCGGTCGATCGCGTCCTCACTCTGGATCGACCCAGTCATCCTCGCCCCGGTCATCTAGGGAAATTTCTGGGGCTGGTGCTCATGGCGCGACCTCCATGGTGGTTGAGCCTCACAGCAGTCTGCGACAACAGGCTTGGATGGTGGTAGGCGCGATCGCCACTGTGGGTCTTGCTTACACCTTAGCCCAACTGGTTGTGCCCAATTGGAGCGAACAGTTTCTAAACCCTGCCCAAACCCCGGGGGCGGTTGCCCAGACGGGAAAGGAAGTGCTAAAGCCCGAAGCACAAGCCGTCGAGTTCTTAAAGCAAGCCAACTTGAAAATGCAAGCAGGCGAGTCTGCCGCCTCGTTGAAGCTGTATGACCAGTCCCTTGCCCTGAAAGCCGATTCTCCGGAGGCAAATGTGGGACGGTGTGAAGCGCTTAATCATCTCAAGCGTCCTGATGAGGCGATCGTCTTTTGCAACGATGCCTTGGCATACAAGCCTAACTACCCCCAAGCCCTCTGGAGCAAGGGAAATGCCCTCTTCCTCCAGAAACGGCAATTAGAGGCGCTCAAGCTCTATGAAGAGGTGACTGAACGCAAGCCAGAGTTTGCGCCGGGTTGGGTCAGGTTGGGCATGACGCTGCAAGCCTTAGGACGTTCTGCTGAGGCTTTAAATGCGTTAGATAAGGGGATTGCGCTTTACCGCAACTCTGCTGAAGCTTGGGGCGCAAAGGGTAAGGCATTGCTCGATCTGCAACGCTATGAAGAATCAATGATTGCGTTTAATAAGGCGCTTCAACTTCAGCCTGATGATCCTCAGTGGCTGAAACTCAAAGAACAGGTGCGATCGCGCCAAAGATAGTCAACCTCATAGGAATAGGAGCCAGACAAAAGCATCACACTAAAGCAGCTATCTACCCACTGAGCTAACTCCCTGGCATCTCTAGGGTCTCTCTACAAAGTAGGGATATCCAAAGTAGAGATATCCAAAGCAGGGAGATCAATCGCTCTTTTCATCATCGAGGAATGACATTGTGTTAGAACAATCCGCACTGGTAGCTCCATGGCTGGGTAGTCTTACTCCAAACACTGACTTGAGTGGCTTAGGGTATCGAACCACCTTACTACACGATATTTTGATCGCGACCTGGGGCTTAAACCTGCTGAACTGGATTTTTCTGGGCAATGCGCTCCATTGGTTTGGGTTGCGCCCTAGAACTTTAATTGGATTACTGGGCATTGTCTTTAGTCCGTTTCTGCACAGCAGCATTGTGCATTTGTTAGGAAATTCTCTGGTTTTCTTTGTGTTGGGCTGGATGGTTCTCTATCGGGGTTCTACTGATTTTGTCATCGTTACTGTTATTGTGGCGTTGGCTGAAGGGCTGGGTGTATGGCTATTTGGGCGATCGGCTAACCACATTGGCGGGAGCGGTGTCATCTTTGGCTATTTTGGGTTTTTGCTGTTTGGCAGTTTTTTCGACCAAGACCTGACGGCGCTGGTGTTGTCGTTGGCGGTGGGCATTTTCTACTGGTGGATGCTACCCGGCATTGTGCCCAATCAAGATCGCAGCATTTCTTGGGAAGGACATCTGTTTGGTTTTTTAGGTGGCGTAGTAGCCGCCCAACTTTTGCCTTTGATTCGTGGCTTTTATATCTAAACTAGAGAGTGACGCAATTCAGGCAGACACAATTTTAAGGAAGACTATGACAGAAGCAAAGGGAAATGACCAAGCCCGTGAAATTTTTCGGGCGGCTTACGAAAATCGCTACACCTGGGATCACAATTTTCCAGGCTACACTGCTGATGTGAGCTTGAAGCGAGGAGATGAGGTGTACACCGGACAGGTGCGTCTCCCATCTGATGGGATGAAGGCAGAGGTGACCCAGGTGGCAGATGAGCAAGCTAAAAAAGAAATTGCTGAGCAGGCTTGGGAAATTGGTGTGCATCGGGTGCGGCGCACCTTTGAGCAAACCCATGGACAGAATGTGTTTAAGCTAGGGGAAACAGATAAAAACTGGCGCTGTCGAGATTTTCGTAGAAGGAAAGGCGATGGGCGATCGATACAAAGTTAGAGATAACGAAGTATGTTTAGTGCATCGCCATATCCGGGATGTCGTAGTCACCATTAATACTTACACCAGTCATAAGACCAGCGAAGGCTACCTTTCTCACCGCTACGACTCGGCTTACCACGATGC
Organism: Leptolyngbyaceae cyanobacterium CSU_1_4; assembly: GCA_012034615.1. GTDB lineage: Bacteria > Cyanobacteriota > Cyanobacteriia > Elainellales > Elainellaceae > Timaviella. The sequence continues at coordinate 829 of JAAUPA010000289.1, read as the reverse complement.
GGCAACGGGCGAAGCTAAGGGCGAAAGTGACTTTGAAGATACCTACGAAAAAGTTGGAAACTACTACATTTTGACCAAGCGTCTGATTTGTTCGACCCAAAACGGAGAAGACGTGACTCACGAGTACAGCTTCTCCAATGTCCGTCTCCTTCAGCCTGCTGTCGTCTAGAACGGGTATCGCGGCGGCTGTCGAGTCCGGTCGTTAGGAATATCCGGCGATCGGAGATAGGGGCGATCGGAGATATGACTTACAATGAAAAGTAACGCGATTTTCTGCAAGGTGAACTATGCAAACAATGGAACTCACGTCTGAAAACGTGGAAAAGGTTTTGGATGAAATGCGCCCCTACCTGATGTCAGATGGTGGCAACGTGGAACTGGTTGAGCTAGAAGGTCCCATTGTGAAGCTCCGGCTTCAGGGTGCTTGTGGCTCTTGCCCTAGTTCGGCAATGACTCTGCGGATGGGCATTGAGCGGAAGCTGCGGGAAACGATTCCCGAGATTGCTGAGGTTGAACAAGTTTTTTAAGGAATCTTAAGATATCTCAGTTCGAGGTCACTGGAGGATATTGGAACTGTAGAGTTTAGAGCAGGGAAAGCTTAAAGTTTTCCCTGCTTGTTTTTGAACGATCGCGAATCTTGAAAAGAAGCACTCCGTAATATCCGTTGGAAAAACCCGCTTTAAGTCTCTTTCCTTTAGGGGAGAAGTTTGGGGAGAGGTCTCTCTAGCTGCGGAGAGAACACTTAACCTCTAGCCCTTGCCTCAAGAGTGGGGTTGTAACCCTAAATAACGCCAAATAATGCCCTGATCCGCCCCCTAAATCCCCCAGA
>JAAUPA010000288.1 GCA_012034615.1 Leptolyngbyaceae cyanobacterium CSU_1_4 | reverse complement strand
GAGGATTGCCATTGATAGCTGAAGGTTCCTAGTCCATCATCATCGGCAATGCCTGATGCATCGGCTGTCAGGGTTTGGTCTTCTGTGGCGGTGCCTGTAATGGTGGGAAATCCTGTTGGAATGTCGTTGATGTTGGCGATCGTCGCTGTTGCAACACTATTAATGGATTCCGGTGTCCCTTCGTCATCGATGTAGGAGACCTTGACCCGTACTTGTTCACCCACTTGTTCATCATCTAGAACGAACGTGGTTGCCGTGGCACCTGTGATATCTGTCCAGGTTGTGCCATCGGCTGACGATTGCCATTGATAGCTGAAGGTTCCTAGTCCATCATCATCGGCGATCGCACTTGCATCCGCTGTGAGGGTTTGGTCTTCTGTGGCGGTGCCTGTAATGATGGGAAATCCTGTTGGAATGTCGTTGATGTTGGCGATCGCTGTGGTTGCTGCGCTGTTAATGGATTCCGGTGTCCCTTCGTCATCGATGTAGGAGACCTTGACCCGTACTTGTTCACCCACTTGGTCGTCGTCTAGAACAAACGTGGTTGCCGTGGCACCTGTGATATCTGTCCAGGTTGTGCCATCGGCTGACGATTGCCATTGATAGCTGAAGGTTCCTAGCCCCTCAATATCGGCGATCGCACTTGCATCCGCTGTCAGGGTTTGGTCTTCTGTGGCGGTGCCTGTAATGGTGGGGACTCCAGTGGGCGCATCGTTGATCGGATTAATGGCGATCGTCCCTGTTGTACTGAAACTACTATACGGGGTAACGCCGCCGTTCACAGAAGCATCCACGATCTCTCCCGCAGTTCCGCCCCCTGTCGTATCCCAAGCCCTAAAGTTAATTGTAGAACTTCCGTTCTCATTCGCATTCGACACAAAGCGCACTCGGTTATCCGTTTGCACCACCACTTGGCTAAGATTGAACGTGCCTTGAGCCGAGGTTGTATCATCTCCCAAGAAAATTAGACTGGGCTTTTCGTAAGGATCAAAGGGGAAATTGGCGGGTGGTGTAAAGGCGGTATAGTCGCGGAGGGTGCCAGTCAGAATGGCGGTGTTATTGGCAAAGAGGGTGTAGGCGGAACCCAAGACCTCGACGCGGTAATCGGTTTTTTGACTGGTGTTGAAGGCGGTCGATTCAGCAGCATTGAAAGCGGTATTTTGGGCAAAGATATTGCCCGTTGTGGGGGAGAGGCGTTGGAATGCTAGCTCGATCGCCTGGGTCGAATCTTGGCTGACAACCAGGAGGCTAAAGCCAGCTCGATTAGGGTTGGTATTGGCATCTGCCAACACTTGTAAATCGAAGGAGACGCTGTAGCCTGTGGTGGCATTGAGCGTGGGAGAGGCGGCGTTAATGAGGGTGCCGCTGGTGTTGTAGTTGCTGTAGCCTGCGTAGATATCTTCGTCGGCAGTGGTATTGACCAATGCACCGTTGGCGTTAATGGTTTCGGTGCCAGCGGCGGGGGTGGGCATTCCGGCGACTGGAATGGTTACGGCGGTGTAGCCGAGCCAGGTTTGGCTGGTGGGAGGAGTGCCCAGGTTTGCTGAGTAGAAGGAGGTTGCGCCTAAGAGGGTGGCGTTGCTGTCGCTGGTGGTGGCGATCGGGGTCCAGGTGGTGCCGCCATTGGTGGAATATTGCCAAACGCCTTTGGTATTATCTACGCCTGTAATGGCGATCGCTGTTGGATCACCATCAACATCAGTGATTAATCCGTTGATTAAGTCTGAAACTTTTGTGCCTGTGTTGGCTGCATCTAGAATATCTTCATCAATGGCGGTCAGCGTTACACTACCCGTTAAAACAGGTGCATCGTTGATAGAGGCAATGCGGGTGTTAATCGTGTTCACAGCCGCCGCGATCGCCGTTGCTCCTCCATTCGTTGCGGTATTAATATTGACCCGCGTTGCACCGTTCGTAAATCCACCCACGTAGGTGTCATCCAGTGCCCGAATGGCGAGGCTGGTGGGGGTGCCGTTATAGTTTGCAGCGGGAAGGAAACGAACCAGAGTTGCTGCTGAGAGGGCTAGGGCAGTTCCACCATCAATAACAGTGTCGATCGCGTGCCAGTTGGCTCCGGCATCGGTGGAATATTCCCAAACTCCCTCTAGAGCGGGGGCGGTGTTGCCCACCACCGCTACGCCGCTCAAGCTAGAACCTGTGTCAGGATCGCTAAATTGAGCATTGAAGAGGGTGACGATCGTGGCTCCGGCAGGGGCGATCGCGTCTTCGTTGACGGCAGTTAGCGTTGCATTTCCGGTTAACGCGGGTGCATCGTTGATGGGGCTAACGGCGATCGCCGCCGTATCTGTTGCAGTACTAAATGCTGTGTTGCTGCCGTTGATGGAAGGGTCTGCGGTGCCGCCGTTGGTGCCTGTGGTGGTATCCCAGGCGCGGAAGGTCAGGGCGGTGGGAAGGGTGCCGTTGTAGTTGGCGTTGGGTTGAAAGTACACCCGAGTGTTGGCGTTTGCCGCCAAGAGGCGAGCACTGGTGGGGCTGACTGCCCCCAAAGGTGCCCAGGTGGTGCCGTTGTTGATGCTGTAGTGCAGGTGCCGTTGCTGGTATCAGCGGCGGTGATGGCAATGCCCGTGACTGCGCCCGCATCGGTATCGGTGACGTTACCGCCGATGGTAACGATCGCCGATACCAAGGTGCCGACAGCGCCGACGGGTGTGCCTGCATCTTCATTGACCACTGCGAGAGTCACAGTGGTATCTATTAAGGTGGGGGCTGTATTCCCAATATTGGCGGCGATCGTTACCGTTCCCGTATTGTTGACGGTATTAATCGTGTAAGCTGCATCAGAAGCCAGATCGAGCCTGAGCGTTTCATCAGGCTCAGTCAGTGCGTCGCTCACAGGGGTCAGGGTTAAATTAACCGTTCCCACTCCTACGGGCAGGTTGACTGTAACCGTAGAACCCACTACGCTAACGCTTCCTGCACTGACAGAGAAAGTATAGTCGCTAGGACTGGCAGTACTACTACCATTAATGTCCAATTTGACAGCTAAAGCAGCGCTCGTATTGGTTCTATTGATTCGATAAACGCCTAAGTTACTACCCGTTTCAGCCGCCGCTGCATCTGGAGTGCTTAGTCTAATGATAGGAAGGGTGGTGGTATTAATTTCCACGTTATCAATAAACCAACCTGTGCCACCCACTGTATCCCCAGCGCCAAATCCCCAGCGCAATCGAATAGATTGCCCCACCGCAGCAGCAGGAAGGTTGACCAAAACGGGCGAAAAATCAGGCAAGTTTCCAAACCAAGCTTGTCGCGTGCCAAAGGGGCTGTTTTCAGAACCATTGAGGGCACCGGAATAGCCACCTTGAACAAAGCTTCCTCCTGCGGTCAGGATGTCTGTGAAAGCACCGCCGTTAATTGAAATTTCTAAAACACCGCCATCAAAATTATCATCTGTGCCATAGCGATGTTGAAACGAGAGTTGAGCGGCTGAAGCTAGGGTGAGGGCAGGAGAAATTATATAGTTGGTGCTGTTAGAGGCTGCATTAACCGTGAAAGCGCTATGGTTTACAGTACTGCTGCTTGTATTAACGCTTGTCCAGTTGGCAACGGCTCCGGTCGCCGTCACAGTCCAGCCTGTTGGCAAAGTTCCAGCGGTTACTGCATCAAAGTTTTGGTCTAGAAAAGCAGGAAGCACCGCTTGATAAGACTGCATGGCATCCAGACGGAACGCTGCCGCAGATTCAATGTCTCCTGTCTGAATTTCTAAATCCCAATCGCCCCCTAGCTGACTACTCCCCGTCAAATCGTTTGAGGCTGCCACATCGGCTCCGGTGATTTGGCTCAGCGATCGCACAAATGCCTGTCCGGCATCATCACCCGCCACATCGCAACCATAGATCAGAATATCTGCATCTTCAGTCAACGCCGATCGCCATTCCTGTAGCTGTGCTTGATAGCGATCGATCGACTCGCCGTTCAGCGTTGCTGCACCCAGTTGCAACCTGCCCGAACTGCCATGGGAAACAAGATGCACACTTTGAATATCACTCCGCCCTGCTAGGGCTGCTGTGATTTGCTCAACCCCATCCTGAGCAGGGTCAAGCACGATCGCCTCAGACCCAGGCGCTAAGCCATCGATTAGGCTTTGATAATCGGCAACGGCAACATCAATAAAGACGAGAGAAGTGATAGGTGCGATCGCAGACATAAATGACCAACCTTATTAAGTGGGAAGATGAGAAGTCAATAACTTGCCATCTAAAGTACCCAACCCATACGGGGCAACGCTCGGTAAAAACTCTGAGCGATACAAATAAGAACCAGATTTCAGCTCAGAAATCTGATCTTTGCAGACTAGAAACTGGTTTTTATGCAATCAACAAAGTCAAAACAAGAAAGAATTAAGGGCATTGCTGAAGAGTAAGGATGAATTTGCTCTCATCCCCCGTTCTTCTCCCAAGTGGATGAGTAGTATGAGTGGATGAGTAGAGGGGTCAGCACTCATCCACTCATCCACCCTCCCCCTGCTGGTCATGAATGGATTGGCAAAGGCTGAGTATAGATGTGACAAGTTGTCTGGACACAGTAGCCTTTTTAAGGAGTGTTAGGAAGGAGCAGAAGGTTTTAAGGCACGCTTTAGAGTGAGGACAAACTTTGCTGTTCATACTTTCTATTCAGCAACACCGAACTAAGCTCTAGCCGTCACTCCATTCTGCCCCACACCATTGGCTTCAGAAGTCGGTAAAGTTGTGGGTGCAGTAGGCAACGGCGTAGACCCACCGATCGCCGGTTTGCGCTTAGCCGATCGCGGTCTTCCTCCTGCCTTCATGTATTCCACACTTTGTTTCCCATAGCGTGCGCCCACGCTTTGCAACAAGCGCGTAGAAATATCCGCAATCTGTTGCTCAAACTCTTCCACATCCTGTTGCGCCTCATCCACCATCGACAACAAAGTATTATATTTAGCGATCGCCTGTTGTCCCTGCTCAATATATTCCATGTAAGCCGACACCGATAGATTGTTGCCAAAATTCAAAAACGGATCAACCGATCGCAAAGCCTCCAGTCGGCGTTGGGCTTTTTCAATAATCTGAGAATTTCTTTTCTGACGCGGCATCAGCCCTCTCCTAAATGACAGTCTGCCCACTATAGTCAAGCCAGCCTTGCCCCGCGTACCGTAATTCCGAGGAGATTGTATCTTTTTTACCCAGACTTTCTGTTTTTCTCCGTACTTATATTGAACGCCTCCCGCCCCGATCAAAACCCGTCGTCCGATTCATAAAAAAACCTTTCCCAAAACTCCATAACCGCCTCAACAAACCTAATAAATGCCCCCCAAGTCATAACATTCCCTTGCCCAAAAGCTACATTTGCGACAACGATTTTTATCAGCGGAGCAATCCTCACAACAAAGATCATCAACCCCAAC
>JAAUPA010000287.1 GCA_012034615.1 Leptolyngbyaceae cyanobacterium CSU_1_4 | reverse complement strand
CGGTGGAGGGTGGAGGGTGGAGGGGTGCCCACACATCTACTCACCTACCCATCTACTCACCTACCCATCTACCCACTCTACCCATCTACCCATCTACTCACCTACCCATCCTACCCCTCTACCCATCTACTCCCCCCCCCTCATTTCATCCTTGGCAGACTACTAGCTGCGATCGCCCTCGTTCCAAGTTCCTCCGCCCGATCGCCAAAGGTAGAAATTTAACGAGGTATCCCTCAGCCGCAGTCCTACCTAGGGCGCATCCACTGGAGTAACCGCCAGGTAAGACCATCAGGCTGTGGTACTCTCCCTCTCAAATCGCCTTCGCCCAGGTTTCTGCCCAAGCCAAATTTTGCCGCACCTCTGCCATCGTCAAAGCTTCAGAGTAAAGTCGCAAAACAGGCTCAGTTCCACTAAATCGAATTAATAGCCAGCTTTGATTGGCAAGTTCAAACTTGTATCCATCCACAGTTAAACAATCTGTCACAGCCTGCCCCGCGATCGCCTTGGGCAAATTGGTCTGAAGCTCGTTTAACAACCGCGATCGCACTTCCATATTTGCCAACGGTAAATCAGTGCGATCGTAAGTTGAGCTGTAGCCCGTAATTTCTTGGAGCTGACGATAGCGATCGCCCAAATCCATGCCCGATTGCACCATTGCCTCCAACACATAGAGCGCCGACAGCAGCGCATCTCGCTCAGGGATGTGATTGCCGTAGCCAATGCCGCCCGACTCTTCGCCGCCCAACAGCACTTTGGCTTCCAACATGCGATCGGCAATGTACTTGTAGCCGATCGCGGTTTCATGAACCGAAAGATTGTGAAGCTTTGCCACCTTCGGAATCAGGTTAGACCCACTGATGGTTTTGACAATTTCGCCCTCAAAGCCCCGATGCACCGCTAAATGCTCAATTAAAATGGGGATCAAGACCTGAGAACTCAGAAAGTTTCCCTCACCATCTACCGCCGCAATGCGATCGCTGTCGCCATCAAACACTAAACCCACGGATAGGCCTGCATCGGGCTGCTGACGATACTCCTTCATGGCTCGAAATAAGCCTGAAAGGTAGCGAGGCAAAGGCTCGGGCGCGCCTCCACCAAATAAAGGATCGCGATCGCTGTTCAGTTCTTGAATGGGAGCCCCCAATAACTGCGCTAACCCTCCAGCGGCTGCCCCGTGCATCACATCAGCAAACACCCTCAGCTTGCCCTGAGCGATCGCCGCTTGAATCGCCTCAATATTGACCTTGCCGCGCAACGCCTCACAGTAGCTCTGCCAAGGATTAAACGTTTGAATCGAACCTGCTTCTGCGGCTGGAAGCTGCCTGCCTGCCTTCAGCATCTCCTCAATTTTCTGGGTCACATCCGGCGATACTGACCCGCCAAAAGCACTCTTGACCTTGAGTCCAGAGTAAATCCCAGGATTATGACTGGCAGTGATCACCAGTGCCCCCAGCGCGTTTTGTTGCTTTGCTGCCCAACTGAATGCGGGGGTCGGCGCGTAACATTCAGAAAGCATGACGTTATAGCCTGCAGCTCTGACCGACTCGGCGGTGGCGCTGGCAAATTCTTCTGAAAGGAAGCGGCGATCATAACCCACAATAATGGGGCGATCCAAAGGGCGATCGGAGCTTGGATCGCCATAGGTTTGCTCTAATGCCAACGCGGCAAGAGGCGCAATTTTGATCAGCCGTTCAACGGTAAAATCAGCCGCAATTACCCCTCGCCAGCCATCGGTGCCAAAGGTAATGGGTTTTGTAACAAGAGACGCAGGAGAAAAAGGAACCATAAAATTGGGGGAATGAACAACCTTGAAGCTGTCTTGAGTTTACCTACGAATCGGGGGGAGCCAACCACTGAGTCATCTTTTCAGAGGGAGGGTGAGTGAATCAGGGAAGATCGAGAGATTCAACCCGATCGCGCCCCCGTCGTTTTGCTTCATAAAGGGCTGCATCGGCTCGCTGCAAGACATCCCAGGCAGAGCGATCGCCCCGTGGATCTTGCTGTGCCGTGCCAAAGCTGGCAGTAAATTGAATTGAACCCGCTTTGGATTGAACCGGATGGCTCCGAATCAACTGCCGCAGCCGCTCTGCAACTTCTGCCGCTTTTTCAAGATAAGTTTCGGTGAGAATGATGACAAATTCTTCGCCGCCATAGCGATAAGCAGGGGTTTCGTGGCGGAGTTGGTTTTGCAAACGCTGGGCTAAAGTTTGCAGCACTTCATCGCCCGCTAAGTGTCCGTAGGTGTCATTGATTCGTTTGAAATGGTCAATATCGCAAACAATAATGCTAAAGGGCGGCTGAATAGTCCAAGCGGTAGAACTGCTCAGTTGTTCTAGTTCTTGCTCTAGGGCACGGCGATTGAGCAATTGGGTTAACTCGTCGCGCATGATTTCCATGCGGAGGGAGTTGTTTTGGAGACGCAAGATTTCTTTTCTGTGCCAAAGGCTTTGATAGTGCTGGGCGTTTGTGAGGGCGATCGCTGCCTGATCTGCCGCGTGCCGCACGGTTTGCAGCTCATCAAGTAAATAAGTTCGCGGGTGCTGATACGACAACAGCGCCACAGCGCCAAAAAAATCATCTTGAATGAACAAGGGCACCAGCAACACCCCATGAGCCCCAATGTCTCTGAGCCAAACTTGAATAGAATCAGGATTGGGTTCGTTTAAGCTCACTTCTAGGTAGGAAGCGCCCCCTTGCAAAAACATTTCGATCACGTCTTGCCAGCAATTTTGGTGAGATTGGCTTTGCTGGAGCGGCAGCAACGATCGCTCAGGATGATCCCACGTTGCTAGCACATTGACCCGTTCTTGGCGCAGATCAACCAAAATAGAGCGATCGCAATTCAACCCATGACCCAACTCTGCCACAATTCGCCCCACAATTTCGTTCGGGTTGAGCGTGGAATTCAGCAGGCGGGAAATACGCCCAATTAAAGCAGCCTGTTGTCTCGATTGTTCGAGCCGCTGCCGCCAGTACAAGGCGCTGTATGCCAGCCCTAACTGGCTACAAGTCACCTCCAGGCTATCTACCTCCTCTAAACTCCAGCCCCAGATTTCATTCCCTTTTCCTAACGCTAGGGTTGAAAGCGCAGGACGCTTGAGCTGCAATACAAATTGCAAGGGGTTGGCTACTGCAATTAGCTCCTGAATGGTTGGGGCTAAAAACCCACCCCGAATGGTGACTGGAATAATGAGGTCGCCTGTTTCAAGCTGAGTAATTTGAGGTGAATATTGTTGGTCGAGAAACCACCGGGGCAGCGAAGGCGGGCTAAAGGGCTGAATAGATGGAGGGGCGGTCACGGTCTTGTGGAGGGACTGAGGGATCTACTGTGCCGCCGAGCTCTGAACCGCCAAACAGCGATCGCCTAGCAATCTCAGGGGTCGTATATACCCGAACATTTTCTGAGACTCCAAATTCCAAACCTGTCCATAGCAAACAATCTGCCTGATAGTAGACCATGATTTTTTCTACGATCTGACGGAGTAAAGAATCAACGGAATCTAAGTTTAATACGGCTGCTTTAACCCAGAGATAGAGATGTTTCCAGGTTTTTTCATGGGTTTTCCCAGAAGTGCTGATTTTGAGCGAACTCCGCCACGAAAGCCATCTGCAGAATTCTAGCTACGGAACTTTATATAAAGAAGTGATGAGGAATACCCATCCAGTCTCAGGGGATGTTTTAGAAGTATTAAAGCGCTTTACACTTGCCCCCCGCCCCCCAATTCTGCTTCAAAGTCCCCCAGAATTGGGGGATTTAGGGGGCGGCTCGGGTCATAATCTATACCTTTAAAGCATCCTCTCAGCGTATACTCTGAGGCATAACCAGACTTCAGTATAAATTGCTAGCTTTAAAGCAAGAGTCTTTGTAAAAAATTGTTAGTCATTGAAGTATTTTTGAACCCGGTTGATATAGAAAGCATTGCGTGCAAAGAGGCTTGGGGAATCGTTTTTCTAGTCTACTTCTAACCCAACTTCTCGCTGTGCCAAGGTAAGGGAAGATTTAGCGGCTTGGGCTAGAGGTTCGTTCGACCCACTCTGGAATGTAAATCCAAGCTTTATTAAGTTCTAGGTCGATCAACCGTATAGTTGGGTTCTTTGTGTTCAACCAATGCCCAAAACTTTTGGGAGTGGTCGAGGTGAATGGTGTGGCAGAGCTCGTGGATGAGAACATAGCGGACTAAGTGAGGCGGCAAAAACAGGAGCTTGAAATTGAGGCTGATGTTCTTTTTGCTAGAACAGCTTGCCCACAGGGTTTTTTGACCTCGGACGGAGATTTGATGACAGGGTAGGTTGATTTCCTGGCTGATGAGGCGTAGCCAGGGGCTGAGATGGGCTTCGGCTTTGCGTTTTAGCCAGTATTGCAGGGCTAGAGAACAATGGGTTGGATCGACCTTGCCCTGAATGATGAGCTGGTAGGGGCGGGAGTGCTGAAGGTGATTTGAGGTTGCTGGGTGGGCTGGTAGCGGATGGTCCATTCTTCTAGCAACGATCGCAAGCTGAGTTGCTCTGGAAGGTGGGGCTAGAGATTTGGGAGGGTGGGACGAGTTCGTGGGTGAGCGATCGCCGTTCTGCGGCAATTCTTTGGGTGGTCTTAGCAATCCATTCTTGGCGCTTCTTCAAAATCTCTGGAATTTGCTGCATGTCAAAGCCGCGCGGCACCACAATCTCAACCTCGCTCAGGTGAGAAACCTTGATGCTGACGTGCTTAGCGCGATCGCTAACTCGAACGCTGTAGGACTGGGGTTTAGAGGTTTTAGCCTTTGCCATATCCTTACTTTAATGGGTTGCTTGTCTTCTTGTCGTGGGTGGCTCGATCGGGTCGTTAAATCTCAGAAGGACAGCTTGAGGATAGCTTAAGACGCTCTTGCCAAAAATCTAACAAAAGCTGCTGATGAGGTTTTCCGAGCGGGCAAACATAACCTGCTTTTTCAGAGTAACAACCGCCTTGCCGAATTTCTTCAAGGGTCAAAAATCCCATATCCCAACCTTCATGAAGCTGAAGAGCGGCTAAGCCGACGGTTAGGGGCGCTTGGTAAACATGACGGATGACTTGGGAATCGCTGTAGCAACGGAAGTAGGTGAGATCGGGCGGATCGTAGCTAATTTCTTCTAAAAGTTCTCGGTGAATGGCAGCTTCGTGGCTTTCGCCCGGATCTAAATGTCCGCCAAAAAATGCCCAATGTCCGGGATAGGCAATGGTTGGAATGTTGTCTCGAAGCTGCATCAGAAACCGATCGTTTTGATGGAGAATGGCGATCGCCACCACGGGACGAGGCAGCGCCGTCAGAATATGGGTCATTGAGCAACCTCTTATTTTTTGGAACTGGGGTCTAGTGGATTATTAGCTTTGATTTGAGAGATGGGTGGATGGGTGGATGGGTGGATGGGTGAGTGGGTGGAT
>JAAUPA010000286.1 GCA_012034615.1 Leptolyngbyaceae cyanobacterium CSU_1_4 | reverse complement strand
GTTGTGGTCAGAAGGTGCTTAAGACGATTCGTGACAGGTGGCATTCTTGTCCTCATTGCGGCTTGGAACTAGACCGTGACCATAACGCAGCGATCAACATCAAACACAGAGCGGTGGGTCATCCCGTCCTTAAAGCTCGTGGAGTCCGACGCAATAGCGGGACTGCGAAGCGAGAAGCCCGCTCTCTATGCGAAGCATGAGAGTCGGGAGTATGTCACCCTTGCAAGCTAGGTGACCTCTGTATAGCGCTAACCATTGGACGAAGTAGGTCTTAAACCAGTGCCCAAAGTCAGCGTCATTATCCCCAACTATAACCACGATCGCTTCCTCGCCAAGCGCATCCAAAGCATTGTTGATCAGACCTTTCAAGACTTTGAAATCATTTATTTGGATGACGCTTCTACCGATGGAAGTAATGCCGCGATCGCCCCTTTTTTTGTCTTGTTTTACCCACATTATTAACAATGAAATTAATAGCGGGAGTCCTTTTAAGCAATGGAACAAAGGCGCAAGTTTAGCCAAAGGAGAATACCTCTGGATTGCTGAGTCTGATGACTATGCCGATAAACACTTTTTAGAACGATTAGTTGATGTTCTCGATCGCCATACCCACGTTGGTTTAGCGTACTGCCAATCCTGGGGCGTGGATGAGGGCGATCGCATTCTACAATCTTGGAAACTTAATACCGATATGCTTGATTTAGAACGCTGGCAGCAAGACTTTATTAACGATGGAAAAGATGAATGTCAACGTTATTTAATCTACAAAAATACAGTTCCTAATGCCAGTGCAACCCTCATTCGTCGCTGTATTTATGAACAAGTGGGCAATGCTGAAGAATCTCTAAAACTCTGTGGCGATTGGCTTACCTGGGTTAAGGTTTTGATGCAATCTGATATTGCCTTTGTTGCCGCTCCGCTCAACTATTTTCGCACCCATGCTCATTCCGTTCGTTCGGGTTCATTAAAATATCTGGTTTATGCCGAAGAAAGCTATCGCGTTCTAGAATACGTCCTTCAGCATTGCGACATTCCTCTAGAAACCGCCAATCAAGCCTATCAAGTGTTGCTAGAGCGCTGGTACGAAGCGGCGATCGCCCACCGCAACGAAGCGCCTAACCACCTCCACACGCGCATCTATAGGTTAGCGAATCGCATCGATCCCAGGCTGAAACGTCGCCTTTTACGGAAAGCCTTGGCTGATCCACGCTCTGCCGAGATTGAGCAACTTCAAGAAAAATTGCTGAATCGCAAAGTCCGCATAGAGCACTTGCGATCGCGGCTGGATGCCACTCAGCAAGAGCTAGAACAGGCGCGATCGCAAATTGCCGCCATGGAAACTAGCAAGTTTTGGGCAATGCGCAAAGGCTGGTTTCGCTTAAAGCGGATGCTTCACCTGCCTCTGTCAGAGTAAAGAATCATGAAAATTATTCAGGTCAGCAACAGTGATATTCAAGGCGGAGCAGCACGAGCCGCTTACCGCTTACACCGAGGGTTAATTGCTGTTCGGCAAGACTCACAACTGTTAGTTTTAGATCGGCGATCGCCAGATCAAACTGTTCTCAAGCTCGAACATTTTCCTGCCGATCCCCATACCCGTTTTCTTTCCACCATTCAGAAGCGCTACATTAACCAAAATCGGGCTCTGTTATCTAATACTTCGTTCTCGTTGCCCTATCCCGGCATTGATTTAGTCTCGCTTGATGCGATCGCCAAGGCTGATATTATTAATCTCCATTGGGTTGCCTATTTTCAATCCCCTGCGACCCTACGCCGCCTGCTAACCCGCAAGCCTGTGGTTTGGACGCTGCACGACATGTGGGCTTTTACGGGCGGCTGTCATTACTCAGCAGGCTGCACTCAATATCAACAGGGCTGTGCCCATTGCCCCCAGCTCCAAGCCGATCCCTACGGTCTGACAGCGGCAGTACTGCAGGAGCGGCTAGATCTGTTGAGCGATACGCCGCTTGTGATCGTTACACCTAGCCAGTGGCTAGCCCATTGTGTAAAGCAGAGTCGTGTGTTGAGAAATCAACGGATTGAGGTGATTCCTTATTCTTTAGAGACAGATGTTTTTTCACCCTTAAATCGGGCAGAGGCAAAACAAGCATTGGGACTTGAAGCGGGGGCGATCGCGCTCCTGATCGGTGCAGATAATGGCAACGAACGCCGCAAAGGGTTTGCCGAACTGCTGCAAGCCCTGCACCTCTGCCGCCAAAATTCTCAATTTCAAGCCCTTTTAGCTGCCCAAAAATTTCAGCTTTGGTGCTTCGGTATTCCCAACGGGCAACTGACCGAGCTGAACTTGCCCCTCCATTCCTTCGGCAGAATCGGCTCTGATGCCCAACTCCGCCAAATCTACGCTGCCGCCGACCTGTTTGCTCTGCCCTCCCTCGAAGACAACTTTCCGAACACCATGCTGGAAGCCATGAGCTGCGGTACACCTGTCGTGGCATTTGAGGTGGGCGGCATTCCTGATGTGGTTAAAAATGGGATGACAGGCTGGACTGTGCCCCTCGGAGATATTTCGGCAATGGCAGCCGCAATCTTAGAGGGCATATTTGCAGATGATTTGCGAGAACAGCGCGGACAAGCCTCGCGGCAACTCATGGCAGAGCAGTATGCCTTAACGGTGCAGGCACAGCGATATCTTGATCTTTATGAGAACTTGATTCAAAATCCTCCAAACCAGCACGCGGGTAGGGAGGAGGGCGCTATGGGCAAGAGCTTTGAAAAAGTGTTTTATCCGCTGGCGCTGAAGTTTGCAGCAGAGGAATTGCAAGCAGCTCGACGGCAAGCTAGGCAACAGCTAGAGCGATCGCAAGCTGAAGCCCAAACATTGCGCGATCGCCTGACTGCGATAGAAACCAGCAAGTTTTGGAAGCTCCGTACCCTGTGGTTTAAACTAAAACGATGGTTGGGTTTATCTGTCGATCAAGAGTAATCACTATGAAAGTTTCGGTCATCACAGTTTGCAAAAACTCAGAAAAAACCCTTGAGCGATCGATTCAAAGTCTTATGGCTCAAACTTATCCTGATATTGAATATATTGTGATTGATGGTGATTCAACTGACGGAACTAAAGAAATTATTGAACAGTATGGCGATCGGGTAACTCATTTTATTAGCGAACCCGACAACGGCATTTATTCAGCGATGAATAAAGGTATCAAAATGGTCAGCGGCAGTTTGTTGTACTTTCTGAACTCCGATGATTATTTATTTGATGCTAAGGTCATTCAAGATGTCGTTCACTTTGTAGTCAATCATCCTGCCTATGATTTCATCTATGGCGATCATGAAGCAAGATTCAACTTCGGTAAATCTTCTATTCATAAACCTGCTCCTCCCAACCAAATTCTCAAGGAAATGGTTTGCTTGGGTGAGTGCTTTATTCAACCTGCTAGTTTTTTCAAAACTAATCTATTTCAGAAGCTAGGGCTGTTCAGCGAAGCTTATCAAATTGCTGCCGACTACGAATGGTTTGCTCGGTTGCTGCAAGATCAGACACTCCAGTTGGGCTACTATCCTCGAACCATCGTATCCTATGCCCACGGCGGCGCATCAAGCCATATTCGTCCTCTTTTTGAAGAAGTTTTTGCGATTCAAAATCAAGTTCCTCTGTATCAAGAACCAGCATGGATTCATCAACGTTTAGTAGAACTGCAAAAATCTTTTATCGACAAATACGATCGCCTAGAAAAAACTCATCAGCTCTCTCAAAAAAGAGAACAACGCATTATTTATTTAGAAGCCCAAGAAGATGCTCTTCAAGCCCAAGTCAGCGCTCTGCGAAACGAGTTAGAAACTTTGAAGACTAGAGGCTTAACCGGACGAATCTGGCGGAAATTAAAGCGGCTAGTTTCAAACTAGTGCTTGCAAAAGCGTCTGAAACTTTAGCTTAATTTCTGCTAATTCCCGATCGGGGTCTGAGCCTTCAACAATGCCCGCACCTGCGTAAAGTCGAGCGCAATGCCCGTCTAACAACGCCGAGCGAATGCCCACAATAAATTCAGCATTGCCTTGAGCATCTAACCAGCCTAACGGCGCAGCATAGAGCGATCGCCCAAAGTTTTCATACTGCTGAATCTGTTGACAAGCAGTTTCTCTGGGTAGCCCAGCAACGGCTGGAGTAGGGTGGAGAGATGCTAAAATCTCCAACGGATGAATGTGACTCGGAACAGCGGCATGAATCGGCGTATGCAGGTGCTGAATGTTTAACAATGGCAAAATGCTAGGACTAGCGGTGAATGTAGGCTGCAATCCTAAATGCACTAACCTTTGGGCAATAAAATCTACAACAACTTGATGTTCTCGCCGCTCTTTATCACTATCCATGAGTCGCTGCGCCAACTCAGTGTCCTCAATTGCCGATCGCCCCCGAGGAGATGAACCTGCTAACGCATCCGTCACAAGCTGGTGATTGTGAATGCTTAAAATTCGCTCTGGGCTAGCGCCAATAAAACTTTGCCCCTGCCCGTTGCCCACCGAAAAAACGGTGCAATCAGGATGGCGTTGTCGCAAGTTGTGCAACGAATGCGCCCATTGAAACGGTAAGGGCGATCGCACATCTACGGCATGAGCCAAAACCAACTTATGAATTTGCTGATTCTGAATCGAGTCTAGCGCCGCAACGACCGCCGATCGAAATGGATCAGTTTGCCATTGTTTTCTGTCCCACTGCTCTAAGGGATGGGGTAAAACATTGGCAAAAATAAGCAATCGTGCTGCAATCGATTGACAACTTGCAACTGCTGCCAAACTTTGAGGGCTAATTGTTCTGAATTAGATTGAAAATCCACTAGAAAATTAGCGACTAAAGCACATTGCTCGCCACTGCGAACGATCTGCCATTGGGGTAAAAATATTGTGGCAGGTGCAAAGCAAGAAGTAGGCTCTTGATCAAAAAACGTAAAGTTGCTAAAAAACTGAGGCATTGCCCAAGGCAAATGTTCGGCATCCATGATTAAATGCTGAAACCAGTTTTGTGTAAACTCTTGGGCAGCAGCAAATCGCTGAGCGCCCTCAGATTGATGAACGAGAGTGGTGTTGATGGCGGCGATCGCCCTGCCCTCCTCCCGGTTTTCTATATAAAAATGCAGTTCATCAGGCTGCCTCAGATCATGGATCACTTGCAATGGATCAACGACCGGAATGCCCAAAGTAACGCTAGCAATCTTGGGATGATGATCGATTAGGGATTGTTGTTTGCAAAATTCAACAAACCGATATAACTGTTTACAATCTTGAGGGGAGCTAAGGGTGGGAACCGAAGGCTGGCATAGCATTGAGGTTATAAAAATCCATTAAAGTGTGCTGTCACAATATCAATACAACTAACACATTTAAGGGGTCGAAGCGTGATGTAGATTACTCCATGGGATACTAAGAAAACGAGTTGCCTAATTTCGATTCTCCCCATGCCCCTTAAACCCATCGATTATTCCCACCCGCCCGTCCC
>JAAUPA010000285.1 GCA_012034615.1 Leptolyngbyaceae cyanobacterium CSU_1_4 | reverse complement strand
CTTTAAGAGTGCAATTTCAAGCTTAATTGATACAGCGCACATCAACAAATACGAACAGCTTAAAAGCCTGATGAACTGGAAGTTTCAGTCGTTCAAGAAAGTCCAGTTCTTAGCCGAGTAGAGTATAGCAATTTTCAACGAAACCTATCCCGAAGGTCTGACTTACCGAGGCATAGAGCATCCACACTCAGTCCAATTTATGGTGCATTTGTCAGGTGTTGTAGACAGCGGCAGTTTTCTTTATCAAGATGCAACTCAGAGCTACATTGGCGGTAGCGGCATTCAACGCGCCGTTACTAACGTTCACCCAGCTAATCAGCCCGAAGTTGGTGTGAATATTCACTTACAGCCGCATGTCTTTAGCCAATTCTTTGCTATGCCAACGGGAGAACTGCCCCCTGAACTACAGCCGTTGATGAAAGGGGATGACTGGCAGCAGGTCTTTTCGCCAAAAATCTCACAGGCAATGCGATCGGTGGTGCAGCAAATGATTGACTGTCCTTGGATTGGCATCACCAAGCGGCTTTATTTACAGGGCAAAGTGTTTGAGCTAATGGCTCTCCAGCTTAACGGTATTCTAGAGCCGCAGCCTGCACCGTCTGGCTCACTCAAGACTGATACGATCGCCCGGATTCACTATGCGGCAGAGATTTTGCGATCGCACCTGGAAAATCCGCCCAATCAAACTACGCTGGCACAGCAGGTTGGCATGAGCGATCGGACGCTACAAAAGGGCTTTAAGGCAGTGTTTGGAGTCACGCCCTTTGTCTATTTGACGCAGCAGCGCATGATTCAGGCAGAACAACTTTTGCGGCACGCTCAGCGGACAGTGACAGAGGTAGCCAATATTGTAGGCTACGCAAACTCTGCCCAGTTTGCCGCTGCCTTTAAGCTTCAGTTTGGCATCAACCCAAGCGAGTGTCAGGGACGGAGATGATAAGTTGATCGATACGGTAAAATTAAAATACTTTGACCGACTGTTTGTTCCTATCGTTCTTTAAACAACCTATCTGGTCAACATTGAAGGCGGTGCAGAATAACCAAGTCTATGTAGTGAGTTGGGCTAGTACTGTTGTAGGTCCAATTACGGCTAATCAATTGATTGATGACCTCTATAAATATTTCATCAATGTGTCCTAGGGGAGAAACAAGGCGATCGCAGAATTGATTGATGACGATCGCTGCCTCCAACCCCCCAACACTATGTCGATCGATCGCAGTCATTTGAGGAAAGACGATCGGAGTTCAGCAGTGAGGAGGGCAATCGATTGAAAGGGCGATCGAGGAGTGGGAAGAGAGCGATCGTCAAACCTCCTATCTCATCGGTCGATCGCTCCATCGGTGACGAATCAGCGATCGACCTTCTTATTCAGCTATTCTGGCGATCGATCCACCAACCAAGTTTGCAAATCGTCCAATCTCGTAAAATCCAGCAATGCCTCACTCAGCTCTTCTAAAACAGGTAACGGCAAGCCCGAAACCAAAGAGCATACTTCTTGAAAAGGTATTTCCAACCGCTTCGCCAGTTGTCGCCCGATAAGATTAGCCGCCTCTTCTTGTCGTCCTTCTTGTCGTCCTTCTTGTCGTCCTTCTTGCCGTCCTTCTTCTTTAATTTCTTGGTAAACCCTCGTTTCCTTTAACGTAATGTCTAACATTGCCTCTATCTCCACACGGCTCAACTGCTCAAATCGATACGCCATAATCGTCGTAACAATCTCTATTATGACGCGATCTAAAGGTAATGCGGCTTCCTGACGAGTTCTGCTTAACAAATATCGAGCTTCTTCCGGGACTTTTTCTTCCTTTACTGTTGTCAACACCATCAGGGCCACCCACAAAGGCAACTGTCGAATCTCTCCCAACTCGTCAAGATATACCCGGTGTACCTGCTCACTGTTCAACAACCCCCGATAGGGATGCAGCTTGCTTTGTTCGGTATGGCGCGAAGGATAGATGATAACGGTTTGCCAGTCACCAAAGCGCACGCGGTTACGGTAAAAATACAACAGTGATTCAGCAAATACACGTTCATAAAGTTGTTCATCCTTTTGAAACTGTACTTCACAAAAGTAGACAATTCCAGGCTCATCTGCTTCGGGCGGCAGAAATACTCCATCAATTTCAAACCTTGGTTCTTTCACCGCGACTGAATCGAAGCGATAGGCTTGGGCGTTGGCAGGTGGTTCGGGCAAAAGATCAAACAACAGGGTTGGCGATTGCTGAAATAACTTGTAAAAAATAGAGTCGCGTCGCATGAAGTTCTTTGTCCGTTGTTAACCCTGTCTCAGATTAATCATAGTCTCCAACTCATGTCTAGACACCTAAATCTGCAACACTATGTTGAGACGATCGCCCCCTGTTCCAAGACAAGCACCTGATCAGCTTGCTGCAAAACAGATTCTCGATGAGAGACAACTAGACAGGTAGGTTGCCAGTCTGGTGTATTTATGAGTTCATTCTGTTCACCCATTGCAAACAGTCGAGACCACAACTGCTGTTCAGTTTTAATATCTAATGCGCTCGATAAATCATCAAAAACCAGTAATTCAGGTCGGCGAACAAACATCCGACTAGCAGCCGATCGCTGTTGCTGTCCTCCCGACAACCGAACGCCCCGCGCCCCAATCACTGTTTCTAAGCCCTCTGGCATTGTTGTTAAATCTGACTCAAAGGCTGCTAAGGCGATCGCTTGTTCCAATGCCTGTTCATCCCGCTCTAGTCCTAGCAGCAGATTCTTGCGGAGGGTATGGCTAAAAAGTTGAGGGACTTGGGGCGTATAGGCAGTTCGAGGAGGAACGAAAAAACTGGCTGGTTGCTCAACAAGCTGATTGTTCCAGTAAATGCTTCCAGACTGCGACGGCAATAATCCCAATAGCACTCGTAATAAAGTTGTTTTGCCAGCACCCACTCGTCCGGTAATCACCGTCAAACTGCCTCTGTTCAACGATAGGCTAATGTTAGAAATACCGCGATCGCTGCCGGGATAATGGTAGGAAAGGTTCTGGACAGTTAAACACTGAAGGCGATCGCTATTTAAATCAGGTTGCTGGATAATGGGCAACGGTGGTTTTTGTCCTCGCAGGTTGTGTAAATAGAGCGGTTTTGCCGCAACTAACGCAGTAGTTGGAAACGTATCAGTTGGATTTGTTAGAGGTTTAGCGATCATTGGTGCATTGGTAGTAACGGTGAGTGTTTCTGTGCCGATCAGAGCTGCCATGCGCTCGAAAGCAACTTCTGTTTGTTTGGATAAGGCTAAGAAGGCACCCAAAGACCAAAGGAATTCTGTGACGAAGGAGAGATAGTAAACAAAGAGCGCAAAATCACCCACGGTCAATAAAGCAGTTTCGTGGGCGATCGAGAGCGAAGCAACTAATAAAATTAGCCCAGTGCCAATGTTCACTAAGTTTTCTAAGCTAGAATTCAGGGCTGTTGCAAACACTTGATCTCGCACCATTGAGCTTCGTCGTTGCTCATTCAGTTTTCCAAAATGCTGAAGAACGATCGCTTCTGCACCCGCAACTTGAATAGCTTGTACGCTGTTAAAAATTTCGGCAATTAACCCGGTGACTTGTTGAGTCGCTTGACGGCTGACACGACGGTATCGTTTAATTCGTTTTTCCGTCAATTGAATCAGAATTGCAATGATAACAAGCGGCAAAAAAACAAAGATAGTTAAGCGAACACTAACGTTAAGAAGAATGACAAGGGAGACAAAGGCGAATATACCTGTACCTAAAATCTCGTTAGTTCCAACCACGTTGTCTTCAATCTGGGCAACATCCTCCCGAAAATAGCTGATGATCTCTCCTGGTGACGTTGTTTTACCATCTTTTGTGAAAGGTTCAGCGCCAGGGTGTTGGAACAGTTTCTCTAATAGATTGCGCTGTACCAGTGAACTCATGGTGAACCGATGTTGAGTTTTGGTGATCCGTCCTGCAAAAATTGCCAAGATTCGCCCCAGACCGATCGCAAACAGCAGCACAATTAGCGTTTGAGGAGATAAACTGATCTGCGATTGATGGGTCAACGTGTTAAAAAACTCGCGGATGATCAATCCTGGAATAGCAGGTAATCCTAAAATAAACATCCATAGGAAAGTGTCCAACAGATATAGCCGGGGGGCATAGAGAATCATCTGCCATAGAAGTTTCCAGATGGGGTTTTGCTGGGTTAAAGTCATATCTTGTTATGCTTAAACTATTACTTCTCAATAGGAATAATACTGTGATTACGGTTGAAGCGATCGCCACTATTCCCCCAGATGTCAAAGTCATCGTTATTAGCATAGCTGGATTTCGGTGTATGACCAGAGTGTTTTCTGCGATCGCAGGGCATTGATCCGAATCAACTGCCTAACTTATGATCTGAAGCGATCGCTAAAGAAGCGTAATCAAAATATTGGATAGTCGCAATGGCTGTCTCCAAGCTTTACGGGGTCGATTAAGCGCTCTCGATGCTAGCATAACGGTTATTGCCGCGTTAATGACTCAATGCCTCTGGTCTATACTGAAATTAGTTTTACCGGGAAGTTCTGCTATGGTACATCTTGATGAGAATCCTCCCTTGATTAGTGAGGAGGTCAGTGACCATTTTGACCTGCCTCCCAGTGATTTATATAGTGACGAGCCACCCTTGGAAACCGATCTTCACCGCAACCAGATTGACCTATTGATTCGGCTATTACAACATTGGTGGCAAGACCGCCAAGATTTCTACATTTCTGGCAACTTGACGGTTTACTATAATACTCAGCAGCTCAAGTCGCGCGATTTCAGAGGTCCGGATGTGTTTATCGTGTTAAACACCGAAAAGAGAGACCGTCGCAGTTGGGCAATCTGGGAAGAAGGGGGTAAATATCCTAATCTGGTGATTGAACTACTTTCTAATTCCACAGCAAGTATCGACAAAGGTGCTAAGAAAACTCTCTATCAAGACGTGTGGCGGGTGCCAGAATATTACTGGTTTCACCCAGAAACGCTGGAGTTTGCTGGGTTTCATTTAGTAGAAGGGCAGTATGAAACTATTGCTCCTACCGGGCAAGGGCATTTGTCTAGTCAGCAGTTGGGGCTAGAACTTGGGATATATGAGCGGCAGTTGCGCTGGTTTACCGCAGAGGGCGATTTGGTTCCGTTGCCCGAAGAAACTGAGCGCCAGCGAGCAGAGCAGGAGCGCCAAGCCAAGGAGCAAGCCCAGCAACGATTAGAACAGCTAGAGAATTTTTTGCGATCGCAGGGCATTGATCCGAATCAACTACCCAAATCGTCGGGATGACAGTCCATGTACAGAATTTGGGCATTGCTGAATGATGCTATGAATTGTAAAGTCTACCCTCACCCTAGCCCTCTCCCAGTAAGGCTACGGATGTACACACAAGTCTAGACTGGCTTCGTTCCAAGCTTTTCGCCCCCTAAATCCCCCAAATTTGGGGACTTTGAAGCACAGAACTGGATCGGAAGTCCCCCAAAT
>JAAUPA010000284.1 GCA_012034615.1 Leptolyngbyaceae cyanobacterium CSU_1_4 | reverse complement strand
TCGGGGGACTTCCAAACCCTTCAAAGTCCACCAAATTGGGGGATTTATGGGGCGAGAGAACGGTCAATTTAAATCAGTTCATACTTCGATTCAGCAACGCCGTTCAGTTACGGCTCGATCAATCCACTCAATCAATACATCTTCCAGTCGCCGATGGGTTAATGAAGCAATTTGTTTGGCTTGTTGCGCTAATGTATCTGAAAGTTCAAGGGTGACAATTTCAGCCATGTTGTTCCCAAACTCCCTATTCTCCTAATTGTAACTCTACAGCAGTCGGTTAAAGTGACTTAACGTCTTACCATGGGGCGATCGCAATGCTCCCAGCAAAATCGATCTAAAGTTAATTTAACTGACCTTCGTATTAGCAACTATGCTGTCCCAAATCGAATCTTTTCCAAAGTTCTCTGCCCCAACTCTAGCCGAAACGCTTCGCCAACGCCGCCAAAAGCTTGCCCAGCATCTGAGTTGTCCGGTTTTGCTGTGGTCGGGGCAAAGTAGTTCTCGCAATTTTCCGGCGAATATATTTCCGTATCGCGCCAATAGCCACTTTTTGTACTTTGCAGGGTTGCCGCTGTTGAATGCTGTGATTCGGTTGGAGGCAGGACGGATGACGTTGTTTATGGATGATGCAACGCCCGCTAGTCTGTTGTGGCATGGAGATAGTCCTAAACGGGAGGAAATTGCGGCGCAAATTGGGGCAGATGATGCGTTGCCGTTACAGGATTTGCAAGCCGATGGGGCGGCGACCTTACCTGTGCAGGATGCGGCAACGCGATCGCAACAGTCGGAAGTTTTAAAGCGATCGCTCCTACAAGATTTATCAAGACAAGGTTTATCAGGAATCGATCAGGAATTGGCAAAGGCGATCGCCCAAATCCGTCTCATTCATGATGGTGAAGCGATCGCTCAAATTCGCCAAGCTGTCGCCGTTACCGTGCAAGCTCACAAAGCTGGAATGGCGGCGACTACCCGCGCTAACACCGAGGCTGAAGTGCGGGCGGCTATGGAAAGCGTCATTATAGGACACAGCATGACCTGCGCTTATAACAGTATTGTGACCGTGCACGGCGAGGTTTTGCACAATCATCACTATCATCACGCTATCCATCCCGGCGATCTGTTGCTGGCAGATGTGGGGGCGGAGGCAGAGTCAGGATGGGCTTCGGATGTGACACGGACTTGGGCGGTATCGGGGCAGTTTTCACCCACGCAGCGCGCTATGTATGAGGTGGTGTTGGCTGCTCATGATTTATGTATTGAGGCGGCTCGTCCAGGAGTGGAGTATAAGGATTTACATTGGATGGCTTGCGGGGCGATCGCGGCTGGCTTGGTTGAGGTTGGCATTTTGCGAGGACAGGCTGAAGATTTGGTGGCAATGGATGCTCATGCGCTGTTTTTCCCCCATGGTGTGGGGCACATTTTGGGGCTAGATGTGCATGATATGGAGGACTTAGGAGACTTGGCAGGATATGAAGCTGGGCGGGTGAGAAGCGATCGCTTTGGATTGGGTTATCTTCGCCTCGATCGTCCTTTGCGGGCGGGAATGGTTGTTACAATTGAACCCGGTTTTTATCAGGTTCCTGCAATTTTACAAGATCCAGAATGTCGGGAAAAATATCAAAATGTTATAAATTGGGAACGCTTAGAAACATTTGCAGATGTACGCGGTATTCGCATTGAAGATGACGTGCTGATTACTGAAACAGGGAACGAAGTTTTAACGGCAGAATTACCAACAAAATTAGAGGCGATCGAAGGCTTAGTGAATTCTTAGAGAAGAATTTTTAGAGGATGTCTGACAAGTCTCAAAGATTCTTACACTCGCCCCCCAACCCCCCAATTGGGGTAGTGCCGAGATTTGCTTACAACTCAGTTTGCCCAACTCTGGCAAGGCGGAGAGTAAAGTCGAAGCCATGACTTTTCCCACACTGGGGATGCTCAAGACTAAAACTTGGGCATCCCCTTGATCTGTTTTTGCCTGTTGATTCATTGCCCTGGCAAAGTTGCGTCCTTGACGGGCATTAATCACCGCCACTGGCTAGCCCACTTGAGTTAGTCACAAAGCGGCTTCTTGTCCATATCTGAAGGTTTTAGTCAATGCCTGTATAGACAGCAAATTTTAAACTTCTCAGACATCCTCTCAAAGATCTAAGCCTGACGCGCTTCGTTGTAAGCCGCATAAACCCCTTTGACGTTGTACCAATTGAGAAAGATTCGAGCAATTTCTAACGCTAGTTGGGATTTCCCTTGATCGATCAACCACTGCAAAAATGGAGCCAGCGATCGCTCGTTCAACAGCCCACCCACCGACAACAGCCCCCAAAGCGCCTGATGCAGCCAAGTCATTTGGATCATCATTCGTACTTCCAGGGTGGGATGCTTTTGATAGAACAGTACGCCCATCCGTCCCCGCTGAATTTCTTTATCAATCAGGCTCGGAATTTCTGCCAGGGAAAAAGCAGGGTGCCAATGATAGCCCACTGCCGCAGGACACTTGACTAATTTCAACCCTAATTGCTTGAGGCGAACCCCCAGTTCCAAATCTTCCCAGCCGTAGAGTTGAAAACGAGTGTCGAAAAGTCCGGCTTGGTCGAGCCATTTCCGGGCGATCGCCACATTTCCAGTAGCAAAGTAAGCTCTCGAATAATCCGTCACCTTAAACGGCTCGGCGCTGGGATTCTCAAAATTGCAGGTGTTGATGACGTTGCCGTATGTGAAAAGGCGATCGCTGCCTAACTCCTGTTCTGCCTGCTCCAACGCCTCAATATGGGACTGTAAAAAAACCTCAGTCACCACTAAATCACTATCAATAAAAATAATCGTGTCGCCTTTTGCCTCAGCTACGCCTAAATTTCGGGCAGCCGCAGGCCCTTGGTGGTTTTGCTGGAGCAATCGAACATGGGGAAATGCCGCACTTTGCTGGAGCCAGTTCACTGTCCCGTCAGTAGAGCCATCATCAACAACGACGATTTCATAGGCGGCATCTGTGCATTGCTGTTCTAGTGCCTGCAAGCATTTTTCAAGGATGGGCTGGCGATTGTAGGTAGGGATAACGATGCTTAGAAACACAGGGGACACTCATGCGACGATCAACTTTATCCTAACTGAAGGAAGGCGCACTGCTTTAGCAGATACCGCCAGGGTTGCTCTGAGATACCTGCACGAGAAACGTTGTTGGATCGGTTTGGATTGGCATTGCATTCAGAATCCGCTCCCCCATCTCAGCAAAACCCGATAGAGTAAAGGAATGTAAACCCTTTTCAAATATAAGTTTCATCTCCCATGCGCGTAATTTTGATGACTGGTAAAGGCGGAGTCGGTAAAACCTCTGTGGCAGCGGCAACGGGCTTGCGTTGTGCAGAACTGGGCTATAAAACTCTGGTGCTGAGTACCGATCCGGCTCATTCCCTTGCCGATAGTTTTGACCTAGAGCTAGAACACGCGCCCCGGCTAGTGAAGCCCAATCTTTGGGGCGCAGAGCTAGATGCGTTGATGGAATTGGAAGGCAACTGGGGAGCCGTGAAGCGCTACATTACCCAAGTTCTGCAAGCGCGTGGTTTAGAAGGAGTGGAAGCTGAGGAACTGGCAATTTTGCCGGGGATGGACGAAATTTTTAGCTTGGTGCGGATGAAGCGGCACTATGACGAGGGCGAGTATGATGTGCTGATTATTGACTCTGCGCCCACCGGAACGGCACTGCGATTGCTCAGTTTGCCGGAAGTTGCGGGCTGGTATATGCGGAAGTTTTATAAGCCGTTGCAAGCTATGTCGGTCGCGCTCAGACCCTTGGTAGAGCCGCTGTTTCGCCCGATCGCCGGGTTCTCTTTGCCCAACAAAGAAGTGATGGATGCGCCCTTCGAGTTTTATGAACAAATTGAGGCATTGGAAAAAGTCTTAACCGACAACACTAAAACCTCCGTCCGGCTCGTCGCCAATCCCGAAAAATGGTGATCAAAGAATCTCTGCGGGCACACGCTTACCTCTGCCTCTACAATGTGGCGACCGATATGGTGGTGGCAAACCGCATTATTCCCGACGAAGTGACTGACCCATTTTTCAAACGTTGGAAAGAGAACCAGCAGCAATATCGCCAAGAAATTCACGATAATTTTCATCCCTTACCCGTCAAAGAAGTGCCGCTCTATTCTGAAGAAATGTGTGGCATGGAAGCGCTAGAGCGACTGAAGGAAACGTTGTATGCCGATGAAGATCCGGCTCAGGTTTACTACAAAGAGACGACGCTGCGAGTGGTACAAGAAGCTAACCAATACAGTTTAGAAGTGTATTTACCTGGAATTGCCAAAGATAAGGTGGAACTGAGTAAGTCTGGGGATGAGCTAAATATTCGGATTGGCAATCATCGCCGAAACTTAGTATTGCCACAGGCTTTGGCGGCGTTGCAGCCTTCGGGGGCGAAAATGGATGAGGATTATTTGAAGATTAAGTTTGTGACTTTGGCAGGAAAAAACTAGGCGCGGAGATGTTGTAGCAGCCAAGTAGAGGCGGGCGTTTGTCCTTCCTCCTGGCTGCGTTTAAGGGTTTGCTGGAGTAGGTCATCGCCAACCCTGGTAACACGATTGATTCTTGAATGCGTCGGCTGCCTTGATTGGCGATCGCAAATGCCAGAATTTCGCAGGTTTGGACATTGACGATCCAGTATTCAGAAATTCCTAAAGATTCATATTGCAAACGCTTTTCACCCTGATCATCCGCCAATGTCGTATCGGCTATTTCTATGACTAGATCAGGAAGTGGATAAACATCGAGGTTAATAACCCGCGTTCCCTTGGGAATCACCGTCGCTTTGTCGCCTGCATAATAAGACAAATCAGGTTGAAACTCTGCTTGTCCAGTTTTACGGTAGCTACAGTTGTCTTTTGTCGTTAGAGCAAAGTTTTTGACAATGGCGAAAAGACTGACTGCAAGAAGCAGAATGGCATGGGCATCTGCGTGATCCGAACCAATAGGCATCGCTTCAATCCTCATTTTGCCAGCATGGTAGTAGCCCCGACTCTTCCCCAAGTTTTTGGCATTTGGATCTTCGATCGCTTGGATATATTCATCCCAACTTGCTTCAACCCAAACGTCGGTTTGTAACTGCTTTAGCACTGAGGTCATGCGCGTTTGTCCTCAAGTCAAAGGTTTTGATAGACTCATTCTAGCTTTTCCAATGTCTACCCAAGATTAAATCACGCTCATCCACTGCTGCAATGTCGCAACGACATCTGCCAGAAGAATTTCCTGTGCCTCATGGGTTGCCCGTTTAACCACTTCTACCTTGCCTTGCTGGAGCGATCGCCCCGTCACAATTCGGTAAGGAATTCCGACTAAATCGGCATCTTTAAACTTCACGCCCGCTCGCTCGTTCCGATCATCTAGCAAGGTTTCAATCCCCGCCTGATTCAGTTCGGTGTAAAGCTTTTCGGCGGCGGCAACTTGATCAGCATCGGTGACATTGGGGATCACCACGATC
>JAAUPA010000283.1 GCA_012034615.1 Leptolyngbyaceae cyanobacterium CSU_1_4 | reverse complement strand
GTGGAACCACTCTCATCCATCCCGAACTGAGGTGTGAAACGCTGCTGCGGCAAAGATAGTTGGGGGGTAGCTCCCTGCAAAAATAGCTCGATGCCAGGACGATTTTAGGTGGCGACTGCTTTTCTTACGATGAGTAGTCGCTATCTTTTTTGTGTTCTATCTTTTCTAGCTTAACTAACGATAAATCTCCAACAAGGTGCTCCCTTCCCGTTGGCGCACCTTCGTTGGAGATTTACGTTAACTATGCATTCATATACTCCCCATCTGTGGAGCTTCCTAAGTTAAGTTCAGCTTTCAAGATTGGTCTAACTGTAGTTGATCGAGGTAATTCTACTTCTTGCATTTCATATTCTGGAATGGATAATCCATGAGCAACTGAGAACCTATTAAATTTTTCCTGTGATATTTGATCCTTTAAATCTGCGTACTGAACAGGCACTCCGATGTTCACACTCCAATTGATTTTCTGGTTCCGGTCTAAGTCCTCGTTGTGTTGCATAATCCAGGCTTTCGCCCGTGAAATGCTGCTGCTAAGGTAGTAGGCACACAAATTTTCAATGACCTCGGTACTGGTTAAATCTACACCTATAGTTGGTTGCTCTGGCTGTCTAGGGAACTGCCACCCCTCTTTATCTAGGTGAAGATGGCAATTCCCCAATCGCATTTTAATGAAATCGACGTTCGTATATTCGCTTTCAGGTTTCTGTTCCCATTCCGATCGGGTTAATCCAGTCAGAATAGAACCCTCGTGACAAATACCAACTTTCGTTGGAAGCGGAGCGTCTTTCAACGATTGGAAGTTATCAAATCTCACAATCCAAGACGTTTTACGCGCGGTGTCTCGAACACATACTTTTGTGAAACTTGTTCCAAAATCAATACCTAAATTTAAATTAAATCTAAACTCACAGTATTTCTCCTAAGTATGTGCTGGAACAGAATGAACAAGCGGACAATCGCAAGGTTAAAAGAATTAGTTAACAATTATTATTCCCGCTGCAAGTGCAGGATTTCTCGTGATAATGTCAGATTTTTTACGATGGATTCGGCTTAATGTTGCCTGTAAATCCTGCTCAACTTTGCGGATCTTTCCTTCATCCATGCGGATAGTGCTAAGTTTATTCGCACTCTTACGCAAGCCCTCAGTTCCTCAAAGTTAATTTCTCCAATGTCTGGTAGGAGGCACTCTTCCTCATACCCATCTTCTCGTGAGAAACCAAAATCTTCTCAGATTTGCTCTTCTTCGCCTTGAAGTAGCTCATCTAAAATTCCTTGCTTTTTCCAAGACTCTAATGCCGCCACCATACAACTCGCTATTTGACGCTGACGGGCAATTAAGCGGAATAGAGAATTGCTTCAACTGTTTTTCCAAGACCAACTTCATCTGCGATGAGGATTCTCCTGTAGGGAGAATCCAGGAACTTCATCACTGGCTTGAATTGATGTGGATAGAAGTCTGTGTTACTGGACTCCATGCTGTAAAAAATATTGGTGAGTTGTCCTCTAACTTTTTCAAAGGTTAGAATTCCCCGCAAGTCTTCTGGTGTACCGAACTGCCCTGCTGTTAAGAGATCTTGAATCGTTTCTGGTTGATTACGAAGTTCGAGTTGATCATAGGGTTTAAAGGTTTTTTCATTTGAACCAAAGCTAACTTGCACGAGTAAGCGACCATCAGATTGTCGAGTAGTGCCAGTTGTTGTTTCCCGACGACCCGGATTATTAGTTTACACGGACAGCCTGATTCGGAATAGTAGGATTCCATGTCATAGAACGTATTTCCTTAGTCATGCGTAACGTAGTGTTGTCTACGTATTATTTAGCCTTTTATACTTAGGCTTGACCCAGGCAACTGAAGTTGGATTGATTGTTTACCAGGTTTGCTCTGCCTATGTTGATTCGATCTTTGTGCAACAGTATTGTTCCCTAAATCTGAGATCGAGTGCTCAAATAGGAAGAACCGTGTGCAAGAACAAGAAGGTTAAAAGTCGTAGGAAATATGGATTTAGCGAAAAGACTTGTAGAGGTGCGATCGCTGACTCTAATCTTACTCAAGTTAGTTCGTCTATATTCCAGGGAATTCTACGGGAAACTTATTTGGAGAATAGTCGTATGGCAAGTAATGGGTTGAATAAATGGATTGTCAGTGGGAACTTGGCGGCAGATGCTGAAATTAAGACGATCGCCCTAAAAAGTGGAGAGTCTGCAACAGTTGCAGCAGCGACTTTGTATGTGCAAAAACCACGAAATCGGGAAGAGTCGTTTACGGTGTCGTTGACAATTTGGGAGAAGTCGGCGGCTTGGCGGACGCTGCCTTATTTAAAGAAAGGATCTTTGATTATTTGTACGGGAAAGGTGGAGCCAGATCCTTATATTTCGGCAAATGGGAACGTGCCGAGAGCGGGATTGAAGATGACGGTTTTGGATGTGGACTTGGATATTGTGAAGAATGGAGAGATGGAAGAAGAAGAGGAAGGAATAGAATTTGTTAAAACAGGAAAAGGTGGGGGGCGATCGCATAAAAATCAGCATTTATAAAAAACTATTTATTAATCAAAAAAGAGGAGAAGCTTGTAGGCTTCTCCTCTTTTTTTAAGAGTTACTGATTTTAGGAATTGCTGAAGGGATTAATTAGCGTCGCCGTCTGGGGGCAGACCGTCGTGCACTACCGCTGCCAAAACTCGGCTTTCTGGGTTGATATTGGGGTGAATTAGAGTTTCTTTGGCGCAATGTGTTGGAGCCAAAGCCAGAACCGCTAGAACGGGGTTGTGTTGTGGGAGTACGGGGACGAGCAGTCGTTTGGGGCGATCGGACTCTTCCAGTAGAACGGAAGACTTGGCGATTTTTGACCTCAGCAGGCGGAGCTTGGTAGCGCGATCGGTAATTAGAAACAGCTTGGTCGTAGGTTCTGCCGTAGCCGCCGTGACCCACCAGGGCAACTCCGGGTTGATAAACGGGAGGAAAATAATATTGGGGTCTGAACAACAGACTGCCCAAAGCCTGCCCTGCTACCGCTCCAGCAAAAGGAGCCCAAAAATTTGATTCTTGGCGAACCACAACAGTTTGAGGTTGCCCGGTTTGGGGATCTGCAACGGTTTCGGTAACGTTGTGAACGTATTCAATTTTGAAATCTTCGCTGATGTGAAGTGACGGCTGGCTGTTCTCGACCTTGAGATAGTTGCCTGTCTTTTGAGCGATTTCCTCGTCAGTGAGCCGCGCCATTTGAAGATTGTTGGTTTTGAAGATTGCCGATTGACCGGGAGCCGTGTTCAACAGGGCTACCTGATATTCGCCCGTGCCATCGTCATAGGTGGCTTGCTGAACAGGGTATTGCCCATCGGCGATGCGGGTATTTTGCGCAGCGGTTTGTTGGGTTGCGGGCTTATTGTTGGCTGAGGCATCGACCGATGGAGAACCACAGGCGGTGCTGACTACTCCTAAGGCAACGACCATTGAGAAAATAATTGCTCGACGTAAAGTAGCCATGATGTGGCGCATAAAAAAGGGGATGACGTTTTCCATTATTGGGTAATAAAAAGAAGTGAACAAGGGGGAATGACCGATGGATGAGGGTAGGAAACCGATTTGGGCTTAGAGAGGAATGAGTTCTGGAAAGTTAAGGATAAGCTGCTCGGAGGTAAGTTCGTCGCCAAATTGTGCAGGGGAGAAATGAATGTGGATGGCGCGAAGGCGGTTTTGGTAGTGCAGGTTGATGAGGGCTTTGAGGGCGGCTTTGAGGGCACTCATGTCTGCGAGATCGGTTTCGAGTTCGGGGACTTCGCCTTCAGTGGCGATCGCCACCATGATGACAATATTCTCAGTGGCGGGTAAGGTTAAAGGCTCTTCGGGTAGATTTTTTTCGCCTAAGGTGCCGCTGTTGTATCGTTGAGCCGAGTCGGTAAAAAGTTCGTTAACGTAATCTCCGGCTTCTCCTTCATCAAAAAAGACATCGCCTTCATTGGCTGCCGATCGCCAGTAAACGTCGTGTTGCAGCAGGGTCTGACAGATTTCTACTAATCCTTCTCCCAATACTTCTAAATCACCGTTGCTATCCACTGCTTGTTGGGCAACTAGATTAAATGCGCCGAGTAAGGGGGCGACTTCTTGCCCTGAGAGGTGAAGCATCATGCGGCAAACGACGAACCGAGTTTTGCCAAGCATGGGATTGAAGCGATCGCGCCATGAAGTCATGTATTTCCCTCATTTTCTTTCTTTACTTTAAAGGCGGCTGGCGGATTGGGGAAGGGATCTGGAGAGGGGTTTTTTGGGGCGGTTTGTAGAGACGACAGATAAAATCGCCGATGCCGTCGGGTTCAAATTTAACCTGAGTTCCGTCTTTTTGAAGGATGTAGCGATCGCGGCAATTGTAAAATGCTGCGGGTGTTTTGATGCCATCAATGCTGATAGAGACCCGATATTGCCAGTAGTTTTTGGCGCTGCGCTGAATGTCTACAATGCAGATTGCTTGCTGGTTAAGAGTCCGACAGGAAGCGGCAATGGGCAGGGAGAGAAGCATAGAGAGAACGAGGGAAAAGAGCAGGGTGATGGGTTTCAGCATAATTCCCCTTGAATGAGCCGTGGCTGTTTAAAGCAAGGAAACCGCATCACGTCGGCGGCTGTTTGTTCTGAGGGGTTGAGGGTTTCGTCGATCGCTCCGGCGATTTGGAGGGCGCGGGTAACGAGTTCTGAGCAAAACAGGGCAGAAAAGTCGGGAGTATTTCTCACTTGTAAGGGTTCGACTTGAGCCATACCTGCGCCGATCGCCTGAATAAAATCGTAGGGAATTTCTTGGCTTTCCATGGTTTGCAGCCAAACTTGCAGTCTAGCAATGCCTTCGAGGGTCAGCGGAGTTTTGAGGGGAGTCCACCAAGCTTGTCCAGGATATTGGGCAAGGCGGTTAAATAACCATTGAAATTGCACGCCCAAGGCTCGTTTGCCGGTGCCGACGCTCGGTAAGCTGCGATCGATATGGGATTCGGCAATGAGAATAGCGGTTTCGGGTGGGGCTTGGGGGTCTACTGAGTGGGCGATCGCCACATGGACGTAGATTGATTGGGTGGCAATTTTAACCACTTCTGACGGGAAATCGGTGCCGGAGAAGGTAATGACATCACCAATTTTGATTTGGTGACACAAGGTCGGATAGGTAACAGAGAGTGGTAGATCGGACGCTTGAGACGGTTTGGGCACGGTGAATGAATCAAATTTTTTGAAAGGATTTAAATGGGATTGTACCTTTTCTGGGCAATTTCCTGTCTGAGTTCGGTTCTTGTAAAACAGATAGATGGCTAGGAGGGTGATATGAATAGGGCTAAACGTTTGAGGAAAAAGTGATGGACAATTTGAAGGCGATTGTGATTGGGGCTGGAATTGGTGGGTTGACGGCTGGAGTGGCGGCTGCATCGGGCGGGCTATCAGGTCGAAATTTACGATCGCGTCCGTGAATTACGTCCGGCGGGGCAGGGATTTCTCTGTGGTCGAATGGG
>JAAUPA010000282.1 GCA_012034615.1 Leptolyngbyaceae cyanobacterium CSU_1_4 | reverse complement strand
TTGAAAGGTTCGGAAGTTCCCCAGAATGGGGGATTTAGGGGGCGATCAGAGCCATAGCCTCTCAAGGATTCATACTTCCATTCAGCAATGCCGACGCATCAAATCTAGCTAGTTTACAAAGCTTTAGCAGTACCCCTGAAGGCACTGTGTCAGATACTTTGTTGCCCTTCACTACCCTATCCTTTTCTCTCCTTTCCTCACGTTTGCAACACTACCCTGAAAGCAATAACCTACAGAGCTTCTGACGGTGCCAAAGCGTTCCTGGCTCAACAGTGTTCCTGTCCCATGGCAATTCCTGAATAGATGAGGCACATTTTGGTCGATCGGACAAAAGGCTTAAGGGGTCTGCGTTGAGATAAAGTCCCAGTGGGATGCTTTAGCTTTATAGCCCTAAATTCCTCAATCTGGGGGACTTTGAAAGGCTTGGAAGTCCGCCAATCTGGGGGACTTAGGGGCGATTCGGGATTTTATTTTATTGCGGCTCTCTAAGCCCCTTGTTGTATTTCGCAAGAGTTCTTGTAGGTCTTTAAGATTTTTAAAAAGAGGGCGATCGGTTGACGTGATTGCCTAAACAGTTGACCATAAGGCTATCCAGATCAACCCCTCTCTAGAGCCTCAAGTCTCCCTAGCCCATGTCTCTCAATCCGCTTAGCTGGTCGGAACTAGAAGCCCTCACCGACTTTCAACCCGACCCAATTAATGGTTCCACCAATGCTCAATCCTGGTTGCGTCTCTTTGGTCAAAACGAAACTGATGTGCAGCTAATCCTTTACCGCGACTACCATGCTTGGTGCCCCTACTGCCAAAAAATTTGGCTGTGGCTAGAAGAAAAACAAATTCCTTATCGTATCGAAAAAGTAACCATGTTTTGCTATGGTGAAAAAGAGAGCTGGTATAAACGCAAGGTGCCCTCAGGAATGCTTCCTGCCGTTGAGATACAGGGTCGCATAATCACTGAAAGCGACGATATTTTGATTGCGTTAGAACGAGTTTTTGGTTCCTTGGGTGCAGGCATGGAAGATCCGAGCGTTCGCCCGCTCAGGCAGTTGGAGCGTCTGCTGTTTAGAGCTTGGTGTGCTTGGCTATGCCGTCCAGCCCATTCGGAGCGAGAAGAACAGCGCAATCGTGACTCGTTTACCGGGGTAGTGGCTAGGGTGGAAGAGGCTTTGAGTCGGACTCCAGGTTCCCACTTTCTAGAGGAATTTGGCACTGCTGATGTCATTTTTACACCCTATGTGGAACGAATGAATGCTAGCCTTTACTACTATAAAGGATACTCTCTGAGAGAGGAAAATCCTTGCTTAAATGCCTGGTTTGCAGCTTTGGAATGCCGCTCTACCTATCGGGGTACCCAAAGTGATTTTCATACTCATGCCCATGATTTGCCGCCTCAAATGGGAGGATGTTGGGAAAATGGTCAGCCTCAAATGCTGCTTAACAAAGCGCGGGTCGATCGCGGTCCTTGGCTGGGGCTACCGGATGTGGCTTATCCTGAGCCGGAAACCTCGCGGGCTGAAGCGCTTCATCGCGTGATTAAGCATCGTGCTAACATCATTCGCGTTAACCCTGCTGAAGATAGTGTGGTGGATCAGGCATTGCGCTGTGCTTTGACGGCAATGATGACGGGCGAAACTTGCACACCGCTACCCGGAGCCGATCGCGCTCTGCGGTATTTGCGCGATCGCATTAGTGTGCCCCGCGATATGTCAATCTATGCTGCCAAGCGATTGAGGCAAGCCTTAGAATCAACTGCTGCATTGGTAGGTGACGCTCAGGGGTCTCCCATTCCGTTTAACCATCGCCGCGATCAAGACCCGGCTAACTTTGCTAAGGTATAGAACTTTAAGCATTGGATTGACGGGAAGATGAGCTGGGTAAGATAGCGGACGGCTTAAGGGGATTAAAGCTGTAGTCTGGAAGCGGATGATAGTGGTTGGCATTGAGATGTTTAACCCGACCGGCAAATACTTCGTGGAACTGTTCCAAATAAAGACAGAGCCACTGATGATAGTCTGTCCATCGATCGCGATCGTCAACATTAACTTCTGCTAAAACGCAATAGACGTAACAGTTTTTATCAGTGCTATTTTTGTCATTCCTCGGGTCGTTCCATTCTAAAGGAACTCCAATCTCAGTCTCGATCGCTTCTCGTTCTTCTTCTAACAAGTAAAGATGGGGTTTAGCATCTTCTCCAGAGAGCAAAAGCCCAACGCTGAGGCAATTCACCTCTTTGTCAATGCAAGTATATAACCGAAACCCTGCTCGCCCTATGGCAAAGCTCATATCATTCTCGGTTGAAGGATCACTCGGCTTGACAATGCTGCCCCGTCGCTCTAGTTGCTGACACAAACTGCCCCAAAACTCTAAATTCTGCTCTTCTTCTTCCGTTAATTGCTCAACTAATTCTTCCGGCAATTCTTCTGGTAAGCCTAGGGGTAAACCTTCTAGCGCTTCCTCAAATTGATCGGTATTCTCCGGTTGCCTGTTTTCCAATCGGTCGGCTGCACAACCAAACTAAACTTAGGAGCGACCAATTCACCAATTCGCCACAGCTCAATCTCTAGTCCCAAAAAATGGAACTCTGGGAGCGTAATTTGGTTGAGCCACTTGAGACGCGCTTGATGCTCTGGCGTAAAGGTGCCCGCAATCCAAATGATTGTAGCAGCTTGTAAACTTGCCATATCTGCCAAGATCTGACCTAAATGGGTCGTGATATCAGTCATCTCTAGCTGACTCTTAATGAGCACCCACCCATCGATCGCCGGATCATGGCAAAGAATATCAGTCGTGAGCAAGTTAAATTGACCGTGAGGCACGACTTCTAGTTTCCTTCCAATGAGCTCTCCCAGCAGCTTTATATTCTCTGCCTGCGCCAGCCAAACCGTGAACTCAGCATCCTCTTCATTCCAGCAGGTGCGCCAATCAACTTTTTCTAATCGCCCTAAGGGGATCTTTTGAGAAGGCTTGGATGTCATGGGTTCAACAGCATGAATGAGTTCACTTCTATCCTATGATGCGAGGGGCAATGTTAGGGGAAAGTAAAAGCGTGAGTTGTCTGTAGCCAAGGATAGGCAACCCTCAGGAGTTATTTTCAGAATTTATTGGTCAGAAGTGATTTGAAAAGTCTAGCTTGCTGACCGAGCCGCCCCTAAATCCCTAGAATGGGAGACTTTGAGGTTCGGAAGTTCCCTAGAATGGGGAATTTGGGGGCGATCAGAGAAATAGCATTTCAAGGATTCATACTTCCATTCAGCAACGCCTTCTGCTTTATTCCATACACCCTACAGATTGTTACCAACGATTAAGGATGGTGATGGAGATAGGGTTTAACTCAAGATTGACCTAGCGTAGCAAGCGTATAATATCCAATAAACCTTGTTATTCTACTAAAATCTATTCTCTACTCTGCCAGCAGAAATAATTGATCAACATGATTCGTATTAATGTGCCTGCATCTACAAAAAACGAGTTTTCCGGCTCTATCGATTTATCTGTAACCGCTGACTCAGAATTGGTTCCTGATGCAGTTCTAAAAAACATTGAAACTATCATTGACCTTGAGACACGTCACGAATCTAGTCTTCCTCTACACCAGCGAATTATTGAAAAAACGGCGGCTAGTTTTGGTCAACCTTGGTTCCTCTATTTTCAACTTATTTTCTTTACAGGCTGGGGGTTTAGCAGTGGGTTAATTCATGAAAGGCTGGTGCAATGGCAGGTGCCTAGATTTAACATTTATGAACAAGGTTTAGATGTCGCTTCGTTGCTGATTTCGACAGGCGTGTTGATTTACCAAGCTCGTCAAGAAAAAATTGCAGAGGAGCGATCGCACCTTACCTTACAACTTAACTTGTTAACAGAACAGAAAATTGCCAAGTTAATTGCATTAGTTGAAGAGCTTCGGACTGATTTACCAAACGTGCGTAACCGCCACGACTCAGAAGCTTCTGAAATGCAAAAAACAACCAATCCACAAGTTGTCTTGAACGCATTGAAGGAAACGCTTAACTCTACAGCAATCACCAAAGAGGAACAGGACGCGCTGCTTAACTCTACTAAATCATCACCTTCTAACTCTACGATAGTTAATGATGAAACACTTGATTTAAACCAACAGATTTAGTTTTTAGATCGCTCACTATAATCCGTAAATCAGCACGATCGCTCTCCCGATGGAAGCCAGTAAAATAGTTGCGGCGTAAAGTAAGAGTTGAATCAAGAGGTTTTAAAGAGAATCAACCATGCAAACTAAATTGCTTGGCAATTCAGATCTACAGATTACTCCCATTGGCTTTGGTGCATGGGCAATTGGTGGCGGTGAATGGGCGTTTGGGTGGGGTGCCAAGATGATCAGGACTCCATTGAAGC
Source organism: Leptolyngbyaceae cyanobacterium CSU_1_4 (assembly GCA_012034615.1). GTDB lineage: Bacteria > Cyanobacteriota > Cyanobacteriia > Elainellales > Elainellaceae > Timaviella. The sequence goes on along the minus strand of JAAUPA010000282.1, from coordinate 1,126 downwards.
AATTCAACGATCGCTCGACTTGGGAGTTAACTGGATCGACACGGCAGCTATTTACGGGTTAGGGCATTCTGAAGAAGTAGTTGCTAAGGCGCTTAAAGGACGAAGCGATCGCCCCTACATTTTTACGAAGTGCTCCATGATTTGGAGCGAAAAGGGGGAGATTAGCCGCAGTCTTAAAAAAGATTCAATTCGTCATGAAGTAGAAGCAAGTCTCCGCCGCCTCAATGTGGAAACCATTGACCTATACCAAATCCATTGGCCTAACCCAGAACCTGAGCTTGAAGAAGGATGGACTACTCTTGCCCAGCTCAAAGATGAAGGAAAAGTTCGATATATTGGAGTTTCAAATTTCAGCGTCGAACAATTGCAGCGGGCACAAGCGATCGCTCCTATTACCTCTTTGCAGCCGCCCTATTCGCTCATTAATCGCAAGGTCGAATCCGAAGTTTTGCCCTTCTGTCAACAACATAATATTGGAGTCATTGTTTATTCGCCCATGCAGTCAGGCTTACTAACTGGCACAATGAACCCTGAACGAATTGCTAACTTACCTGATAACGATTGGCGCAAACAAAACAACGAGTATCAAGAACCCCGTTTATCTCGTAATTTGAAGCTAGTTGAAGTTTTACAGCAAATTGGTCAAGCCCATGAACGATCGCCCGGTGAAGTTGCGATTGCTTGGACTTTAAACCATCCAGCCGTAACAGCGGCGATCGTGGGGGGGCGCAATCGTAAACAAGTTGAGGGCATCATTGGAGCAAGTGAATTCCGCTTAGATGAGTTAGAACTAGACAAAATTAGTAAATTTCTACACGAAAACCCCTAGTAAACTAGTGGGTTATCAATTCGGCGTTGCTGAATGCAAGGATGAAAGCCCCCAACCCCCTGAATCGGGGGACTTCCAAACCCTTCAAAGTCCACCAACTTGGGGGATTTATGGGGCGAGAGAACGGTCAATTTAAATCAGTTCATACTTCGATTCAGCAACGCCATCAATTCTTAGAGAATGGTTGTAAATGAGCGTATAGTCTTACACTTTCCCCCTAAATCCCTATTCTGAGAGACTTTGAGGTTCGGAAGTCCCCCAGAATGGGGGATTTAGGGGGGCACTTTATAGCGTGAT
>JAAUPA010000281.1 GCA_012034615.1 Leptolyngbyaceae cyanobacterium CSU_1_4 | reverse complement strand
TGAATCTAATTCTGAGTGGGCATTCCCATTGTTTAGAGCATATTCGCACCTTGAAGACGGGTCATGCAGATAGCCATCTAGACTGGATTGTTTGTGGTGGGAGTGGGGCAAGTTTACGCCGCCAGCGCCGAGCAGGAGCCCAGATTATAGAAATGATGGGGCAAGAAGGGGTGCAACATATTCAGGCTGTTGCGCAGTCTCAAGAATATGTGGGGCGGCAAAGACAGGGCGGCAAAGAGCGGAATCTCCACACCTTCTTGAGGATTGATGTTCAGGAGGGAAGCCCTCTGTGCTTGGTAGTACGTCCCTTTGTAGTAGAGCAGCGCCAACAATGGACTAGTTATCCTTTATCGGCTATTGCGCTTCCGTCTGTTTGAAAAATCTTTTATTTTTGGGCATTGCTAAATGGAAGTATGAATTCTGGAGATGCTATTGCTCTGATCGCCCCCTAAGTCCCCCAGAATAGGGGATTTAGGGGGCAAATTCATACTTTCATTCAGCAACGCCTATTTTTAAACTGTATCTCTATTGATTCTCAATGCTGGAGCGGAAGCCGAATTAAGAATTCCGTTCCCTGCTCTACTTTAGAGTAAACTTCTAAGCTACCTCTATGTTTTTCCATGACAATTTGACGAGCGATCGCCAGCCCCAACCCTGTGCCCTTACCAATCTCTTTGGTGGTAAAAAAAGGATCAAACACTTTATCAATCATGTTGGAAGGTATCCCAATACCATTATCTGTGATAGAGATCACGATCTGTTCATTGGGTTGATATTCAGTCCGAATTGAAATCATTCCACTGTTCGGCAGCGGCTCTATTTGGTGGGCAATCTTCTTGGCGATCGCATCAACAGCATTATTCAAAATATTCATAAATACCTGATTGAGATCTCCGGCAACACAGGTTACAAGTGGAAGCTCTCCGTAGTGTTTAACGACTTGAATCTCAGCCATTTTTTGTTGCAAGATCATCAGAGTATTGTCAATGCCCTCATGGAGATCAACTGCTTTATACCCAACCTCGCCTAGACGAGAAAAGTTACGAAGAGCTAAAACGATATCTCGGATGCGTCGAGTTCCGGTAGCCATGGATTGCAACATTCTAGGAATGTCATATTCAAGAAATGCAATATCAATCCTCTCTCGTTTCATGCCAATCTCTGCTGGAGGAGATGGGAAATAACGATGGTATAGGCGGATTAACTGAAATAAATCTTGAATAGATGCAGCCAAAGGAGCTAGATTCCCATGAATAAAACTAATCGGATTATTAATTTCATGAGCAATGCCGGAAGTCGTTTGTCCTAGAGCAGACATTTTTTCACTTTGAATCAGTTGCAGTTGCATCATTTGCATTTTTTCTAGTGCATTCTGCAAATCTTGGCTTTGTGCCTCTAAGGTTTGTTTGGAGGTTTGTAATTCATGAATGACATTCTTGAGCAAAGACTCTTTAGTAGCGACATCCGCCTCAATTTGTCCCCGTTCTTTTTCAGAGCGCTCTAATTTTCTCCGCAAAATACGGATGGTTTTCTCCAATTCCTGAATTTGTGTAGAATGCTCCTGGTTTCCCATAACGGCTTCATGCATCTCCTAGGAGCAATGTGACAAAGGTTTTGTTATGAAGCTTGGTTGGGCTGTGCTGTTCTAGGGGGGCAATTTCGCCATAGGCGTAAAAACCACAGCAAGACAAGCCTGAGGGTAAATGGGTTTTGACAAGCTGATATTCTTGAGAAGTTAAGGTTCCTAAAATGCGGCGACGGGCAGCGCAAGACACTAGTAAAGCTGTGGTTGGCTCATTTCCTGGATAGTGGGCGATCGCTTCTTGCAACGATGTTTCTGAAGCCATCAAAATATCTGTACGCGACGCATCCGTAATTTGAACGATCGATTGTTCGGGGATATCTGCAAAAAACGTGACACTGCCAGATTCCGGATCATAGCGATTGGGGGCGCGCATATAAAACCGATCCATTTCTTCAAAAACAGCAAGGGCATGAATGGCATAACTTTCTGCAAATCGCTCGGTACCCAGATACTGCTGGTAAAAATTGAGAGCAGGCTGTCCATCAATTTCATACACCACATTCCCCTGCACCTTAGTAATGTGGCTTTTGGGACTAATGGGTATCCATCCACTCGCAACGCCATCGGAAACTCGTAGATCGCCTGAAAATAACAGCACTGGAACTGCATCACTCAGCACTTGATCTTGAAAAATTGGTAAGTTGGTTAAACGTATAATCATCGGCAGTCATTCCTCCCACGATAGGAACGTTTTCTCCTAAAATTTGCTGGAGCCCTTCTACAATTCTCACTCCACTGCTAGTTAAGCTTTCAGGAAAAGTCAGACATAACTTCGGTGGAGCGGTGCTGTTTCCTGTGGCTTGCGCGATCGCCTGTTGGGCTGCCTGGACAGGATTTTGTGAGACATTTTGACCCAGTCCTGCTCGAATTTCTACACAGTCTGAAGCAAATAGCATCAGCGTCAAAGAATCTTGCTGAAACTCTAAAACTGAAGAAATCTCACCATTAGTGGTTCCCCCAATTAATTCAATATTGGGAAAAGCTTGCTGAATTTGTTGCAAGATGAATTTGTGATCAAAATCAATTGCTGCGAACAGAATACCGGCTTGGGGAGTCATTCCTGCCAAAGAATGAGTACATTCATGGACGACATCAGTAATCGCAATTAGCGAATCTGGATCATTGCTATGACCAACCACACTTTTGAACATATTAGCCTTCTTTCGTTTTGCAGCTTACTATCAATCAGCGATCCGTTAACGATGTTTTAGGAGGCTTCTCCCTGTTTAAGACTTCCCTGAATTGATAGATTATGTCTAATCAATGGGTCAGTAAATTCTGTGCTCTTCCCTTGCCCTTGTCGAGGTTACTGCAATTGCCTCGTCATCGTTACTCTTTCGCTCCAAACCGTGGGGGGTAAGCTGCTGAGGTCAGGGCGATCGCCTGTAAAAGTCCGGCAACCATTGGGTTTGGTAGATTGAATCTATCGCAATCTGCTGGAGTGAGAAGCTCTGTGGAGGGCGGGCAGCGAAGCGGAAAGCCCTGTTAATGAAGTTTGGTGTAGTCCGCTTTTCTCCCTATGCTCTAGAGATTTTTACCCACGATGGAAGATTGCGATCGCTAGGCTAATGGGATAGGAAATAGAGGAGTTCAACCATGGTTCAGATCAGATCAGCGATCGCATTTAACTTGCTTAAAAAGTTTATTCGCCTTAAATTTCCTGATGTGCCGAGAATAACAACTGTCGAGTTTGCCCAAAGATTGATGGATAAAACGCGATCTCAACCCCTGATTTTAGACACTAGAAGTGAGGCAGAGTATGCGGTCAGCCATCTGGCAGAAGCCCAGCGATTAGAAAGTGCTGATCTGGCGATCGCCCCTGCTCTCAAAAACATCTCGATGCAAACCCCAATTATTGTTTATTGCTCAGTGGGGTATCGCAGCGCCAAGGTTGCGCAGCAATTAATCAACGCTGGTTTTCAAAATGTCTTTAACTTAGAGGGGGGTCTTTTTCAGTGGGTAAACGAAGGGTGCAGTGTGAAACAATTCTGTCCGGGTGCGCTAGTGCGGGATGGGCAGCCGACCCAACGGGTTCATCCTTATAATGCAGTGTGGGGAAGACTGTTGAACCCGCAGCATCGCTTCTAGAAAAAGTTTAAAGTTTGTTGACTTTCGTTCATTTTTGCTTCGGGCTTAAGCTGCCTACAAAGATCTCTCCGATCGCTCAGCCTTATTAAAAGTAGGAAACTAGAATGCGGCGTGTCTCCATTATTATTCCCACATTAAACGAGTCGAGCAGCCTAGGACGCGCGTTGCGGCATGTGGCAGTACTTGATCCGCCGCCTCTAGAAGTGCTAGTGGTCGATGGCGGCAGTGAGGATGAGACCGTGGCGATCGCGCAAGCTGCGGGTATTCCGGTGATCTCGTGCGATCGTCGGGGGCGATCGGTTCAAATGAATTACGGCGCTAATGTGGCGATCGGAGACATCCTTGCTTTCTCCATGCCGATACTTGGGTGCCAGACGACTTAATTCAGGTCATAGAGCAGACCTTAGCGGATCCAAAAATTGCCTGTGGTGGGTTTATCTCTTTGATGACTAGTGACCAGAACACTCGTTGGGGAACGGCACTGCATCATTATCTAAAAACCTACTATGCACCCTTACTGTTTAGACCTCATCTGTTTTTTAAAGGCTTGCGGCTATTGTTTGGTGATCAGGTGATGTTTTGTCGGCGCACCGATTTTTGGGAGTGTCACGGCTTCAACGAAATGCTACCCATTATGGAAGATGGTGATTTATGTTTGCGCTTACTTCAGAGAGGAAAAATCCGTCAGGTCAATCGCATCGTGCAAACCTCCGATCGCCGAGTGGCTGGCTGGGGAGTTTGGAAAGCTACAGCAATATATATCTACATCGGCGTATTGTGGGGGGTTGGCGTTTCGGCAACCTATCTGAAACAATTCTATGAAGACATTCGTTGATTAAGGCGTTGATTAAGGCGTTAATTAAGGCGTTAATTAAGGCGTTGATTAAGGCTCCAATCGTAGTCAAGATAGGCAATGGGGGGTGAGGCAGACAACGGCAGATCGGGCGGAAGAAAGGAGCGAACATAGTCTGGAATAGAGGGCGACACCGTTAAAAAATCTTGCCGATACCATTTGAAAATTTTGCTGCAATAGAGAGTTTTAGCATGAGCATCATAACGAACTTTATTGGGATTATTGATAAATCGCACCGCGTCTTCTTCAAGCTGCTGAGTTACTTTTTCAGGAGTATAAGCCTCATTCCGAAGTAAGGGACAACCCAGGGAAGCACAGACAATGGCAAAATGAATGCGCGGCTCCTGCAAGCGATCGCGCAAAATCTGATTTTCGATTTGAGCCAAGCTGTAAGTTTGATGAGCAAACCGATATACCCTCCGTTGAAAAAACCATAAGAAGGCGAACCAGTTAGGAATTCCAAAGACTAAAGGTCGAATGGAGGCGATCGGGTAGCGTTCCAAAATAGTCGAAAGGGTGAACGCATTATAGAGATTAATCCAAAGGGCAAGCTGTTGCTCACGACTTAGATCTGGGCTGAGGTCTAACCGTTCTAAATCAGTCAACCAATGAGTTAACGTCTGAGGTTGCTGAGCTTTCCACGCCCGATAATCGACTCGCCCTTGCGGGTCTACATATTGATGCAACAATCCATTCCACATCTCAAAGTCAATCATGAGCAGCGTTATTCTACGTGACAGAGGCTGCTTCTATCATAATGACTGCATAGCAATAAAACAGGACACCTCAACGAATGATCTGATTAAGAACTGGGTTGACTGCCAAATCTTTTCGCCTCATCCCTTCGCCCCTCTCCCACAAGGGGCGAAGGGACTTCAGACCACGGACTAACTTGAAACCCCCTCTCCCGCTCGGGGCTGCTGTGTATACACAACTCTAAACTAACTTCGTTGCAGTCTTTTTCGTCCCCGCCTAAATACCCCCTCATTCCTGGG
>JAAUPA010000280.1 GCA_012034615.1 Leptolyngbyaceae cyanobacterium CSU_1_4 | reverse complement strand
CCACCCATCCACCCATCCACCCATCCACCCATCCACCCATCCACCCCCAGCGCCATTTTCCAAACTTACTAACTTTTAAGACAAGCAACCTGCGCCCTTAATTCGCCAGACCGTGTTCTAACGCATAGCGCACCAACTCAGTGCGGCTATTGGTGCCCGTCTTGGTAAACAACCGACTCACATACTTTTCTACATTTCGGACGCTGGTTTCTAGCCGTCGGGCAATTTCTTTGTTCATTAGCCCTTGCGCTACCAGTTCCAAAACGCTTTGCTCCCGTGGCGTAAAGTCTATTTTAATTGGAGAAGGCGATTGAACAATGCCGCTTCGTTGAGTCAGCATGGCTTTAATCTCTGCCATTTGTTTGGCTAAGTCGGCAATGTCAATTTCTTCCCCCTCGCCCGCAGCCGCCTTACTGGCAGCGGCACGGCGCTCTAGAATGCTGGTGACGATCGCCACCAATTCATCCGGGTCAAACGGTTTAGAAAGATAAGCATCGCAGCCTGCGTTATAACCCGAAATGCGATCGGAAGTCATCCCTCGTGCCGTCAGGAAGATCACAGGCAACGCCTCAAACCGAGGATCTTCTCGAAGCTGCTTGAGAAATTGGTAGCCATCGACCTGCGGCATCATAATATCGGAAATGACTAAGTCTGGGGAAAGACGCTGCAACATATCCCACCCCTCGCGCGCATTGCTGGCAACATGCACCGTAAAGCCATCTTCCTCCAAATAGGCTTGCACGGCTTGCCGTAAGCCGGGTTCGTCGTCTACTAATAGTAATTGCCCTGCCATCGATATCCCTCTTGATTCCGGTTCAAAAATTCCTGATTGAGACGGCGCAAGTCCGAAGACAATACCAGGTTTAATTCACTCTATTATCTAATGTTCTGAACTCAATCTGAACTAAAGCAGACCTTGAGATTTAGACGAAATTGGGAAGTCCTTGGTAGACTAGGGACTATTAGGAGCCTTCACTAGGCTTCAGTGTGATTGAAAGCTGGGGTGACGGACTCACTCGAAATCGCATTATTTCTGTTCATGGTCATTGCTAACACCCTTACCTTATCTATGTTTCAGACTTTAGCAACGTTCCTTCCCCTCGATAGCTTGCTGTCTACTCAAGGCATCATGGTGGCGCTGTTGGTGGCTTACGCTGGGGCAATGTGGATGTTTTTAACGAGTGCCCCCAAGGTTCATACCATTATGGTATCTGACCTGGAATTGGCAAAGAAATTTTACGAAGGGCTGCTCGACTTGACGGTGGCAGATGTACCGTTGCACTATTACTACAACTACGAACAAACCTTAGGAACCGTTGGAATTGACCCGATGTATGCTTCAGCGGCGATCGGGCGACCTGCCACCACGAGCTTTACAAACCCAGAAGGGCTTTGGTATCAACTCAAGAAAAATACTCAGTTACACGTCATTTCTGGAGCAAGCCTGGGGCAAAAAGATCGGCAGCGTCATGTTTGTTTTGACCACGACTGTTTGGAACTGTTGCTGCTGCGCGCCCAATCTTACCGCGTGAAGTACAAGATTCGCCGAGAGAAGCCCCTGAACTTTTTGGTTAAAGATTTAGATGGGCGCGTAATTGAAATGGCAGAAGTATCGAATTAAGTCTCCCAAACTTTCTATGCTTCTCCCACTTCGGGCTTGAGCAGAGGAAAGGCGATCGCATCTCGAATGCTGGCACAATCGCACAGCAACATCACTAGGCGATCGATGCCCATGCCCATGCCTACAGTCGGCGGCATCCCATATTCCAGCGCGGTTAAAAAGTCTTCATCTACCCCTTGCGCCTCCAGATCCCCCTCAGCCTTTCGCGCTGCCTGTGCCTCCAGTCGTTCCCGCTGCTCAATTGGATCGGTCAACTCTGAAAAACCATTGGCAGTTTCACGCCCCACGATAAATAGCTCAAACCGCTCTACTAGCCCAGGTTTGCTGCGGTGAGGCTTGGCTAAGGGCGAGATTTCTACTGGATAATCAATCACAAATGTCGGCTGAATGAGCGTTGCTTCTACTTTTTGTTCAAATACCTCGTTCAAAAGCTTGCCGATCGCCCCACAGTCTTCGGTGCCATGAATGCCTGCGGCTTTGGCTGCGGCTTTGGCTTCCTCTAAAGTGGCGAACGCCGCAAAATCTAGACCTGTGTGTTCTTTCACCAGATCATGCATTGTCACTCTGCGCCACGGAGGAGTCAGATCGATCGCCTCACCCTGATAGGTAATTTGCAAAGTCTTCAAAACTTCCTGTGCCGGAGTCGTAATCATTTCCTCCGTCAGTGTCATCATCTCTTTGTAGTCGCCATAGGCTTGATAAATTTCGATGGAAGTAAACTCAGGATTGTGCCGAGTTGAAACGCCTTCGTTGCGGAAAATTCGTCCTAGCTCAAACACGCGCTCAAAACCACCCACCACCAACCGCTTCAGGTGCAACTCGGTGGCAATTCGGAGATATAAATCCATCTCCAAGGTATTGTGATAAGTGACAAAGGGACGGGCATCCGCGCCGCCTGCCTCAGATTGCAAAACGGGCGTTTCGATTTCGATAAAGTTCTTAAGATTCAACATCCTCCGGATTGAAGCAGTAATCAGAGCCCGCCGCCGAAAGGTTTGCTGCACCTCCGGATTCACAATCAAATCGACGTAGCGCTGACGATAGCGCTTTTCTACATCTGTCAAACCGTGCCATTTGTCAGGCAGCGGCAATAGCGATTTGGTCAGGATGCTGTAGTGACTGACCTTGACCGATAATTCTCCTTTTTCGGTGCGTTTAATGCTGCCCTTAACTCCCAAAATATCGCCCGCATCGGTAAGCTGCTTCAGGTGATTAAAGGCATCTGGCAATGGCATTTCTGCTTCAATCTTGGCTTTGTCGAGGTAAAGCTGAATGGTGCCCGTTTCGTCTTGCAGCGTGAAGAATGCTAGTTTTCCAAAAACTCGGCGGGTCAGGATGCGTCCGGCGATCGCCACTTCCACCTCCACCTCTTCCCCATCTGCCAGCTCACGATATTGCTCTTGCAACGCCTGCGCCTGATGGGTGACCTCCCACCGATAGGCATAGGGGTTCAGTCCCAGCGCTTTAAGCTGAGCAACTTTTTCAAGGCGAGTCGCACGCAGATCATCGGAAGCCATAAATATTCAGGATCAATGAATAAAGGATAAGAGGTGAAGAGTAGATAGGTAAGAGTAACGTCTCTGGGGCGATTTTGGCTAGTCTTTTTGACTAGAAAACTGGCGGGCTCCAATGAAGCAAAGAATCATTGCCACACTCAATAAAATGGGCAATACGTACCAAGGAAACTGACTAAAGGGTGAGTAAGCTGCTGCTCTTAGACCCAAGCTAGTATAAGTCAATGGCAACAGATAGACGATAAATTTCAGGGCGATCGGCAAAGTCGCAGGGTCAAAAAAAGTTGCGCCTAAAAAAGACATTGGCACAATCAAGAAATTATTCAAAATCCCCACGCCTTCCAAAGATTTTACATTCAGCCCAACAATCACCCCCAAGCCTGAGAAGACTGCACAGTTCAGTACAAGAATTAGCAAAAACAGCGGATTTAGGAAATTCCATTGCCCTGTAAACAAGATTGCCAGCAATAGCACCGAAGAGGAAGTTAACAACCCTCGCACAATTCCTGCCAGCATTTTGCCCAAGAACAGCGCCAGCGGACTGACTGGTAAAAGTAAAATTTCCTCAAAAGTTTTAGAGTAAAGCCGTTCTCCGCAGATGGAGAACGTCGTACCGCCAAAGCTAATGGTCATGGAAGACAACGCCACCATTCCTGGCAAAATGAACTGAAGGTAGGTGTCGCCAACGGGCGGTTTCACCGTGAGCGCACTGCCCAACCCTAACCCAAACGCCAAAATGTAGATCAGTGGCGAAATTAAGCCGGAAGCAACGACTTGGAGAATGCGAACTCGCAAATCGAGCCAATCGCCCCAAAACACGGTGAGGCTATCAGACAAAGAGTACCGATCGAGGGATTAAATCCTCGACTGAGCCGGAGCGAAGACTGAGAAGCCACAGGGATACACCATTGAGAAAATTCGGTGAGCCGTGAAGAACACCTTTACATTTGTAGCACGGTGGAGGGTCAATACGAGCCTGTGGCTTGTGCAATAGAATCTGAGGAGGGAAGCGATCGCCGCTTCCTTTTTCTCATGATCGTAAAAATATGGAAAGTTGACGGTTATCAAGCTTCATAGATTTGTAGAGCCTTTCAGATTGATACTTTACACTACACGTATAAACTTAGCTGCAAATTTAATTTCTATTCATTTAGTAAATTTCTATTCCTACCGTAACGTCAGCATCTCTCTCTAATGCCAGAGGAAAGCTGGCTTGCAGACCTCTAGATTGACTCGTAGTGGGTTAAATTGACTTGCCTTGAATGATTCAACAACATTATTCAACAGTAGTTAATTAACAAACAAAACCTAAAGCCGGAGCACAGGAAGGACAACTTAATTTGTGATTTAAGCCCAAAAAAGGAGCTAAGGATAACGATGATCAATAATTCCTCAACTCGTCCTTTTGCCGTCGTGACGGGTGCCTCTAGCGGCATTGGACATGAACTTGCGAAACAGTTTGCTCAAAACGGTTTTGATTTATTGGTTACATCTACGGGTGCTAGCATTGACGAGGCCGCTCAAGATTTCACTGCCTTGGGTGCGCAAGTTCAAACGGTTCAGGCAGACCTCTCAACCTATGATGGAGTGGAACTACTGTATGACCAGATTCGGAAGACCGGACGACCTGTGGATGCGATCGCTATTAATGCAGGTGTGGGTGTAGGCGGTGAGTTTGTTAAAACCAATTTGCAGGAAGAACTCAATGTAATCGAGCTCAACGTTGCTTCAACCGTTCATCTTGCCAAGCGAGTGGTGAAAGATATGGTCGATCGCGGTCAGGGTAAAATCCTGTTCACCTCCTCGATCGCATCTCAGATGCCGGGTCCATTTCAGGCAGTTTACTACGCTTCAAAAGCATTTATTCATTCCTTCTCTGAAGCAATTCGGAACGAATTAAAAGACACAGGCGTAACTGTAACTGCACTCATGCCAGGACCCACTGATACTAACTTTTTCCACCGGGCTGGACTAGACGACACGAAAGTAGGAGAAGCTAAAAAAGATGATCCGGCTAAAGTGGCTAAGCAGGGTTTTGAAGCTTGGATGGCAGGGGATGATGGAGTTTTGGCAGAATCGTTAATGACAAAGGTTCAAGGTGCGGTCAGCAAAGTTTTACCCGATACGATGACCGCTGAAATGAACCGTAAGTTGAATGAACCTGGATCGGGCAAGTAAATGATTTACATGGGTGCATTCCACTTTTGCAGGTCTCCGAGCCGCCCTCATCCCCAGCCCTTCTCCCAGAGCGGGCTACGGTGTATACATAAGTCTAGACTGGCTTCGTTCCAAGCTTTTTCGCCTCCTAAATCCCCCAAATAGCTTTGAAGCACAGAACTGGAGCGGAAGCCCCAATTTCGGGGGATTTGAAGGGGCGGGTTTGCCAGGGGACTTTGGCTAGATT
>JAAUPA010000279.1 GCA_012034615.1 Leptolyngbyaceae cyanobacterium CSU_1_4 | reverse complement strand
CCAGTTCTGGGGGACTTTGAAAGGTTCGGAAGTCCCCAGAATGGGGGATTTAGGGGGCGATCAGAGCCATAGCATCTCAAGGATTCATACTTCCATTCAGCAATGCCCGGTTAACTTCTTTGTACAAGAGAGCTGGGGCGAAAGCAAGGTTTGTTTGTGAAACTATATGCCCAAGGAACTGCCCAAGGAACTATTTCCTAATTGAGCGATCGCGTCTCCCGTCACTCGACAAGTTCGCCAATCGGGCAAAACGGTTGCCCCCATGCGTTGATAGAAAGCGATCGCGGGTTCATTCCAATCCAACACACTCCACTCTAGCCGCCCACAGTTGCGTTCTAATGCCAACCGCGCCAAAGCAGAAAGAATTGCCTTCCCAATCCCTTTGCTTCGATACTCTGGCATCACAAATAAATCTTCTAAATAAATACCGGGTTTTGTGAGGAAAGTGGAATAGTTTGTGAAAAACAATGCGAACCCAATCGACTTCCCTTGATGATCTGCCAAGAGCGCTTCAATACAAGGATGCGCCCCAAATAAATGCTCGTGCAATAGCGCTGCTGTGCCGGTAACCTGGTGAGCAAGTTTTGCGTAGTCCGCTAAGGCACGAATCAATTGAAAGAGGGTTTCGACATCTTCAGGTTTGGCACGACGAATTTCAATATCCTTCATAAAAAAGATGACAAACCTTACTTGAGAATAAAGCTCTGAACAAAGATTCCCGACTTTATTTAAAGAGCCGAGAATACACAGACGCATAGGCTGAAATTTAGCACGCTGCTCAATAAAACCGACTCAGCGCAACCAGTTCTTTAGCCTGCCTGCAACCTGGGGGCGACGGAGTTTGCGCATTGCTTTGGTTTGAATTTGGCGGACTCGTTCGCGGGAAAGGTTGAACATCCCGCCCACTTCTTCTAAGGTATGGGTTTCGCCAGTGGTCAAGCCGTAGCGTAGCGCAATGATGTCACGCTCCCGTTCCGTCAAAACTTCGCCCAGCACGGCATAAATTTCTTGGCGCATCATGGTTTCGTTCATTTGCGCTTCCGGAGATTGGGTGCTGTTATCTTCCAATAGCTCCATTAGCTCTGTGTCTTCGCCTTTGCCCACACGATGGTTCAGCGAGAGCGATCGCCGCCGCACCTGTTGAAGATTCCGTAACTGCTCGGGAGTCATGTCCAAAGATGCCGCCAACTCTACATCGGTGGGGTTGCGGTTGAGATCTTTACGCAGTTCGCGGTGGGCTTTTTTCAGCTTATTGAGTTTTTCCACAATGTGGATCGGCAGCCGAATCGTGCGAGCATCATTGGCGATCGTTCGGGTAATGCCTTGGCGAATCCACCAGTAAGCATAGGTAGAAAATTTGTATCCTTTATCTGGATCAAACTTTTCGGTCGCCCGGTTCAGTCCGAGTGCACCCTCTTGAATTAAATCTAGGAAGGGCACCCCCCGGTTCAGATAACGCTTGGCGATCGACACCACCAGCCGCAGATTAGAGCGAATCATTTTGCGCTTAGCAACCCGGCTTAGATAAAGACGATGCTCAAGCTGACGCTCGGTCACATTCATCGACTGACACAAATCTGCCTTGCTAACCGGACGACCTAGCTCAGTTTGCAACCGTTCCCGCAGTTCTTCCACTTCTCCCAAAAACTTGACCCGACGAGCCAACTCCACTTCCTCGCAGGGCTTAAGCAACGGATAACGCGCCATTTCTTTAAAAAACGCACCGACCGCATCATCCGTAACCGTTTTGCGATAGCCGGATGCCCGGTTTTCTAGCAAATCATCAATATCTTCTTCAGAGCCAAATTCAACATTAAGACCCGACTCGCTCTCCTTCCCTGAGCGATCCTTGAAATCATTCACAGTTCGCAAATCGATGGGTGTTGGGTTTAGAAAATCATCTTCGGCACCTGCCAGAAGCTCTAAAGAATTAGTCGTGTCTAATGTGGATCTGCTCATCGCCTGTCCTAGTTTGTAATTGAATAATGCAGTCATGATCGCTATGCCGATGGATAAAGACGCTAATGGAATAAAATAACGGTTAAAAAACCTTGATTCACTCCCTTAAAATTGAACTAGAATAGATGAATAGGCACTCAAACAAAAGCCCAAGATTTACTCCATCCATTCTTTGCGCGTTCTGTTCTACTAAGCGTTTAACCCAGTTACCCAGCGGCTTTTGATCAGACCTTTTTGAATCCATTGATCCCAAGCCATAAGCTAGAAAGCAACGTTGTGTTGACCAAAGCGGGAATTGTAGGGAACAACTGAAATAGAACCAACCTCAAACGAAAATGCACCGTTAGCGAACAAGTTGAGAGACCTAAACTTGTATCAACTAGGTTTCTGTTTAATGACGACGATCGCCATGTCCCTGATTACATGTTTACCTTTGCATCACAATTGAATTTGATTTTTGATGTTGACGATACTATGAAAGTCAAGAATCAGATCCAGTGAAAATACTGAAATCGCTGAGAGCGTCGAGGGCATTGATGGTTCAGCTACAGGGTAATGGATAACTCCCTAAAATGCAAACTAAAAGTTTGTTGATGCTAGGGAGGATTCCCAAAAATGATTTGCACCCATCAGCCTAGAAAAGTATTTCAGCCGATCTTCAACAAGATTTAACATTTGATGCGATCGGTTCGAGACACTGACAAGGGGTCTCGGCTGAATAACTTGATGTAACCACAGATAAGTTTTCATGGATTGCCATGAAGGCAGAAGTGTATCCTCAACCCCAGCTAAACGTCTATTGAACTTCATGTAAATTAACGTCTGCGGTGATCCAATTAACACTCATTGAGCTACTCATGTTCTATCCACGTTCCAAAATCTATCACCGGGATTGCATAGAGGCGCTTAATTCAGACCATGGATGGAGGTGCCCGGTGAGGGAAGTGCCAAATGGATTATCTAATTTGTAAGGAAAGTGGGGTTACTTTTACACCCCAACCCACCGCTAGTCCGGCAACGGAAACCAGAGTCAGAACGGCTAAGGATTGCCAACGGTTGAGATGAGCATTCTGCAAGTCTAGGCGCACTAAAATTTCGGCGGAGACCAACACTAAAACATAGCCAAACAGCTTGAACCAAACCAAGGCAGCCGTCACCCCCAGCGAACCCAGCATGATGAGCGAAAAATATCCAATATCTGACTTTAACCACTTTCTAAAAAAGTGCTTTACCCCGTCAAATAATGTGGTGAGCAGGAGAGCTTGCAGGAGAGTGCAGGACAAAACAAGCGCCCAGACTGCCCAAACGGCTTGCCCTGCATTGATTCGAGAGATAACCCAATGGGTTAGAAACCAACTGAAGGTAGCATAAGCAGAAAATAAAATGCCGAGAGACAGCCAAGGAATCTTTTTCACAGTTGAGAACCCACATCTAGGAGGGGAGAAGAATGAATCCAGATGGGAATTTTGTTTGATTCAATCCATGTCTATCCAATTTTCGCACACCTTTTACTTTAGGCATTCTCCTACTAATTGAGCCAGTTTTTGTGCTGCTCCCCGATCGCCCCTGACTTGGCGAAGCTGGGCTTGCATCTGGGCTAACTTTTCCGGGTGCTCTAGCCAATCGATCGCCATTTCTGCTAATTTTTGCGGCATTAGGTGTCCCACCAGTTCTGGCACGATCGCTTTTCCTGCCCAAATGTTGGGCCAAGCCAGCAGCCGAGTTTTGCGCAGAAACCAACTATTAATGAGGCGGGCAAAAAGCGTGCCTACTCCAGGCAGATTTGCCAAAAGTCCGGGTAAACCATCCCAAGAGCGCATGGCATCAAGCTGTTGGGTCGGCAGCAGCACGATCATGGGCACTGCCAGCGCGCCTAGCTCTGCGGTATTGGCTCCAACGGTTGTAAAGCAAAGGCGGCATTGCGCGAGTAGGGGATGGGCGGGAGATTGGGTGTAGAGTTCGATGCGGACGGGGGTGGGTTGCCCATCTTTTTTAAGGTGGAGAAAAGGTTGCCCTTGCTCTTGGATGAGGTCGGCGGAGAAGTTGCCAAATTGTTTGATGAGGGGATTTAGGGCTGGATCAGCAAATTTTGCTAGGGTTAATACATTGAGGGTGGGGGCGACAGGAATGACAATGCGGGTTTGAGGACGATCGCCATGCAGGTAGTAGCGATCGCTAATCCTAGGGGCAATCCTTGCGATAGCTTTGCCCCTTTAGAACCTGGCAATATGCCGACTATCTCTGCGCCTTGCCATTCCTCAGCCGCAGATGAGGGATCTTCGCCAATATCTGCCATCAAGTCTCCCACGACGGTAAACTTGTGCGCATACTGGGGTTTCGCCTGTTCGATGAGTTCAGGCTTCATCACCCCAAACCGATCAATCCATTGATGCCAGCGGGTTTCCCATTCGCCATAAACAACGGTGCGGTAGCCCAGCCGTTTGCCTGCTATGACGGTAAAGATTTGATCGCCCCCGAGGAAAAGTACTACGCCCTGTTTCCGCCAATCCCAGCGATCGGCGGTCTGTCCTCCTAATAAAAAAGGAAAAAACCGATCGGCACTTTGAACGCGATCGATTTCGGGATAGGTCTGGGCGATCGCGGCTTCGTGTCCGCTGGCGTTGGGGCAAGGAGACAGAATGAGGGAAATCCGGACTTGCTGTCGATCTTCGCTAAGCTGTTGACGCAAAGCTTTGACCACTGGGCGAACCCAGGTTGTGATCTCGCCTGGTCCGTTAGAGAGAATTAAAATGTCGATGGATGACGGAGCCATGGATGACGAAGGGACGAATGACGGAGCGACGGATGGACAGTCCATAAATTTATTGGGGTTTTCGTGGTGCTAATTTTTACAGGATTTTGAAGAGGATACTGTTTTTACTGAAATTTTTAGATTCGTTAAGACGGAATTAAACTATCCCCAAGCTATCCCCAATCGATTCACCCCATGACGCAGCAGGCGGTTAATGTGTTATTTCTTACAGAGAAAAGAATCTTACTGATGTGTGGGCTGAAGGAGATAGGAATCTAGAGTTTTATCATTCTTTCAAGTATTGTAGAGGCACGATCGCGGGTGATCTGATGCATGTAGTGATGCGTGTAGTAATTGTTTCTCAGTATGGTTCAGTAGGGCGATCGCTGCTCAAATCCTTTGTGTCAGCATGATCCCTTTTTCAGAACCTCTGTTATTCTTTGAGCAGCTTATTCGATAAGCCGCTACCTCTGGTGCAATTGCGACCTTAACAGACAGACTTTTAAGGTCTAAAATTCGCTTGATTACCTGAAGTCTGAAAGGAGGCTTTGATGGAGATTGGTGACTTTGATTAGAGAGAATAAATTCTGATTGCTATGGGTCAAAGCTAAGCAGACAAAGGATGTCGCCTATTTAACAAGACCCCTATCCCTAAGGCTGTCACTAATTGTTACCTCTAGGGGTAGAGTAAAAAGACTCAAGTTAAAACCCTCTAAAGAACAGGATTTTAACTTTAACTGAAGCGATGGATGAAAGGGCGATCGCGGAGGCATGGGGTGCAATAAAAGCTTGAGAAGTCATTCGTTTTAAGCTTTGTATCCTTTCTGTAAGACGGGTTACTAGCGTCAT
>JAAUPA010000278.1 GCA_012034615.1 Leptolyngbyaceae cyanobacterium CSU_1_4 | reverse complement strand
CTAAATCCCATCTGGGGAGCTTCCGAGCCAGCTCTGTTCTTCAAAGTCCCCCCAGAATGGGGGATTTAGGGGGGCGGTTCGGGTCACAATCTATACTTTTAAATCATCCTCTAAGAATTCTGTCTCTAGAGGGATAAACGGGGAAAATAGAACCGCTATCATCCTATTTGAAGATTTCAGGATAGATGAGCGAGTTTGAGGGGCGATCGGCTTCTTCAGGAAGCAAACGAGCCTCCTATTCGTGTGCCTACTCTTGATATTAAAGTGACCTCTAGTCGTTTCGTGTAAAGGCATTCTTCCCATGTACTTACCACTTTGGCCTGGTAATGTTTACCCTTTAGGTGCTTACTGGGATGGTAAAGGAACAAACTTTGCTTTATCTTCTGAAAATGCAACAGGCGTTGAATTATGCTTATTCGATCGAAATGATCAAGAGACTCGCTTAACTTTAACAGAGGTGAGTAACTTTATTTGGCATGGCTACTTGCCGGGTGTGGGTCCAGGACAACGCTATGGATACCGGGTTCATGGTCCTTATGATCCCCAAAGAGGATTTCGCTTTAATCCTCATAAACTCTTGATTGATCCCTACACTAAAGCATTGGATGGAGATGTGGGCAATGGTTCTGAAATTTTTGGATATGATTGGAACAGCCCCGCTCAAGATTTATCTTTCTCAGAACTAGATAGCGCTTCACTCGTTCCTAAGTCGGTTGTTGTTGATCAGTCGTTTGACTGGGAAGGTGATACGCTGTTGCAAACGCCCTGGCACGAAACAATTATTTATGAGGTTCATGTTAAGGGCTTTACCAAGCTCCATCCCGATATTCCTGAAGAACTGCGGGGCACCTATGCGGGGATGAGCCATCCGGCGGCGATCGAACATTTACAGCGATTGGGTATTACGGCTGTTGAACTCCTCCCCATTCATCACTTCTTAGCCTACCCAGGGCATTTGGCTGACAAAGGATTGAAGAATTATTGGGGCTATGATTCCATCAATTATTTTGCACCCCATGCGGCATACAGCGCTAGCGGCACAAGCGGGCAGCAAGTGGCAGAGTTTAAGGAAATGGTCAAGGCACTGCATCATGCGGGAATTGAAGTGATTCTTGATGTGGTTTATAACCATACGGGCGAAGGAAATCATTTAGGACCAACCCTATCTTTCCGAGGAATTGATAACTCTAATTACTATCGGATTGTGGAAGGGAACAACCGCTATTACATGGATTTTACAGGCTGTGGTAATTCTCTTTGTATGCGCCACCCTCAAGTTTTAAAACTGATTACTGATAGTTTGCGCTATTGGGTAACCGAGATGCATGTGGATGGTTTCCGCTTTGACCTAGCTTCTGCCTTAGCCCGAGAACTATATGAAGTTAATAGCTTAGCAGCGTTCTTTAACATTATTCATCAAGATCCAGTGCTGGCGGGGGTCAAGCTCATTGCTGAGCCGTGGGATGTGGGAGTGGGCGGCTATCAGGTTGGCAATTTCCCTGTGCTGTGGTCAGAGTGGAATGGACGGTATCGCGATACTGTCCGAGATTTTTGGCGGGGCGAAGATGAGACGCTAGGAGAATTTGCCTATCGCTTTACGGGTAGCCCTGACTTATATTTTCAACAGAATGGACGACGACCTAATGCCAGTATTAACTTCATTACGGCTCATGACGGTTTTACGTTAAATGATTTGGTGAGTTATAACGAAAAATGTAATGATGCCAATGGTGAAAATAACCAGGATGGAGAAAACCATAATCGTTCTTGGAATTGTGGCGTAGAAGGAGTCACCCATGATCCAGAAGTATTACAACTGCGGGAGCGTCAACGGCGAAATTTGTTGGTAACGTTGATGTTATCTCAAGGTGTGCCCATGCTGTTGGGGGGTGATGAATTAGGGCGATCGCAGATGGGTAACAACAATGGTTACTGCCATGACAATACACTATCCTGGTTCGATTGGGATTTGGTTAAAGGCAACGAGGAATTAGTTAACTTTTGCCGTGAGCTCATCTATTTCAGGCGTGGGCATCCTGTGTTTCGCCGTCGCAAGTGGTTTCAGGGTCAGCCAATTCGGGGCGTAACAGATATTGGCTGGTATGATCCAGATGGCACAGAACATACAGAGGAAGAATGGCAACAAGGATACCCTAAAATTATTGGGGTTTTTCTGAATGGAGAAGGAATTCCTAGCCCAGGTGCCCAAGGGCAAAAAGTTCGGGATGACAGCTTTCTAATATTATTTAATGCCTATTGGGAAATGGTGGAGTTTGTTCTCCCTATGGCAATGCCCAATACTCAATGGCGAATGACGATTGATACGAAAGAGCCTCGCTTTATCCAAGAGGAACGAATTTTCAGTGCTGACCAATCGGTGCCTTTAATTGCGCGTTCTCTGGTAGTTCTACGTCTATTGACTTAGGCGATCGCTCTACTCTCAATCTGTTAAAACATTAACTCAGATGATCTGCCCTGATTGCTAATTCATTAATTTTATCGGGAGAGCATTCACCATGCACATTGGCGCTAAGTATTGGGGCAATCATCAGTGCGAATTTACAGTTTGGGGCCCTCAGTTAGATTTTGCCGCAGTACAATTGGTTTCTCAAAACGATCGCTTAATCCCAATGGAGCAGCAAGATGACGGCTATTGGCAAGCGATCGTCTCAGAGGTTCAACCAGGAACTCACTATTTTTATCAACTCAATGGCGGAGAATGCAGACCCGATCCAGCCTCTCATTTCCAGCCAGAAGGGGTTCATGGTCCTTCCCAGGTCATTGATCATCAATTTGATTGGACAGAGCAACACTGGCAGGGTGTGCCCCTTGAGTCGCTGATTATTTATGAACTACATGTTGGCACCTTTACCCCCGAAGGTACTTTTGATGCCATCATTCCTCGTTTAAAAGACTTGCGCGAATTAGGGATTACGGCGATCGAACTGATGCCAGTCGCGCAATTTTCAGGGAACCACCCTCCTCAAGAAAAAGATCAAGGACATGATTATCGAAACTGGGGCTACGACGGAACTTACCTCTACGGAGTCCAGAATTCTTATGGGGAACCTGCAAGCTTGAAGCGGTTAGTCAACGCCTGTCATGAAGAAGGAATGTCTGTAATTTTAGATGTGGTCTACAATCACTTTGGTCCGGAGGGAAATTACATTCAACAATATGGATCTTATTTTACTGAAGCTTATCAAACCCTTTGGGGCAGTGCGCTCAACTTCGACCATCAACATAGCCCTCCTGTTCGCAACTTTTTTATTCAAAATGCTCTCTACTGGATGCAAACTTACCATATTGATGCACTGCGATTAGATGCTGTTCATGCCATCTATGACTTAGGAGCTTTTCACATTTTAGAAGAGCTTTCAGAACGAATCAAAGAACTTTCAGCAGAACTGGGTCGGAAACTGTATTTAATTGCAGAAAGTGATCTGAATGATCCTAAAATTATCTACTCGCCTAATCAAGGAGGGTATGGAATAGACGCGCAGTGGAGTGATGATTTTCATCATGCTTTGCACGCTCTCCTGACAGGCGATCGCATTGGCTATTACCAAGATTTTGGTCAGTGTCAACACTTGGCTAAAGCCTTTCAGCAAGCCTTCGTGTATGACTGGCAGTATGCGCCTCATCGCCATCGCTTTCACGGCAGAACGCCTCAGGGTTGTTCGCCCTCCCAGTTTGTTGTCTGCATCCAAAACCATGATCAAATTGGCAATCAGCTAAAGGGCGATCGCTTGTCTCAGATCATTTCTTTTGATGCATTGAAGCTGGCAGCAGGCACAGTTTTATTATCTCCCTTTATTCCTATGCTGTTTATGGGCGAAGAATATGCCGAGGAAGCCCCCTTTACTTACTTCGTGAGTCATTCTGACCCCGAGTTAATTCAGGCAGTTCGGCAAGGACGCAAACAAGAGTTTGAAGCCTTTCACTACGACGGTGAGCCTCCCGATCCAGAAGCCGTTGAAACTTTTCTGATGTGCAAGCTGAATTGGGAAAAGCGCCAAGAAGGCAAACACCAAATTCTATGGTCATTTCATCAACATTTAATTCGCCTTCGCAATACTTTGCCCTCTTTAGTCCATCGTGATTTTCAATCTATTCAAGTCGGCAGCGATGAAGATCAACAAATCGTTTGGTGGCGACGCTGGAATGAAGACAGCCAGGTTGTTTGTTTCATGAACTTCAACTCTGCAACAGTGACACTTAATTTGAATATAGACTCCTTTGTGGGAGCCAAAATTCTAGACTCAGCGCTAGAGAAATGGATGGGTTCTGGTTCTGCTGCACCTGAAACCTTGCATGCTGGCGAGCCTGTCACTCTGTCGCCTCAAAGCTTTGTTTTATATCAGTCTACTCTTGATGGCTGATTGGGTGATCTGCACTGGGCATAGCGGCGAGATTGGGTGAATTCTCGATGACACCCTGAACCAGATTTCTCAAAAGCGGATGAGATGAGCCGATTAGACTCGTCATTAATTTGAGACAAACCGTATACCTATACACAAACTTGTTAGGGCGAGTTTGGTTTACTCAGCAAGAGGACACTAAACGCTGCTTCAAGTTTGTGGAGCTTTAAGTTTGTTAAATCATTGAGTCACCGATCTTCCAGAGCATTAATTTAGGGAAGGGAATTTTTCATGACTTCTACATTTGAAAGAGTTAATGTATCTGCAAAAACCACCCCAACGGCTCATCCTTTAGAACCATTAACGGCTGAGGAAATTCAGGTGGCAGTCGCGACGACGAGACGAGAGCGATCGCTAGGTAATCGGGTTCGATTCATGTCTGTGGCATTGAAAGAACCCCCAAAAAATTGCGTTCTCGCTTACTGTTCTGGCAACTCTGTTGAACGTCAAGCATTTATAGTTTTACTATTTGCGTGGGCATTGCTTGGTACATTGCCTCTGTATCAATGCAGGCGCACGCATTCTCTTTTCGATGGGGCAGCATGGCATTTTCCATTCTCGGTTAGGACATGCCCATGGCACCAATCAAACCCCCTACGTGGCAGTAACAATTTCTTGCTTAATTGTGTTTTTAATTCCGATGGTAACGACCCTGTTTGGTGTCCAACCCCTCGATAACTATGCTTACGCCGGAACGATCGCCACGTATGGGTTTCTCGTTGCGTATTTGCTCATCTCACTGGCAGCACCCATTTACTTGGCACGTCGAGGACAGTTACGATTTTCAAACGTCGTAGTGTCTGTCTTGGCAATTATCTTCATGTTGATTCCCGTTCTTGGCAGTATTGGTGTACCGGGTGATAATTCTCTCAGTCAAATTTTCCCCGTGCCGACTGCTCCCTACAATGTATTTCCTTACTTTTTCTTACTCTATCTGGCTCTAGGAGCAGGCTGGTTCGCCATGATTCGAGCGCGATCGCCCAGAATTATCCAACAAATGGAGGCAGATATTGAGGCAGCACATAACCGATTTAGCGAGATGAAAAAAGTTTAGCTACGGCTAATCATCTCAAGTAGCTTCTCATTCTTGGGCAGCCCTAGCAATCCTGTTTGAACTGTTTTGAACTGTGAGTTCCTACCTGCCCTCGTCCCCAACCCTTC
>JAAUPA010000022.1 GCA_012034615.1 Leptolyngbyaceae cyanobacterium CSU_1_4 | reverse complement strand
TGCCGTCATTGCCGACCGGACGCAGGCCGGCTCCGAACAGACGGAGCTGTTGCAGGCCCAGGCCGCCAACGATCGTTTCCATACGGCGATCATCGCTGCCGCCGGCAACCGCTTTCTGACGGTGCCGCTCTCGGCGTTGCGTGCCCACAACCACCGCTATGAGAATGTCTACTTCGCCGGCTTCCCGCAACTGGCGCAGAAATTCCCAGACCACCAATCGGGTTTCAATATCCAAGCCGACGGTTGGTTCATCTAGCACCAGTACGTCTGGCTGGTGAAGCAACCCTGCCGCCAAATCCAGGCGCTTTTTCAAGCCGCCAGAGTAGGTTCCGGTTTTGAGATCCGCCCAATCTTGAAGACCCAGGAGGGCGATCGATTGAGCAATCTGTTCTTGGGCGGTTGAGCGGGGAAGATGGTAAAGCGCCGCTTGGAGCTGAAGGAGTTCTCGCCCGGTTAGCACTTTGTCTAGCGCGACCTCTTGCGCCACATAGCCCAACCGCTGACGAGCCAGTTTAGGATGGTCTAGCACAGAAATTCCAGAGACTTCAATTTTCCCCGCATCGGGAGTGGCGAGGGTGCAGAGGCATCGAAGGGTAGTCGTTTTGCCTGCGCCATTGGGACCCAATAGCCCAAAGATTTCACCCGGCTCAACTTGAATCGAGACCTCTTTGACAGCTTCGACTGCGCCGTAGCGCTTCTGGAGTTTTTCGATTAAGACGGCAGGAGGCATCACAGTTTTCCTATTCAACAGAACTCCCCTCTATTTTAGAGGTAGATTGCTGAGCACCCAGGTGAGGTTTTCTGTGAGGGCGGTGGTGATGAAGGCGGTCAGGTGATGGGTTACGGGCAGACTGTCGATCGCCATTCCGGCAGACAACAGCATCATGTACAGCAAAGAGTACTTAAACAACGATCGCGCCAAACCTTGATCGGCGGGTGCTTGCAGAAGTACCCAAGCTTTGTGGATAAAGATGCCGTTGAGCAAAAGGGCGATCGTGGCATACACTGCACCCATGACGTGTAAGGGGTATACCAGCGTAAACGTCATCGGCACCATGAACAGCGTATACAGCCAAATTTGTTTTGCGGTTTGAGCATCGCCCACAATAACAGGCAACATGGGCACGCCAACTTTGGCATAATCTTTTGAATCATCAGAGCCAATGCCCAGAAGTGAGGCGGAGTCCAGAGGAAAATGATCAGGAAATAAGCCCAAGCTGCCCAGCTCAAATCGCCCGTTACGGCTGCCCAACCCACCAAGGGCGGGATGGCTCCGGCGGCTCCTCCAATCACGATATTTTGGGTACTGTGACGTTTCAACCAATGGGTGTACACCAGGACATAAGTGACGATGCCTGACATGGCTAGGCAAGCACTCAGCAGATTAGCAAAAACGGTCAACAGCGTAAACGACAAGGCGGCAAGCGCCAGGGCAAACACGAGGGCATCTCGGGGCTGGATTCTGCCGGAGGGCAGAGGACGATGCCGAGTTCGTTCCATGTCGTAGTCAATATCGCGATCGTAGATGCAGTTAATGACGTTAGCAGAGGCAGAGGCGAGAGTGCCCCCCAGCAGCGTGACCAACACGAGTAAGGGATCAACACTGCCTTCAGCCGCCACCCACATGCTGCCAGCGGTTGTCACCAATAGCAAAATGATGATGCGGGGCTTAGTAAGCTGCCAGTAGCTTTGAATGACTTGCCAAAAGTTTTGGTGATGGCGAGGTGGATTAGACCAAGTTGTTTCTTGCATACGAAGGAAGGATTTAGAAAAGGAAATTCAGGATTCTTCTGGAGCAAAGGCGCGATCGCGCCAAGCCAGCACAGTAAAGCAAACCAGCGTGCCAAACAAAGCCGCCCCGATCGCCTGATGGGAAACAGTGAGCAGTTCTACTTGCAGATGTAATCGCAACGTGGCGATGCCCAAAGCAATTTGTGAAAGCAATAGAACGCCCACAATCTGCGCCAGCTTACGAATTTCACGGCTCAATGCAGGCGTGCGCCAGGTGACCCCAACCACGGTCAAGGCTGCTAAGGCAGCCGGAAAAACGCCGACCAAATGAGTATTCATGACACTACAAAGCTGGGAACCTTCTAGGCATTGATGGACAGCCCAGCGTGAGCCTACCAAAGCTCCTGACAAACTTTGTAGATAAACCAAAACGGCTGCCGTTAGGCTAAACCAAGGCAATTTGCCGACTGTGCCTGTCCCTTTGTAAGGCAGCAGCAAAGTGCCCATGACCAGCAAAGTGGCAAAAAACGCCAGTGCCGTACCCAAGTGGGCAGTGACAATATCAAAGCGGAGCAGTTGGGTGACGGTCAACCCGCCTAAAATACCCTGGCAAACAATCAGCCCTAAAGCCAATGCAGCAACCCACGGTGTCCAGGTGGGCAGGGAGCGCCGATGCCACCCAGCAAGGGCAGACAGGCGATCGCCATAAGCCCAATCAGCGCCGCATCTAGGCGATGGAACCACTCTAAAAATACCTGCACGTTCATCTGCTGGGTCGGAATCAGCGTTCCATAGCACAACGGCCAGTCTGGGCACGCTAGCCCAGCGTTCATCACTCGGGTGGCGCTACCGATCGCCATGAGGAGGAAGGTGGCGATCGCAATTTCCAAATCAAACGCCGGAGAAGATCTTGTGAACTAGAAGAAAACTTCGATGAAGATGTGAATGCCGACTTAGGGAAAGTTGTTACGTCTGGAAACATACTGGAGTCATTCATCAGCGCACATCTAAAATAAGTAGAACGATTCGGTTGAGTGAGTAGATGAAACAAGAAATGAGCAGAACAGTCTTCGCTGATTATCGTGCAGCTTACAGCCACTCACTTCAGCGAATTGGGTCAAGCCCTTGCCTCTCTGGCTACTACTTTAATAGAAGCAATCCTAGATTGCATCAAGCTTTAGGATTTTCTACAGATTGGATGCTATTTCCCTGAGTTTCCTGTTGCCGCAATAAGCCTGAAAAGGCTTCTCTTCAAAACTTGTAGGATCCATCGAGACACTTTCTAGAGTCGGTCTCAAAATTCGTCAATTATTACGAAAACCTTAAATCATTTTGAACTAAACCTTAAAACTATCTGCAAATCAGCCCTATTCTTTTCAATTCGTTGTCATGATTACCGTGACTCTATTAAAAGGTCGTTATCTTATTGGTAGATAAAAGTTCAAGGCGCTAAAACAAACCGCGCCTCTGCGCTATCCAGTTAAAAACCTTTGACGATTTATTGCGGTAGCATCAGAGGTAGGGTCTCCTAATTTAGTACCCTAAATGTAGTTCTGCCTAAACTGAACCGTTACTTTTTTTGAAAGAATCTTTAGACTAAATCCCCTCAACTCACTCTGGATACCCTGACTAGCCGTGAATATTCCAACAAACATCCTTACAATGCTGGCTGGCATTGCCCTAACGCTAGTCAGCCTATGGTACGGAAAAAATCATGGGTTAATGCCCATTGAGGCATCTAGTGATGCCGCCCTCATTGACGGTTTGTTTGACTCCATGATGACCATTAGCATGGGCATTTTTCTGCTTGTAGAGGGAGTTTTAGTGATTTGCCTCCTCAAGTTTCGCCGCAAGCCCGGAGACGAAACCGATGGACCGGCGATCGACGGTAACATTCCCCTAGAAATTGTCTGGACTGCCATTCCTGCGGTCATCGTGTTGGTCATTGGCGTTTACAGTTTTGAGATCTATAACCGCATGGGCGGATTCGACCCCGAAGCCGCTGGTGCCCCTAGCGTTGTCCAAGTCGCCATGATGCCTGGAGAGGGAGCAACACAAATGATCGAGGCTCCAGTTCCACATCGGGGCACCATCACATGGCGCTAGGCATTGGCGCATCACCCGAAAACGCAAATCAACCTGCCGACCTGACGGTTAACGTCACAGGAATGCAATACGCCTGGATTTTCAACTATCCTGAAAGCGGCGTAACGGCTGGCGAGCTCCACGTTCCTGTCAACCAAGACATCAAAATTAACCTAGAAGCAAAAGATGTCATTCACGCTTTTTGGCTACCTGAGTTCCGGCTGAAGCAAGACGTTATTCCAGGGCAAGGCACAGAACTGCGCTTTGTGCCCACCCGAATTGGCGAATATCCCATCATTTGCGCCGAACTCTGTGGACCTTATCATGGCGGCATGAATAGCCGTCTATACGTACAAACCCAAGCAGACTACGATCTCTGGCTACAATCTCAGGTGGCAAGTCAAGCAGATGGGAGCCAAACCGTTGCTACCGCAGATCCCGGCACCCGTGTCCTAGCTGCCTATGCCGAGCAAGTAGGAGTCAATCCTCAAGACCTTGTTCAGCTTCATGCCCATCATTCCTAAGTTCAATAGCTGTCGCTTACTGAACTAACATTGACTAACCTAAATCACTCATCGACTAAACCACTCATCCCGTTGGGTTGAACTTAAGCTCTAGGATTTCAGCATGACTCAAGTGAAAAATGCACCAGTAGCCGCCGTTGCTTCTGTTCATGAGACAGAGCGCAAATGGTGGCACTTCTTCACCTTTAGTACTGATCATAAAGTGATTGGGATTCAGTACATTGTCACCTCCTTTATCTTCTATTTAATCGGGGGTTCTTTAGCGACTGCCATTCGGACAGAACTCGCGACACCTGCCCCCGATTTTGTCACCCCCGAGGTTTATAACAGTCTCCTCACCCTCCACGGTACAGTGATGATCTTTCTATGGATTATCCCAGCCGGTGCAGGGCTAGCCAACTATCTGATTCCGCTGATGATTGGTGCACGCGATATGGCGTTCCCCAAGCTCAACGCAGTCGCTTTTTGGATGATTCCGCCCGCTGGCTTAATGCTGGTGTTGAGTTTCTTTTTAGAAGCTCCTCAATCGGGCTGGACTTCTTACCCGCCCCTCAGCTTAATGACAGGCAAGGTTGGCGAAGGCATTTGGATCTTCAGTTTGTTGATCTCTGGAACCTCCTCAATTTTGGGGGCGATTAACTTTTTGGTGACGATCTTAAAAATGCGCGTTCCTAGCATGGGCATTCACGAAATGCCGCTGTTCTGCTGGGCAATGCTGTCTACTTCGGGCTTGGTTTTAATTGGCACTCCGGTATTGGCAGGCGCACTGATTTTGCTGGCGTTTGATTTGCTGGCAGGCACTGCCTTCTTTAACCCCACCGGCGGCGGCGACCCAGTGGTTTATCAGCACATGTTTTGGTTTTACTCCCACCCGGCGGTTTATATTATGGTGCTGCCTTTGTTTGGGGCGATCTCAGACATTCTGCCGGTTCATGCCCGCAAACCCATTTTTGGATATAAGGCGATCGCCTATTCCAGTATTGCGATCTCGTTTTTAGGCTTAATTGTTTGGGCGCACCACATGTTCACCAGTGGCACCCCGGCATGGCTGCGGATGTTTTTCATGATCACCACCATGATCATTGCTGTGCCCACTGGCATTAAAGTGTTCGGCTGGCTTGCCACCATTTGGGGCGGCAAAATTTCTTTAAACAGCGCCATGCTATTTGCCATGGGCTTCATTGCAGTCTTCGTCATTGGCGGTATCAGCGGGGTCATGTTGGCGGCGGTGCCGTTCGATATCCACGTTCACGATACTTACTTTGTGGTGGCTCACCTGCATTACGTCTTATTTGGAGGCAGCGTGTTTGGCATTTACGCCGCCATTTACCATTGGTTTCCCAAAATGACCGGACGAATGATGAACGAGCCGTTGGGGATTATTCACTTTGGGCTGACGTTCATTGGCATGAACCTCACGTTTCTGCCCATGCACGAGTTAGGGCTACTCGGCATGAATCGCCGAATTGCCTTTTACGATCCCCGGTTTACCTCCCTCAATCAACTGGTCACCCTAGGTTCGTATATTCTTGCCGTTTCCACCTTCCCCTTTATGTTCAACGCCGTTTGGAGTTGGTTGAAGGGTAAGCCCGCTGCTGATAATCCTTGGCGAGCGCTGACTTTAGAGTGGCAGACCTCTTCACCTCCCATGATTGAGAACTTTGAAGTATTGCCTGTGCTGACCCAAGGACCGTATGACTATGGGATGACTCATGGGTCAACCGAGGCAGATCCGGCAACTGAAACGCCTGTTTTATCGGGTAGTCCTAGCGCTTAATTAAAAGCTTAGGGCAGACCCAAGGTTTGCCCTATTGAAGTTTTAATGTCTAATTGAAGTTTTAATGTCTAGTTGTCCAGTTTTAATGTCCATTGTCGAGAATGTTGAGAAATCTATGCAAGGAACCGTTGATCCGGCGAAGGCAGACTTAAACCACCATGCCGCGACGATCGCCACTGAACACGAAGCCCATCCCGACCATCGGATGTTTGGACTGATTGTGTTCTTGGGCGCTGAAAGCATGATCTTTTTAGGCTTGTTTGCAGCATACCTAACCTTTCGGGTGGTCTATCCTGAATGGCCGCCCGCAGGCACACCAGAACGCGAGTTGCTGCTGCCCTCCATTAACACCGCTATTCTCATCGGCAGTAGTTTTGTGATCCACAATGCCGAAGCAGATATTAAGAACAACAATGTTAAAGGCTTGCAGCTCTGGTTTGGTGCCACTGCCCTGATGGGAATTATCTTTTTGGCTGGGCAGCTTTATGAATATTTGCACCTGGAATTTGGGCTAAAAACCAATCTTTACGCCAGTACCTTTTATGTGCTGACCGGGTTTCATGGACTGCACGTCTTTTTGGGCGTTTGTCTAATTCTGGCGGTTTTGTGGCGATCGCTCAAATCCGCTCATTATTCCGAAGAGCATCATTTTGGCGTAGAAGCTGCTGAGATTTATTGGCACTTCGTCGATGTCATTTGGATTATCTTATTCGTTCTTTTGTATCTCCTATAATTCCATGGGTGTTTCTCTCGAAGTTGATAGCGCCACCTTCGCCACTGAAGTCTTAGAAGCCTCGTTCCAAAAGCCTGTTTTGGTCGATTTCTTTGCTCAGTGGTGTGGTCCGTGCAAAATGCTGAAGCCGATGTTAGAGGCTTTGGCAGAAGAATATGATTTCGTCTTGGCAAAAGTTGATATTGATCAAAGCCCCGATTTAGCCCATACCTATCAAGTGGAGGGCGTTCCTGATGTTCGGGTGGTGACTCAAGGAGACGTGAATCCAGGGTTTGTTGGTGTTTTGCCAGAACCGCAGCTTCGAGAGTTTTTATCTAACCTCAGCCTCAAGTCCGAGCTGGATTTGGGGCTAGAAGCCATTAAAGGGTCGATCGCCCAAGGGGACGTTGAGCAAGCCAAAGCCTTTTTTGGACATTTGATCAACGAATTTCCGCAAAGCCAAAAATTGGCGATCGCCGCTGCCAAATTCTTGATTACCCAGGGCAGCTTTGAATCTGCCGAGAAAATCCTCGTCACCGTTCCCGCAGCAGACCGAGAATATTACCCTCAAGTCAAAGCCCTTCGAGAGCTAATTTTGTTGAAGCAGGAAAGCGCAAATCCTAGCGCTCATGACCTGGATGAATCATTTTTTGCTGCCATTGATCAGATTTTGGTAGAAAACTATGAAACGGCGCTGAACCAGTTGCTAGATCTGGTGAACCGCAGCCGCAAATACCGTCAGGATGGAGCGCGGAAGGCGATGGTGATGGTGTTTGAATTAATGGGCGATGAAAACTCTCTCACCCATCAATATCGGCGAAAATTGACCTCAGCGCTTTACTAACAGATAAAATCTAGCCTTTTTACGATTGCTTACAAAGGTCGCAATGGAAAGTCAAAATGATGGGTAGCAGAATTTTTGCATGGATTCGCTCGCGCTGTTCTGGGCAACTTGTCGGCGTGGCGATCGCCCTCATTCTTGCTTTTCCCCTGACAGGCTGTGGGATCACTCCGGTCAAGGCCGAAGACCGCATTTTTCTCAACCTCACCCTCGACTTTTTGGGCGACTATCAGCTACCCAAAATGCAGTTTGCTGAAACCCCTGTGGGCGGCTTATCGGGCATTGTTTATGATCGGCAGCGCGATCGCTTTTACGCCATTTCAGATGATCGGAGCGAACGGAGTCCTGCCCGCTTTTACACCCTCAAACTTAGCCTCAAACCCTCTGCGACTTCACCCGACCGCCTCATTCAATCGGTTGAAGTTGAGAAAGTGACTTTTCTGAAAGATGCGAACGGTGAACCTTTTGCAGAAGGCACCCTCGATCCAGAAGGCATTGCCCTAACGCCTCGCCAATCGCTCTTTATCTCTAGTGAAGGCGTTAGTAAAGATGGCATTCATCCTTTTATCAACGAGTTTGATTTAGAAACCGGACAGCAGCGAGCGACAGTGCCCATTCCTAAACGATTTTTGCCTCAAACCGAGGCGGCGATCGGCATTCGAGATAACCAGGGATTTGAAGCCTTAACTCTGAGCGCCGTCGGGTTTGCCAGCGGTCAGCAATTGGAGCCATTTCGCCTCTTTACCGCAACTGAGTCCGCGATCGCCCAAGATCTGCCTGCCAATTTTTCCGCCGATTCCTTGCCGCCCGTGTCGGCTCCTGTTCGATTTCTTCACCATTTGATAGGAGAAGAAAACTCATCACCCCTGCTGATCTCAGAGCACATTTACTTGCTAGACGAACCGCCAGCAGACACGAAAAACAATGGTTTAACAGAAATGCTGGTGCTCGATCAAGGCGGACACTTTTTGAGCTTAGAGCGATCGTTTGGGGCATCCGGCTTTGGCGCTAAGCTATTTCAAATGGCAACGGGTGGCGCAAATGATACCTCTACGTTTGATGCATTCCAAGGCAACATTGGCGGAGTCACTCCTATTTATAAAGAGCTGCTCCTTGATCTAGCCGAGCTAGACATTCCGCTTGACAACTTAGAGGGAATGACCCTAGGGCCCCAGCTTCCAGATGGAACGCGATCGCTCTTACTGGTTAGCGACGATAACTTTAATGATTTACAAAGGACTCAGTTTTTGCTGTTTCGGCTACGAGACAATTGACGGCGTATCATCTCTTAAGCCAGATCCCCAAAGCCACCCGATAGCACTCGCAACACACTCGGCACATTGGACACCGCATCAAACGATCGGATTTCTTCTAGCGCTTTTCGGAAGTTTCCTTCCTTGACGCAATGCGTAATCACCACAATTTCTGCCTGATGCTCTCGTAAACCAATTTGCACCACCGACTCTAGACTAACTTCATGATTGCCAAACGTAGTGCCCAATCGTCCAATCACACCGGGGAAGTCTTGGGTTAGAACGCGGGCGTAGAAGCGAGTGGTCAGATCGTCGATCGGGGCGATCGCCGCATAGTCTTGATGAGAGCAAGCTAAGAGCGGATCGAGAAGGGGGCGACCATCGGCATGAACGGCTGAACCGCGCCCGACTTTGAGAATGGCTGCGATATTTAAAATATCCGCCACAACGGCGCTAGCAGTTGGTCCAGAACCCGCACCCGGACCGTAAAACATGACTTGTCCCACCGGATCTCCCTCAATGAGAACCGCGTTGTAAACGCCATTCACGTTGGTTAAGGGATGGGTTTTAGGAACCAAGGTCGGGTGAACTCTAACTTGAAGGCGATCGGGAAACGCTGAATCTCCGTCGCGTTTTGCCGTTGCTAAAAGTTTAATCACGAAGCCTAGACGCTCAGCATAGGTAATATCAGCGGCTGTAATTTGACGAATGCCCTCACAATGCACTTCTTCTAAATTAATGCGCTTACCAAATGCCAGGGAAGCCAAGATCGCAATTTTATCTGCTGCATCTAGTCCATCCACATCGGCAGTCGGGTCGGCTTCGGCATAGCCCAACTGTTGCGCATCTGCCAAAACGTCATCGAAGCTGCTGCCTTCCGCCTGCATCCGCGTCAAGATGTAGTTGGTTGTGCCGTTGATGATGCCAATGAGGGTATGAATGCGGTTGGCACAAAGGGATTGTTTTAACGGTTCAATGACTGGAATTCCTCCCGCCACCGCCGCTTCGAGCAGAACATAGACCCCCGCTTGGTTGGCGGCTGTAAAAATTTCGGCACCGAAGCGCGCGATCGCCGCCTTATTGGCTGTGACAACGTGTTTACCCTGGGCGATCGCCTTAAGCATCAGCGATCGGGCGGGTTCTAGCCCCCCCATGACCTCTACAACAATGTCAATCTGAGGATCAGTGACGATTGATTCTAGATCGGTGGTGAGGCGATCGGCGGGCAGAGAAACAGCACGAGGTTTGTCGAGCGATCGTACCCCCACCCGATGAATTTCCAGTTCTTGCAACAAAGGATGACGCTGTGCCGGATTGAGCAAAATTTCGGCAGTGCCTGCCCCAACCGTCCCTAATCCCAATAGCCCAATCTTGAAAGCCACAGTTTTTACCGTTTAGCAACACCAGTCCTATATTGTAGGCGGGATGGGGAAGCTCTTCATCTATAGCTCAAAAATCTCTTGATGGTTACACGACCTGATTTGCAGATAACTCAAAATAGGAATTCGGCGTTGCTGAGTCACGGTATGAATTTGCCCCCTAAATCCCCCGTTTTGGGGAACTTTGAGGTTCGGAAACCCCCAAAATGGGGGACTTAGGGGGCGATTAAAGAAATAGCATCTCAAGGATTCATACTTCAATTCAGCAATGCCAGGAATTCACACACTGCTCATTCAGTTTGCGTATTTCCCTTGAATTTAAATGTTAGGGTCAAAGCAGGGGATTTAGAGTACGGCTAGGAGATTGACGATGGCGACTCATCTATCTAACAGCGAAGGTGCAGATGCATCCAAAATCTTGGCGCGTCTCCACAGTGGGCAGCTATGGATGGTCAATAGTCGTCGCCGTAATGGACTGATTCTTTGTAAAGCGTTTCATGCCGAATTTGCAGGGCCTGGAGCAGCAGTCGGTGGCTTCTTTGATTCAGATTGTCATAGCGTCATTCCAGTGGGCAATCTGTCTCTGCTTCGCCCAGACAGCCATGAGGAACGACAAAAAGCTTATTTAATCCGGCGACAGTGGATTCGTTTGACCCAGCAATTTACCGATCAATCCACGCCTATTCAGCGGGCACAAATGATTCTCAATCAGTTTGAAAACTATTTTGATCAAGAGACGATCGCCCGTATTCCTGATGATGCCTTTGCACAGTTGGTAGGGGTTTTGCCTTTTTCAGTGCGGTTAGCACGTCGAACACCAGGAGTTTTGAATGTAAAACTCAAGACCCAACCCAAGTAAATTCCTTGAAGCACCGAGAATGCCCGCTCATTTTTTTCAAAATATTGGGCTCATCATGAATCACTAATTTTTCAATTAAGTTGCCTCAAGATAAATTTTACAGCCAGCAAAACCCTAACTGAACACTTGAGCGTCGGCAATATTATTTCCTCTGAATCAATATAGAAATCCTATTCAAACAATTATCTAAATCCCAAAACTGTGCAACTAATCCTTACTCCATTGCCGGACAAGCTGTACAACGTCAGGACTTTGATTTGCCCACTTGTTCCGCCCCACCCGAACCTTCAGAAGATGAGGCTCTACATTATCCGCTGTCATTAAAGCTCCGAAGTCTTTGGGCACAGATTCCACTTGGTAGTCAAGTAAACGATTCAAGACCAGATCACCAATCTCTTTGACATAGTGAGAGCTCTCCAAATAGTTCTGCATCCCCTCCGCAATTGGCTCGGCTGTAATGCTGTTATAGCCTGAAAAATCCCAGACGGGCGTAATTTTCACAAGATCACGTTTCCAGTTCTCAAAAGTTGACCACAGCCCAGCCGTTTGAATGGCTTCCCATTGCGTAACGTGAGCCGGAGAGATAAACACTTCTAAATCAATTCCTCGTTGGTTGCATGTTTCTACAATTGTCCGAAATGCATCCATCTGCCGTGGTGAAATCTGAAAATTTTGATACCCATCATTGAAATAAGACGTTTTTAAGTGGTACTCAAAAACTTCCTCCATCGACATACTAGGAGGATTGAAACGAATAAGTCTGCCATTACTTAAATAGCTTTCTTTCACAGGTTCTTGGCTTAAATTCGCAGCCAATGTTGACAAACTGGAAGTAAAAGTATCGGTCGAAAAAAGTAAACTAGGCAAGTGTGGCATATATTGGGTTGTTCCTAGCCTAGCCGCTTGTTCAGGGTCAAGCTCTCCCTCATTTGTTTTAGCTTTGAATGCAATCAAATCAACTCCTATCACCACTTGTTTAAGGTTGGGTTGATTGGCAAGCACATGTTGAAGGTAGCGCATTGCTTCATAAATATCTCCCGACGGAAGTGCCAAGTTATAAGCGGGTGCATTATTGGATAGGGCAGAATGTTCTGGATCTAAGCCAATGTCGGCTCTAGAATTACCTAGAAAAATTGTTTTGGGTTTGATACGAATAACATTAATAGCTTTAAATCGTCTTGCATCATTACCACTTTTAGGCTTCAGTTCATTAACCTTAGATACCGTTTTTGCCATCACATTGTAGGGATCAATCCAAGCATTAAAAGAAGCCACTATCAATGAATTGGCTGCAATCAAGCCTAGAAATTTCCAGAGAAACTTAGAGCTATGATTCATGGGAGTTCTCCTGTCAAAGGGACATTAGCTGAAATTAGGTTAAGGAGCCCGGTCTAATTAAATGTAAGACGTGGGGTGGGCATCTTGCCCGCAAGCGAGACGCTTGCCCTACGGCTATCTATAGATTAATTACGCCTATCTACTTAGCTAAAACTGGAAATAGAGGAATTCGGAAACCCGGTTCATAGAAAGCAAGCTCAGGGTAGCAATACCGCTCATTCCCAGCGCCCACCACCAATTAGATCTAAAATGCTTCATAATTTGCTGAGTATTCGGTAGCAATGTAACACCCAGTAGTAAAGCAAGAATTATTTTTGGATCGCCCCAATAAGGAATATTTCCTGTGAACTTAACGCCTAGAAAAGTTAACCCTTGAAGCAAATTTTCGTAGTTATTGGGGATGAGAATTTTTTTGGTTCCTAGCATAGCCAGAATTAGTGTTATGGCATCTTGTAAGCTGTTAGCCCTAAAAAACACCCAGCTTAATACAACCGCATTGAATGTGATAAACCATGCCAAAATAGCAGGCATTTTGATTCCTAATTTTCGCCATCCGTGATTAACTCCTAAAAAAATTCCATGAATTCCTCCCCATACTACAAATGTCCAACCTGCTCCATGCCAAAGACCACCCAACAGCATAGTAATGAAAAGATTGATATAGCGACGAATTTCTCCATGGCGATTTCCACCTAGGGGAATATAAAGATAATCTCGTAAAAACCGTGATAATGTAATATGCCAGCGCCGCCAGAAATCAATCATTGATGTTGCTTTGTAGGGAGAATCAAAATTGATTGGCAGATGAATATTTAACATTAGCGCTAAACCGATCGCCATATCTGAATAGCCAGAGAAGTCAAAATATAGCTGCAATGTATAGCTTAAGGCACCGATCCAAGCTTCGAGCAAGCTGACTTGGTTCGCATGATCAAAAACAGGAGAAACCCAAACAGCAACCGTATCAGCAATGAGTAACTTCTTAGCCAATCCTAAGCAAAACCAAGTTAACCCTTTGACTAAATTCTCCGGTAATAGGTCAAAATTCTTTGATTCTTTAAACTGAGGAATGAGCTCATTATGTAGAAGCAATGGTCCAGCAATTAACTGTGGAAAGAAAGAAATGAACAACACGTAGGTTAAAAAGTCATAGTTTTTAACTTCACCCTTACAAGCATCTACGAGGTAGGCAACTTGGGTAAAAGTATAAAAGGAAATGCCAAGGGGCAGAACTACCGATGGAATAGCAGAGTCTAGCCCTAATAAACTATTAGCTGAAGTTATAAAAAAACCAACGTATTTGTAATAAGCAATCAGTCCTAAGTTAGTAAAGATACCCATAAAAAGTTGAAACTTTAGCTAACTTAGTCCTTGGCTCAGTTTCACTAATTGCCCTACCCAAATAATAGTTAAAAAGCAATAGAGATTAAAAGTAAGGGGAGGTAAGAAATATTCCAATAGCTATAGAAAAATATGGAAGCAAACGTCAAGCAAAGTTTTGCTCCCCTCTGTGAGCCTAACTTGCTAAAGCCAAAAAATAGAATGAGAGTTACTGGCAAAAAGATAAAGATAAAGATATAAGAGTTGAATAGCATTTTTGTTTATCCAGATAAATCATGTTTCAACGTTGAGAGAGCTGAATCCTTCGATTCAGAACAGTTCTCTCTTACAACAACTTTCTCTTGGAAATATGGGAGCTTAGTTATGCCCTAAGTGTAAAAAGATATGGAGCAGTACTGCTTCTAGGGGAAAGCTGTTTGAAGAGTCTTAAGCCGCTAAAATTACGAATCAAATAAATTCAGGTTGTCGTTTTTATAGAGCTCTGGGTTGAGGCGTGGTAGCCTGCAAAATCATTTTTTGAAGTAGTTGTAAGCAATCTGAAAGCTAGCCTATTCATAGAAAAAGGGTTACTAAACTGGCTGGCTTTTCAAACCTATTGATTGATTAATCGATCGAATTAATCCGTGAGCTTTGAGAATTGAACTAGGAGAAACTGAGGAAGCAGAGAAGCTCTGCTTCAATCCGCTCTGGGCTCTTTAACCTCATCAGACTATCTGCTCTAAATCATCCATCCAGTGATTTAGAGGTTAATTTGAAGATTAATGGCTAATCATTATTTTCTAGGAAATGGTTCCTAACTTTGCCACAGGCTCCTGTGGAGATATTTCGGCAGTTAGATGGAGTTTTACAGGTTGCTTGGTTTGCCTTTACAACGCATGATGATGTCTTTTCAATCTCAATGAAGCGTTTGAGAAATCGAGACAAATCATCACGGTGGGGTCATTCCACCCGGAATTTTAACCGCAGCTACAGATTGAAGCACCTGCTTAGGTTGCACGAGTAAAGTTCCCTTGAGCAAGACGCACTTAGCACACTTTATAAGCCATGTAGATTGAAAATTGTGCTTAAACATGTAGAGCAACCTCAGCAGTTTCATCAAGAGGCAGTTTTATCAAGAGGCAGTCTACTGACAATTACGGTAAATCTGACATCTTTCAAGATAGATAGTAGCTGCCCATCCCCGTATAAATAACGATGCCATCCCACTTTTTTACACAGTCTTTACAAGCTTGGAGAAGAAGTTTATCTATCCTTTATCTGTTGATCTGCGTAAGTTTGAAGTTGTTGAAAATACTGTAGTTTGTAGAAAAAATATAGAGTAGAGCAGGGATTGAGAATTTTTTGTCAATTTTGGTTATGTGTAAATACTTAATTAATTGGGAGCAATCTGGTATTGTTTAGCTCATATCCTGCTGCATTTAAGTCCTGACCCATCCGTTCTAGGAATGAGACAGGACTTTTTTACACGATTGCTCAGGTGGTGGGACTGGCAATGCTTAGTCAAGTTTTGGCGTAAAGGGGAGACGGCTGTAAGCGCCTAACGGATCATTCATGGCTTTGAGGGTGGCAAAATCTTCTTGAAATCTCTGAATTTCCGCAGTGAATGGATCAATGGGAGCAGAGCTTTGGGGTTGAGGGAAGTAGCTATTGAACAGTTGCTCCAGCAATTTCACTTCAAAGGAGCTGGCTTTAGGATATTCCTCTATTTCCCAATCGTCGCCTAGTTTGGCTTGCTTGGCAGCAGCCTGAATGGCATCTTCTATGCCCCCTAGCTCATCGACCAATCCAACTTTCTGCGCCTCTAAACCCGACCAGACTCGCCCTTGGGCAATTTCATTCACCTTGGGTTTGGCGATCGCCCGTGAGGTGGAAACAATCGTCAGAAATTCGTCGTAAATTTGATTGACCACTCGTTGCCCGATCGCCAATTCTTCGGCAGTTTTGGGTCGAGAAATGGTATCGCTGTCTGCAAAGCGTCCAGTTTTCACGCTGTCCCACGTGATGCCGTTGTTCTGAGCAATTTTTTGAAAGTTGGGCAAGACCCCAAACACGCCAATCGAGCCTGTAATCGTATTGGGCGATGCAAAAATCCGGGTCGCGTAGGAGGAGATTTGATAGCCCCCCGAAGCCGCCAGATTTCCCATAGAGGCAATAACAGGCTTTTCCCGATTGGTCAAAAATACCTCACGGGCAATGCGTTCGGAGGCGGTGGCGCTGCCGCCCGGACTGTTGACCCGCAATACGATCGCCTTGACGTTACTGTTATTTCGCAAATCGCGCATTAGTTCTGTTAACGTGTCGCCGCCAATCGACTCAGAGCCACCCCTCCCGCTGACAATATCGCCCTCGGCGTAGACCACCGCGATTTGGTTGGGAGATGATTTTTCTCCATCTTCCAAGGTTTGGGCATAATCTCCTAATTCAATTTGGCGAAAAGAATGGGTATCTGGGTCTTCCCCCGTTAGTTTTTGCAATTGGGCAATGACTTCATCTTCGTGAGCAATTTTGTCGATGAGTCCTAAAGATTTGGCGGAGGCGGAGAGAATAATTCCCTCTTTATCGGCGATCGCCTGTATTTTTTGCGGGGTGAGTTTACGGCTCTGGGCAGAGGCGGTTAAAAACTCGTTCCACAAATCTGTCAGCCATTTTTGGGTTTGCTCCTGGTTGGCTGAACTATTGCCCCTGAGTAAGAAAGGCTCGATCGCGGACTTATACTTACCCACTCGCAGCACCTGAACGCCAACGCCATATTTCTGCAATGCCCCTGCAAAAAAAAGGGGTCTCAACGTCTAAGCCATTAATTTCTAGCAACCCAGTCGGGTGCAACAAATGGTGTTTGCCACAGAGGCGAGGTAGTAGTCTTTTTCCTGCCAGCTTGTACTGTCGTAAGCATAGATCGGCTTGCCCGAGTCTCGAAACTTTTGCAATGCCAGCCTGACTTCGCGCAGAGTGGCAAACCCGGTGCCCTGAACGTTTCCACTCAAGTACAACCCCACAATCTGCGGATCTTTCGCCGCTTGCTCTAACGATTCTAAGACCGACCGCAGCGCCATTGCATTCTCTCGATCGCCACCGCCCAAAGCCGAACCGATCACTTCGCGCGCACTCGCCCCAGGGTTGGCATCCGTAATCGGTTGAGACAAATCGAGGGTGAGGACGGAGTTAGCTTCTACTCTAGGTTCAGGATCACCGGCGCTGGCAGCGATCGCCACCCAAAAAGCCGCCAGTCCTGCAATCCCTCAACGTCAAAAACAAAAACAACCCGACAAGGTTGCCAGAACATTTTAAAAAATCGCGCATTTGCCAAAACCAATAGGGACACCCCCGCGCCTACCTCGCATTCCGGCAGTAATCCAAAATGGGGAGTAGGGTTGAAGGGCAAAAAACACTCGCTAATCATTACTCTATCCTTCTCTCCCCATCCCTGTCGCAACTTTTCGTTCTACCGCTCCACCAAAATTCCTGGCTCCCGCAATCTGGGTAAGCTTCCTGTCCCGGTGCAAAACAAGACCGTCGTAATTTCAGCCATCAACACCTCAACCAATTCCTGCAACGCTTCCTCCGACGCTGCCGCAGCCTGCAAGAAGGGTAAAGCTAGCCCCGCCACATCAGCGCCCAAAGCGATCGCCTTTGCCACGTCTAACCCATTGCGCAGCCCGCCCGAAGCAATTAAGGGCACTGTTGCCGAGAGCGATCGCACCGCCCTGACACAATCTGCCGTTGGCAATCCCCAATCTGC
Source organism: Leptolyngbyaceae cyanobacterium CSU_1_4 (assembly GCA_012034615.1). Classification (GTDB taxonomy): domain Bacteria; phylum Cyanobacteriota; class Cyanobacteriia; order Elainellales; family Elainellaceae; genus Timaviella. The sequence continues at coordinate 14,812 of JAAUPA010000022.1, read as the reverse complement.
GAACGTTGCTCCTAGCCGCCGTTGCTGGCTATCCTGTGCCCGCTCACTCTCTACCCTTGCCCACGAAGTGCCCCCGCTCCTGCCACATCGATCGCCCTCACACCCGCCTCCAGGAGCTTCTGCGCCATCGCCGCCGAAATTCCATTCCCCACTTCTTTGGCAATCACGGGAACAGGCAACTTCTCACACAGCCAAGCAATTTTGGACAGCAACCCAGCAAAATTGGTATCGCCTTTTGTTTGAACGCTCTCCTGGAGCGGGTTGAGGTGCAAAATTAGCGCATCAGCTTCCAGAACTTCCACCACCCGCAAACACTCATCTAAGCCATAGCGATAGTTGAGCTGGACAGCTCCTAAATTGGCAAATAGCAAAATGTTGGGGGCGACAGAGCGGACAGCAAAGGTCGAAGTGACCTGCGGATTTTCGATCGCCACTCGTTGCGATCCCACGCCCATGGCAAGCCCGTACTGCTGTGCAGCCTGGGCAAGGCGATAGTTGATCGTTTTTGCTAGCTCAGTGCCCCCCGTCATGGAAGAAATCAGCAGAGGCGCACCTAAGGGCTTGCCTAGAAAAGCGGTTGATAAATTAATCTCGCGGCGATCGAGTTCAGGCAAACAACAATGGGTGAATCGATAGCGCTCTAAGCCAGTCGTCGTCTGATGAAATTGCACATCATCTTCAAGACAAACGCGCAAATGATCGGCTTTTCGGTTTTGGGTGGTCAAAGAGTCAGGAGTGAGGGAATCAGGAGTCAGGGAGTCAAGAATCATGGGCGCTAACAACACAGGTTTATCACTTATCTTCTCCCATTCCCTCGTCCTTTCACTGCTCTGTACATTTTTCGTCAAAGCAGGGTTAGCTCAAGGCATGAACGCTGATCTGCCCACCCTCAGAGAAAAAGAGAACCAGATTTTTGGACTGTGCGATCGCCATGGCGATGGTTTTAACGAGTGGCTTCTAGTAACTGCGAAAAATAAAATGGCGCTTTGTTCAAGGTTCGCCGCTCAATCTTCCAGCCTGCATTTTCCAAAATTTTGACAATATCGACTTCTCGGTGGAGGTAAGCCCTCGTGGCTTTGCTAGCACCTGGGAAAAACTGCCAATTTTTTTGAGCACACTGTAGGCGGCAGTTTTAGGAGCAAAGCTGAGCAGAAGACGCGATTCTGCCAGACTGCTGAGGTGGTTAACCATGCGAGTTGCTTCGGTTTGAGGATAATGGATCAGCACATCGAGGCAAACGACGGTGTGGTAGCGACCGCTCAGAGCTTCTAGATCGCTCACAGAGAAAGAAAGCCGATCGGAGACCTCTAATGCGATCGCCCGTTCTTTGCCTTCTTCAACCATTTTTTCAGAAATATCACTGGCATAAACTTTTGCGCCCGCTTGAGCCAAGGGAATGCTGAGGCTACCGACCCCGCAGCCCGCATCACAAAAGGTTAGATCTGCCAGGTTGCCATCGGCTTGTAGCCAGCTCAGAACGGTATCGACCGTGAGTTGGTGCCCTTTGCGAATGTTGCGTTGAACAATGTTGACTTCACCGTCGCCATAAATTCGTCGCCAGCGATCGAAACCAGTCGCGTTGAAATAGTCTTTAACAATAGTTTTATCGTCGGTGGTCGCAGTCATGGCAAAGGCTTTTTAAAGTGGATTAACGTGTTTCATCGTATTACGATTTCCGGCGGGTTGTTGCAGTTTTACAGGCGTTGCCACGTTAGATCAATCAAATTAGAACATGACCACCGCAGCAAATCAGCCGACTGCCCCACCCAAGAGGACGGCAGCCCGATCGCCAGCCGAGGCACAGTTGTTGCCAGAGCGATCGCCTCTCCCACCTCTGCAATGCCCCACCGCACTAAGTTCTGCACTCCCACCAATAACGGTAAAGTAGTTCCCGACAGGGTTCCATCTGCCAAACGGGCTGTCCCGTGTTTAACCTCAATTTGCCGACTGTCCCACGGATACTTGCCATCGGGTAACCCCAACGGCGACAAAGCATCACTAACCAGAAAAAAGACCGTTGCCCCGACTGGCTCGCAATAAAATATCGAGCATCAGGGGGGCAACATGTTCACCATCGGCAATGAAGCCACACCGAACTTGAGGATGGGCGATCGCCGCTGCCAATAAGCCGGGCTGCCGATGATGCAGCCCTGGCATCGCATTAAAGGCATGAGTCACCAGCGTTGCACCTTGCTCAAAAGCTTGTTGCGCTTGGGCTGCGGTTGCTTGGGAATGTCCCAAACTCACGGTTATTCCCAAAGATTTGAGATAAGGGATCACTTCCCCAGTCTGATCCAATTCCGGAGCAAGCGTCATCAGTTTGACCGTTGGGGCATGATTGCCTAAAACCTGCTTCACGGCAGCGCGCGTTAAAGGCAAAAGATACTCTGCTGGATGTGCGCCTCGTTTTTGAGGATTGAGAAACGGACCTTCGAGATGAACACCCAGAATTTTTGCGCCAGTGGTTTGCTGAGTCATAAAGTCGCTAATCACTGACAGCGATCGCCCCACATTTTCTACCGCAGTCGTCACCAGCGTGGGCAAAAATCCATCTATACCCTGATCCCACAAAAATTACAAATCTCTTGCAGTTTTTCCTGATCCGGCTCGGTTAAATCAGGAAACGCCAACCCTAACGCCCCATTAATTTGTAAATCAACTCCACCCGCTGAAACCCAATCTCCTGCCATATCCCAAACCTCTAAACGGTCTGGGGGGCGTGTGCTTCGAGCGATCGGCAACGGAGTGCGTCCCCCCCATCCATTGCCACAATGTCTTGCACTATTCCCGCCCGATCGATCGAAATCTGCTGCAACCCGTCGTATCCCCAGACCCGCCCGTTGATAAGATCAACCGGAATCCCTATTTTTGCTAACTCGGCGTGCGCGCTCATTGTTTCAAAATCCTATTCACTTTAGAATTCTATGTCTTCTCCTCTCATCGGCATTATTATGGGCAGCGATTCTGACTTGCCTATAATGCAAGGCGCGATCGCCATTTGTGAATCGTTTAACATTGCCCATGAAGTGGCGATCGTGTCTGCCCATCGCACTCCAGAACGAATGGTTGAATACGCCCAGCAAGCCCATATCCGGGGGCTGAAAGTCATTATTGCTGGAGCAGGCGGCGCAGCACATTTACCGGGAATGGTGGCAGCCTTAACCCCGCTGCCTGTGATTGGGGTGCCGGTTGCTAGCCGCCATCTTCAAGGCATTGATTCGCTTTATTCTATTGTGCAAATGCCAGCCGGAATTCCGGTGGCGACGGTGGCGATCGGCAATGCCCAAAATGCCGGATTATTGGCGGTGCAAATGCTGGCTAGCCATCAGCCAGAACTCTTAGAGCAAGTGCTGCAATATCGCCAAAGCCTGAAAGATGCTGTGCTGAAAAAACAGACCCAGCTAGAGGAAGTCGGCTATCGAGGGTATTTAGAACGCATGGGCTAGATGCGCTTGCGAGGTTTGCGGGTAAAGAGTTTAGGGATTTTAGTTTCTTCTGGAGATTCTATGGGCAACCGGAAGCGACTGAAAAAGCTGGGAGTCGGTTCATCGACGGGCTTTTTGCTGTCTTCTATCGGAGGAATTGGCTCAAAGTTCCAGTAGGCAACCATGAGCCATGTGGCGGCTCCGGCAGCAGCACCAAACAGAACACTGAGGATTGGTTGAATGCCCAAAAAAACCAAGACCAGCAGGCAGAGGAGCCACATCATTAGTCCTGTCGAAAAGCCTTTTTCAGAATCGTATTTGTACATGATTTAACAGGTCAAACTCTAAACGATCGCACTGACGAACTATTATGACGGAAAATCTTTTCCTCTCATTTCCTACAGAAAAAGTCTGTTCATCTTATTGCCGTCAAAATCTCAGAGCGATCGCCACTCTTCTGCGGCTGAATTTTGGTCAATTGAACCGCGCAAGCCTTCAGCTCTGGCTGCTTGGAAAGAGGACAGCATTCTGGGTGAGTCATGGCATTCGCCTCGGCATGGTCTGCCCACAGTTCGCCCCAGTGCATGGGCACAAAGACAGTCCCTGGGCTAATGGCTTTCGTGAGTTTCACCGGAAACCGCGCTTTCCCGCGTCGCGACTTTACCTCCACCCAATCTTTGTCTTTAATGCCCAGCCCCCTTGCATCTTTAGGATGAACTTCGATAAACGGGCTAGGGTGCATTTTATTAATTTTTTCAATCCGTCCAGTCCGCGTCAGGGTATGCCAATGTCCGTATAGTCGCCCATTGGTTAATACTAGGGGATAACGGTCATCGGGAGGTTCTGCCAAACCGCGCGAATGGAAGGCAACAAACCGCGCTTTTCGATCGGGCGTATGAAACTTGAGATCGGTATATAAACGACTAGACCCATCGCCAACGGGGGCAATGTTCCATTTTTCTTGGGGATTTTCTAGCGGACAGGGCCATTGCAGGGGACCTTGAATGCGCAGGCGATCGTGGCTGAGCCCGGTCATATCACAAGGACGACCCGCAGTAATTTGCACAAATTCTTGATAAACTTCAGCCGATCGCCAAAAGCTAAATTGTTTTTCAAACCCCAAGCGCCGCCCGACTTCGGCAAAAATTTCCCAGTCGGCTTTGGCTTCTCGGGGTGCCGGACGGAACGCCGGACAAAGGGTGACGCGACGCTCGGAGTTGGTCATTGCGCCCGTTTTTTCGCTCCACTGCGTCGCAGGCAGCAGAATGTGGGCATAGGCGGCAGTTTCTGCGGGGTAGTAAGCGTCTTGGTAAACCGTGAGGGGCGATCGCTTTAAGGCTGCTTTGGTGCGATCGATATCCGGCATACTGACCGCAGGGTTGGTTGCGGCAACCCAAAGAAATTGCACGGCACCCGTTTCTAGCCCAGTAATCATTTCCCAGGCGGTTCGCCCCGGTTCAGGCGAAATATGTCCGGTTTGCAGCCCCCAAAATTGTTCAACTTCAGCGCGATGGTCTGGGTTTTTCACCAGCCGATATCCGGGTAAAAGATGGGATAACCCGCCCGTTTCGCGTCCGCCCATGGCATTCGGTTGCCCAGTCAGAGAGAAAGGACCCGCACCCGGTCTGCCGATTTGCCCGCTCATTAAATGAAGGTTAATCAAAGAGCAAACTTTAGCAGTGCCTTCTGAAGATTGGTTCATTCCCATCGACCACATCGACAAAACATGATTAGCGTTTGCCCAATACTCTGCCGCCGTTTCTAACATTCGGGTAGAAATGCCGCAGCGCTTTGCCACCAGTTCGGGTGGATAAAAGTTCACAATTTTTTCAAATTCGCGGAAGCCTGTCGTGTGAGCATCGATAAAATTCTGGTCGAAGCAGCCCCAGCGCAAAAGCAAATTGCCAATGCCGTTCAGTAGGTCAACATCTGTGCCCGGACGAATGGCTAAATGCAGATCGGCAGCTTCGGCGGTTGCAGTTTTGCGAGGGTCAACCACAATTAATTTAACGTTGCGGTTTCTTTTGTGATACTTCTCAAAGCGATTAAAAATAATGGGATGACAGTCGGCAGTATTGGTTCCAATTAAAAAAGCACAATCAGTTTTTTCCAGGTCGTCGTAACAGCAAGGGGGACCATCTGCGCCAAAACTTTGAATGTAACCCGATACGGCAGATGACATGCACAAGCGAGAGTTTGCATCAAAGTTATTGGTGCCCAAACAACCCTTCATGAGCTTTTGAGCAAGATAGTAATCTTCGGTTTGGAACTGTCCCGAACCGTACATGCAAAGCGCATCGGCACCATGGGTCTGCCGTACAGATTGAATATGGCTGACCATGCGATTTAGGGCTTCATCCCAGCTAACGCGCCGAAAAGGTTGGTCTAAAGACTCGCGCATCATGGGATGCTGGAGCCGATCTTTGTTGAGCGATTCGGTAATGGTTGCGCCTTTAACGCAGACCATGCCCTGACTGGAGGCATGAGAGCGATCGCCACGCACCTGCCACATGGGCGTGCCTTCGCTGTCTCGGCTCACGGGTTTACCAGGCTGAGCTGGAGGCAACACTTCCAACCCGCAGCCGACTCCACAGTAGGGACACAATGTTTTAACTGAATCTGTTGCCATCGGAGTTGCCTCCAACCCTAAGAAGATATTCTGTAATTACCCTCGCACCATAGCGATAAGAGTGGGCAATATCCGCTATTTTTGCTACCAAATTTGCTCAGGCTACCGAAAGCTGCTGAAAAGGAATGCAATAACTGCATGATGGCGTTTCGCGCAGTTATGGCATCGATTCATACTTTGATTCAGCAACACCGACTTTCAAACCCTGAATTTAAGAGGATGTTTGAAAGGTGTAGATTGTGATCCGAATTGCCCCCTTGCACCTGCACCTCAAAAGATTCTAGACAATGTATCAGGCTAAACATTACTTTCGGCTACTCACAGGCATCATCTAAAATTAGGGGCAGGCTAAGCAAATCCATAGCCTTAGATTTTTGAGCCCGTTCTGCTAGGGCTTGTGCAAAGATGGTGACTTCATCGGGCGATCGCAGCGAATGATTTGATTCTAAAACCTCAATTACTGGTTTTTGACTCATCTCTTACGTTCCTACTTCCCAAAAGCTCTGCCTCTCCCTTCTTTCCCAAACTTTACAAATTCTCGATCGCCACCCCTTCCAGTTCATCCGCCAATTCAAACCCAAATACCCGCGCGTAAAAATAAAGTTCTCCATCTAACGTTCGCTTAATGTTCTCAGCCTTACGAAACCCGTGTTGCTCCCCTTCATACAGCACATACGCCACAGGCAAACCCTTTGCTTTCAACGCCCCCACCATCATTTCTGCTTGATTGGGCGGCACAATTTTATCTTCATCACCTTGGAAAAAGATGACTGGGCAAGAGAGTTGATCAACGGCGTAAATGGGCGATCGCGCTCTATACAATTCTGCTTCGGCTGGATACGCTCCAATTAATCCATCTAAATACCGCGACTCAAACTTGTGCGTATCAGTGGCTAAGGCCGCCAAGTCGCTAACGCCGTAATAACTGGCTCCTGCCTTGAACACATCGCGGAATGTTAGGGCTGCCAATGTGGTGTATCCGCCTGCGCTGCCGCCGTCAATGCAAAGGCGATCGCCATCTACCAATCCTTGATCAACCAAATGCTTCGCACCGTTCACACAATCATTCACATCGACAATGCCCCACTGTCCCTTCAGTCGTTCACGATAAGATCTGCCATAGCCTGTACTGCCGCCGTAATTAACATCGAGTACAGCAATTCCTCGGCTTGTCCAATATTGAATCCCTGGATTGAACGAGGCAGAGGTCGATGCGGTGGGTCCACCATGACTTTTGACGAGTAGCGGCGGACGTTCATCCGCGGGTGCGGTAAAGTCCTGATTTTTAGGAGGATAGTAAAACCCGTATGCCGTCAGCCCGTTCTCAGTCGGAAATTCTAGGACTTGGGGAATGGAAAGATAGCCTGGATCAATCGAAATATTGCTAGAGCGACGGATTTCTTCAACGATGCCCGTCCTTAAGTTGAGCAGCGCGATCGCCCCTGGCTCAGTTGCCGAGCCGCCTACAAATGCCGCAAATCCGGGCACAACCTGCAAGCCGCTAAGGCTGGAATAAGGCGTTTCAATTTCGCTTAGTTCTAAGGTTTGAGTATGGAGCCGCGCCAAATGCTGAATGCCCTCTTCTACATAAGTGCAAATCAGGCTATCGGCAGATTCAAACCCATAGGTTGTCATGGCAAAAACCCATTGAGGTAAACCAAATTCTGCGGCTTTGGGGCAAAGGGGCACGATCGCTCCATTCTTCCAGCGGTACAAGTTCCACCAATCGGTGCGATCGCTAATAAAGTACAAAACTCCATCGGGCGACCATTCGGGCTGAAAGATCGATTCTGTCAGCCCACCGGCTACAAGCTGTGCCTCTGCCAACGAACCATCGGCTTGCACAGGTGCGACCCAAAGTTCTGTACCATCCCAGGGCATATTCGGGTGATTCCAAGTGATCCAAGCCAACTGAGAACCATCTGGGCTAAGGCGCGGGGAGGCGTAAAAATCGTTGCCAGAGACTAGAACCTGAAGAGACGAAGAGGCAGGCGCGATCGCCACAATATTATTCACAGGCTCACCGCCCCCCGTATGATCTTCACAAATACAAAGGAGGCGATCGCGCGGTCTGTCTTCGATCACATCGGCGTAACGCAACTCGGATTCTGGCATGATGGGTTCCGGTTCACCGATCGCGCGATAAAGCCGCTGATCGGCGAAGTTAGAAAAGTAAAGCGTCCCATTCAACACATTAAAAGAACCACCGCCATACTCATGCACCCGAGTTCGGGGATTGAATGGGACGGGCGTTAGATCAGTGATTTGCCCGTCGGGAGTTCGTCTCACCACCACGTTTCTGCCGCCTTCGGTGGGTCTGCCCTCGCTCCAATAAACGGTTTCGCCCTCCAGCCGAATTTCGCCCAGCCGAATGCTTCCCGCCACAATTAAATCAGAGGTGATTGGAGATTTCCAGGAGCCGTAGAGGGCAGAGATAACCATATAAATAAAATTGTTTGTTAGAGGGTATTTACAAAAGCAGGTATAGCGATCGTAAACGATTGGGAACCCTTGGAGACAAGTGGCACATGATTTTGCCGATTGGGTTAAAAGATATGAAGTAGAGGAACCTTTCAAGAGGCAGCGCGTCTACATATCTCTACATCAAAATATGTCCAGAACAGCCACAGCATAAACACTGTTGAGAAGGGGATTGAAAATGCGAATTGCCAAAGGTTTGTTCGATGATCTTTTTGAGGATGACAGCGACGGCAAAAGAATTAGAGGCACCAATCGCGCCGAGGCGATTCGAGGCACCAGAGGCGATGACGATATCGACGCTTTGGGGGGCGACGATCGCATTGATCCGCGAGGCGGTGACGACGAAATTAATGCAGGGGATGGCGAGGATACGGTCTTAGGCAGCAGTGGCAACGACGACATTTTTGGCGGCGACGACGACGACGACTTGAGCGGCGGTAGCGATAACGACGATATTCGCGGTGAAGATGGCGATGACGATATTCTGGGTGGCGATGGCAACGATCGCCTGTTTGGCGGCGATGGTGAAGACCGCATCAGTGGTGAAGGAGGCGACGATCGCCTGTTTGGAGAGGGGGATGCCGATCGGCTCTTTGGCAGCAGCGGCAATGACCAGCTCTATGGCGGCGATGGCAATGACGAACTTTCAGGGGATAGCGATAGCAGCAGCGGCAACGACATTTTGGATGGCGGCAAAGGTCAGGATATCTTAACGGGAAGAGACGGCAACGACATTTTGGTCGGTGGCACAGACAATGATGAACTGGATGGCGGCGACGGTCAGGATAGCCTCTTTGGTAATGCGGGCGACGATTTGCTGGTTGGCGGGGCAGGTGGCGACTTTCTCAACGGTGGCGGTGGGCGCGATATCTTAGTGTTGGCAACTGGCGGCGGTCGCGATCAAATTCGCCAGTTCAGAGATGGGCAAGATCGCTTAGGGCTGAGCAATGGCTTGACGTTTCGGGATTTAACCCGCGAACAGCGGGGCGCAAACACGGTTATTTCGGTGGGGAATGACGAACTTGCCATTTTGTTTAAGGTACGTGCTAACACCCTCTCGTCATCCGACTTTACGTTCGCCTCAGTCTGAATCGGGGTTGTCAAGAAATAAAGGAGGGGATGAAAGAATTCAAAAATTATCAATTTAAAATTCAAAACGAACAGCCTTTAATTCTGAATTTTGAATTCGATCGCCTCTACCCATCCCCTAAAAATTTCCCCCTTAGGCTCTGGTCATGATACAAAATGATAGGGCGGCAGCGGGTTTCCTAGCCCGATTTCCCCGGGAGCCGACTGGAGTTGCCAAGTTTTGAATGATGTGGGCAATAAGGGGGCGGATTGCCGATCGCCTAATACATAAATTCGTTCAACGCCTTCATCTGCCTTGCCTCGAACGCAAGCATACTGTTGAGCGATCGCTTCCACCCATGCCTCTAGCTCGGTCTGCTGCTCTAGTTGCCATGCCGCTTGAGCCTGATAAATCTGTTTTTTGGCTAAAAAATAATCTTTTCCCTTCACGTCTGTGCCAATCTCTGTTTCAGGAAAGGCGATCGACTTTAGCTTCAGGGCGTACTCTGCCTTGCCTTCTAGCTCTTCTAGTTTCGTTAAATACTCTGTACGCTTTGCTTGCAAATGCTCTAGCAAGCCTTGCCGCGACACAAAACAGGTGCCAAACCGGAGCGGTAAAACGGTCGTTTGTTCAAAGAGTTCTCGAATCACGCGATCGTGAGAAAGAACTGCCTGCACCAACTGTTGATCGGTTTCTGGCAATGATTCTGCGGCTAAATCGGGTTCTACTAAGGCAGCCAAACCTTGGATCGAAACCATTTGCAGCGAGCTGAAAATTCCCTCAGGGAGGGTGGAGGGAGGGGTGGAGAGAAAAGCGTAGGTATACACAGGACAAAATTAAATAACGCCCAGCGATCGCTGGTGCTAAGTCACGCAAGGACGCTGGGCGAAGTGCAAGAGTCTAGCAGGTCACTAGGGTTTTTGAGCGTCTACAGGCTTCCGGTGGGCAATTTCGGCAAACTTGCCGTTGGTGTGTCCATTGTTGTTGCGTGGCTGGATCACCCCGTAGCCGCCGTGGTTGCGCTCGTAAATGACGTTAATTTCGCCGGTTGCCGCGTTGCGGAACATATAGAAATCGTGTCCCACCAATTCGAGCTGCTCTTGGGCTTCTTCAACGGTCATGGGCGGCATGGAGAAGTACTTGGTGCGAATGGCGGTGCCGGGGAGTTCGGGCTGGCGATCGCTCACCAAGGAAGCGCTGACTAGGGGCGCAACTTCTTCCACGGGTTCGATCGCCTTAATAGAAGCGTGGGTTTGATCGTGGCGTTTTTCCTTATATTTGCGCAACTGCCGAGCAATTTTATCGGCAACGAGGTCGATGCTAGCATAGAGGTTATCAGACCCCTCTTCCGCCCGAACGACGGCTCCGTTGGCGTAGATGGTGACTTCGGCAATTTGCTGGGGATTTATCCTGGGGTTCCGGGCAACAGATAGGTGAACATCGACTTCGGTAGTGATTGCCTGAAAATGATTGACAGCCTTCTCAATTTTTTGATGCACATGGTCTCGGATTGCCTCGGTAATCTCGATATTTTTGCCCTGGATAACAAGCTTCATAATGAGCTTCCCTCGCTAAAAATATGGGTGATACCTTTTAACCCTAGCACTTTGTATTCTGTACGACAGGGACATTTAGAATCTTTTGCAGGACGTGATAATTCTTGATTTGAACCTATTACTTTTAATGTAAACTTCAGTCCAATCTCGCTTGTTCTGCGCCTAAAAAACTAGGTATACTAAGCGATTGTGCGTCGTTTTATTGTGTCTATTCGTCCCTGTCATTTCTATAGCCCTGGCGTGGTTTCATACCCTGTGGCTTGGCAGTGGCAGCGATCGCTAGTGGCTGAGCGACGAGAGCACCCTCATCTTGCAGATGTCTTGATTCTTCTGGAACATCCTCCGGTTTATACCCTGGGTCAAGGTTCGAGTTTAGAGTTTCTCAAGTTTGACCCGGCACAAAGCTCTCACTTACTGTGCCGCACCGAACGAGGCGGTGAAGTGACTTACCACTGTCCGGGGCAAATAGTGGGCTATCCTATTTTGAACCTGCGGTACTACCAACAAGATTTGCATTGGTATTTGCGGCAGTTGGAAGAAGTTTTAATTCGAGTATTGGCGAATTATGACCTTAAAGGCGAACGAGTTGCCGGGTTAACAGGAGTTTGGGTAGAAGGACGAAAACTAGCGGCGATCGGCATTAAAGTCAGCCGCTGGATCACCATGCATGGTTTGCTTTGAACGTCTGTCCTGATTTGTCAGGGTTCCAGCAAATTGTGCCCTGTGGAATTGGCGATCGGTCGGTGGGTAGCTTGGTGGAGTTTGTGCCTGGGGTGCAGGTGGCAGAGGTGCAGCCCCAAATGGTAGAAGCGTTCGCAGAGGTTTTTAAGGTGCAGATCTGTCCGGTGGAAAGGAGTGGGATGGAGAGGCAAGCGGTAAACCCGGCAATGGAGTAGAACGGGCACGGGCGATCGCGTTTTGAACCTGTTCTACCTCATGAGGACTGACCGAAATCGCAGTAATTCCCCAATGCACTAACACCTCAATCATTTCTGGGTACTGAGTGGCAACGTATCCGCAGAGGGTACAAGGAATGCCTGCCTGTTGGGCACCCATGATTAATTGTCGATACGTCCGCAGCATTGCTGGGTGATGGGGGGCGAAGGCGATCGCCATGTCTGAATGCTCCCGATCAACCCCCAACATCAGTTGCGTCAAATCATTGCTGCCGATCGCAATTCCCTGAACACCCGCCGCCACATACTCGGGCAGCAGCATTAAAACAGAAGGCACTTCTGCCATAATCCACAGTTGAAAATGAGGATTCTCGGTTAGCCCTGCACGTTCCACCATTTGACGACAAAAGACAAATTCCTCGACAGTTCGCACAAAGGGCAGCAGCAACTGAACCTGGTCATAGCCCACCGCTGAACTGCCGCAATGCCAACAGCTCGACCTCAAACTGAGGCCGGGGTTCGTTGATAGCTGAGGGTGCCTCGCAGCCCCAACATGGGATATCGCTCTGGCGATTGCCCTGCCAAGGTGGAAAACTCATGGGAACGCAAATCGAGGGAGCGGTAAAACACAGGGCGAGGATGAAACGCTTCGGCGAAGGGGCGAATTTGCTGGGCAATGCGATCGATGAGCTCGTGTTTTCTCCCCTGTTCTAGCCAAAGTCTAGGATGTTGGCGATCGAGCGCTTCTATCAACAGGAGTTCAGAACGCAGTAAGCCCACGCCCCCTACAGGCAAAGTGACCGATCGGGCGATCGACTCAGGTTGGCTGAGGGTGAGCATAATTTGGGTAGGGCGATCGGTCGCTGTCCTTGCCGTTCTTGGGTTTGAGAGATTCGCGGGGCGAGGCGGGCAGCAGTTGTTTGGGGCAAGCTTGCTCGTTCGAGGGTTCCTAAATCCACGAACTGAACCTCCCCCCGATCGCCATTCACCCGAACCGCATCGCCCGATCGAATCAGCCGTGTGGCTCCGGCTATTCCTAGCACCGCCGGAATGCCCATTTCCCGCGCCACAATTGCCGCATGGCTGGTCATGCCGCCCTGTTCTGCAATCACGCCCGCGACCTGCCTTAAAGACAGCAACCAATCGGGCGAAAGGGTTTGGGTCACCAGAACCACGCCTGCGGGCAGATCAGACGGCAAAAGCCCCGTTGAATCAATCACCCAGGCGATCGCCGTTATCTGTCCGGGTGCAGCGGCTAGCCCATAGAGAGACTGCCCTCTAGAGGGGGTTGCGCGTGCCGGATGGGACACTTTAAATTGAGGAATGGCTTGGGTGATGTAAAGGGTAGGCTTTTGGGGCGCTAGATCCAGGAGCATCCACTCTAGCTCTACAGGCATTTTTAAAGTTGCTGCTGCCGTTTGAGTGAGTGCCACAAGCTGTTGGATCTGTTCAAGATTGAGGGGCGATCGCGTTTGCTGGGCTGGGTCGAGCGGAAAAATTTGCAGGGGTGATGCTTCTTCCGCTCTGATGCTGAGATCTGAGCGATCGCTTAGCTCGTGGCTGATCTCGTGGCTTAGCTCGCCGCTTTGATTGAAGATGCCGTAGGCAAAGTTTTGCTGACCTGAGTCATAAATAGGCTGTTCGGCTTGTTTTTGAATCGTATACGTAGTCGGACTGGCTTCTCCCTTGACTAGAGCTGTCCCCAAGCCCCAAACTGCCCGAATTTCTAAAGATTGCTCAAAAAGACGCACTTCACCTGAGGCGATCGCTCCACCCAGGGGCTGCACCAAAACCGCCAAGCGCACCTGCTGAATTTGAATGCCCATGCGCTGCCAGTAGAACAAACTTTTGGCACGAAATAACTCCGACCAAACTCGCTTAATGCCGTTGGCGATCGCCGCTCGATTCGGCCAACACATTTGGGATGCCATCAGCCCTCGGGTTTGGGCACTCAGCGTCGGATCCAGCTTTGCCGATAGAGCTAAGGACGGGCGCAAAATGAGGCTCTCAGCCTGCCAGCCCTGAGTGGCGGCTTCTACTTCGGTCAACCAAGATTCTGGAAGAGAAGCGCTTTGAATGGCATGGCGAATGCGTTGGGCGATCGCCTGTAACTGTTGAAAATTCTCTACATCTAGGCACAGCGAAGAATGGGGTAAATCTGTAAACAGTGGCTCTGTCCACTGAATTTGCTCCAAAAAGTTTTGGAGCATTTGGGCAGAGATCACCACCCCTGGAATCACGGGACAACCCTGTTGCGCTAATAATCCGAGGTAAAGGGATTTGTCGCCTACCCATTTGCGATAGGCAGGCTGAATCTGGTTAAACCGATAGAAAGCATCCACAGGCATGGGGCGTCGGGTTATTGATTATTCTACAGTTATCCAGAATTTGCCCAGAATGTGCTTAGTATTCTGCCCTGCGATCGCCTTTTTCCCTAGTTCCCGCGATCGGCAACTTGCCCAATCGCCCACACCCTAAATCCCTCTCCTGCAGAGAGGGACGTTTGACCCTTCTCCAAGGTGGAGAAGGGCAGGGTTGAGGTTTGCTTTTGGAACTTCGCCTTATTCAGTCAGTGAAACGTGATTACTCTGGCAGCGCGTTGTTGGCAATCACCTGCTTGTAGTAGTGACCGCTTTCCTTCAACGTGCGCTTCTGCGTGACGTAATCCACATAGGTCATGCCGAAGCGTTTTTTCGTAGCCCCATGCCCACTCAAAATTGTCGAAACAGCGACCAATTGAAGTAGCCTTTGAGCGG